>NZ_JBICYQ010000005.1:0-474747 GCF_043201055.1 Streptomyces sp. NPDC048338
GATTCCGGAATCCCGGAGGTCTCAGGGTGTGTTGCGGCAGGTCAGTGGCTAGTCCGGGACATCACGCCTGGATGTTCCAGGCGGAAAGCGCCTGAGGGTGTCCGAGGGGCGCACGGCGGGCCGGGGTGTCCCGGTCCCGCCGGCGGGGACGCCGGCGGCGGCGTCCGGGCCGGGCGGTCCGTGGGGGCCGTGCGCCCGGTCTGCCCCCCATGCGCCCTCCCGCCGGGTGATACGGCCGGTCTAGCGTCGACCGCAGGAGGCGGCCATGGTACGGCGACGGGTTCCCGCGGTGACGCGCGCACGTGTGGCGGGCGCACTGCTGGCCGGCGGGCTGTGGTGGTGGGCGGTGCTGCGACTGGCGCTGGTTCCGGAGCAGTCCGGGCTGGTCGAGGGGGCGGTCGCGGCCGGTGGCTGGGGGTTGAGTCTGCTGCCGGTGCACGTGACGGCGTCCGCCGCCGCGGGCGGCCGGGGTGGGCGGGGCGTGTCGGACGCCCGGTTCACCACGGCATCGCCACCCCGCCGTTCGGGCGGAGTATCTGACCCGTCGTGAACGACGAGGCGTCGGAGGCGAGGTGGAGGACCGCGTGCGCGATGTCCTCCGGTTCGCCGACCCGGCCCAGGGGGGAGTACCGCACCATGGCCGCCTCCGCCTGCAGCTGTTCGGCCGGCTCGTGCCGGTCGGTCATGGGGGTGCGGATCCAGCCGGGCGCGACCGCGTTGACGCGGATGCCGTGCCGGCCGACCTCGGTGGCCAGGGTCTTCGTCAGCTGCACCACGGCCGCCTTCGCGGCGCTGTAGCAGAGCAGGCCGGTGCCGGCCGAGTCCACCGCTCCCGAGGCCATCGTCACGATCGAGCCCCGCGTCCCGGACGCGATCATCGAGCGGGCCGCCTCCTGGCAGGCGTACAGGACTCCCTTGAAGTTGACCGCGAGGACGCGGTCCAGGTCCTCGTCGCGGGTCTCCAGGACGGTGCTCGTGTGCATGATCCCGGCGACGGCGGCCATGACGTCGAGCGGGCCCGCACGCGTGACGGCGGCGGCGAGCGCGGCGCGGTCGGTGACGTCCAGCGGGTGGAGGCGGGCCCTGCCCCCGTGCCGTGAGACGAGTGAACCGGTCTCCTCCAGGCCCTCGGCGTCACGGTCGGCGCAGTGGACGGTGGCACCCGCCTGGGCGAGGAGCAGGGCGGTGGCGCGGCCGATGCCGCTCGCCGCGCCGGTGACGAAGGCCGTGCGGCCGGTGAGGTCGTACGCCATGAGGGGCATGACGGGACCGTACGACCGGATCTGACGGACCGTCAATCAGTGGGAGGGGCCCTTCTGGCAACCGGGGCACCAGTAGCTGATCCGCTCCAGCTGCCCCGGGGGCTCCGCCCTGCGGACGAGGGTGCCGCACCGCGGACACGGGCGGTTCTCGCGGCCGTAGACGTGCAGGCGCTCCCGGCTCCGGGCCGTCGTCGTCGTCCTGCGGTCGGGCCGGTCCTTGTTCGCCTCCAGCAGGCGGTGGGCCGTGGCCACCAGCCGCTCGGGGACGCCCGGCGGGAGTTCGCCGACCGGGAGCCAGGGCGTCACGCCCGCGAGGAAGGCCAGCTCCACCTTGTAGACATTGCCGATGCCGGCGAGGTTGCGCTGGTCCAGGAGGGCTTCGCCGAGCGGGCGGTCCGGGTCCGCGCCGAGTCTGCGGACCGCCTCGTCGGGGTCCCAGTCCGGGCCGAGGAGGTCAGGACCGAGATGGCCGACGACCTCGGCCTCGTCCGCGGTGCGGAGCAGTTCGAGGACCGGGAGGCGGTAGCCGACGGCGGTGTGCTCGGCGTTGCCGAGGATCGCCCGGATCTGGTGGGCGGGGCCCCCGCGCCAGCGCTCACCCGTGGCGTACACCCGCCACGACCCGTCCATGCGCAGATGGGAGTGGAGGGTCAGACCGCCCTCCATACGGGTCAGCAGGTGCTTGCCGCGCGGGGTGACGTCCAGGACCGTGCGGCCGGTGAGATCGGCCGTGGCGAACCTGGGCACCCGCAGATCGGACCGGGTCAGGACCCGCCCGGCCAGCGCGGAGTCGAGCCGGTGCGCGGCCTTCCAGACGCTGTCTCCCTCGGGCATGGCACCCATGATGCGCGACCGGGCGCACGTGTGGTGCCCGGAGCGGACGGCGGGGACGGCGGGGACGAAGGCCCGAGACGTCCGGAGGACGGGGCCGGGGCGGCCGACGGGTCGCCGGGCGGCTCAGCCGGCGGCGACCGGCTCGTCCCACGACCGGGGACGGGGGAGCGCGGCCCACTCGTCCCGCAGCAGGGCCAGGACGGCGACGTCGTGCCGCCGGCCGCGGTGCAGGCAGGCGGAACGGCGCACCCCCTCCTGGACGAAGCCGGCCTTCGCCAGGACCGCGAGGGCCGCGGTGTTGGTGGTGTGCGTGACGGCCTGGACGCGGTGCATGGGCAGCTCGCCGAAGGCGAGGTCGACCAGGGCGTTCACGGCGTCCGTGCCGTGGCCCCGGCCGCGCCGGCCGGGATCCGTCATCAGCATGATCTCGGCCGTGCCGTCCACCAAGTCCTGGTCGATCAGGGCGATGTGACCGATCGGAGTGCCGTCCGGAAGCAGGACGAGGAAATCGTCGCGGTCGTTGTCGTCCCGGTCGCGCTCGATGCGCTCGCGCACGCCGGACAGGGCGCGCGGCCACATGCCGATCTCGTACGCGGCCACCGGGTCGCTGCGCCAGGTGTGGATCTGCTCCGCGTCGTCGACGTCGAGCGCCGCGAAGGCGATCCCCCGGCCCCGCCAGCAGACCTCCCGAGGCGCTTCCGCGTCCTCCGTGGCCCGGGATTCCCGCTCGCCGGCGTCTTCCGCCACCTTCTCGATCATGGGCGGATGCTACGGGCCACCGGGACCGGCCGACCAGTGGATTCGCGGCACGGGCACGGGCGGGCCGCCGCCGGCTTGCGAGGGCCGGGCGGCCGGACCATAGTCCGAGGTATGGACCCGCGCGAGGCGGCGCTCCGGCAGGCGTACCACCATGGCGTCCGCTGGCTGGCGAGCCTGCCCGACCGCCCTGTACCCGCCCGTGCCACCGTCGACGAGGTCGTCCGCGCGCTCGGTGCCGAACTGCCCGACGGACCCGCCCCGCCCGCCGACGTCGTCGACCTGCTGGCCACCGCCTGCGAGCCGGGGCTCACCGCGTTCCCCGGCGGCCGCTTCTACGGCTTCGTGGTCGGCGGCACCGAGCCGGCCGCCCTCGCCGCCGACTGGCTGGTGAGCGCCTGGGACCAGAACTGCGTGATGCGCGCCGTGACCCCCGCCTACGCGGCGGCCGAGGAGATCGCCGCCGCCTGGCTGCTCGATCTCCTCGGCCTCCCGGACGGTGCCTCCGTCGGGTTCACCACCGGCGCCACGATGGCGAACTTCACCTGCCTCGCCGCCGGGCGGGACGCCGTGCTGCGCCGGGCCGGCTGGGACGCCGCCCGCGACGGCCTCGCCGGTGGCCCACCCGTCCGCGTCCTGGCCGGCGAGTCCCGCCACATGGCCGTCGACCTGGCCCTGCGTTACCTCGGGCTGGGCAGGCCCCGGCTCGTGAGCGCGGACGCCCAGGGACGCATCGACGCGGAAGCCCTGCGCCGTGCCGTCGCGGCGGGCGGGCGAGAACCCACGCTCGTGGTCCTCCAGGCCGGCGACATCCACTCCGGCGCCTTCGATCCCTTCCCCGAGACCGTGCGGGCCGCCCGGGAGGCGGGCGCGTGGGTGCATGTGGACGGCGCGTTCGGACTGTGGGCGGCGGCCTCCCCGCGGTACGCCCACCTGACGGCGGGCTGCGCGGACGCCGACTCCTGGGCGACGGACGCGCACAAGACCCTCAACGTCCCGTACGACTGCGGCCTCGCTCTCGTGCGCGACCCGTCGGCGCTCCGGGCGGCGATGGGGCAGCGCGGCGACTACCTCATCCAGCACGAGCACGGCGATCCGGTCGACAAGGTCCCCGAGCTCTCCCGGCGCGGCAGGGCCTTCACCGTGTGGGCGGCGCTCCGGTCCCTCGGCCGGTCCGGCGTGGCCGACCTCGTCGAGCGGCTGTGCCGCCACGCCTCCGCCTTCGCGTCGGGGATCGCCGGGATCGACGGCGCGAGCGTCCTGAACGACGTCGTCTTCACGCAGGTCTGCGCCGACTTCGGCGGCGACGAGCGGACGGATCGGGTCCTGACCCGGCTGCTCGACGACGGCACGGCCTGGATCAGCGGCTCCACCTGGCACGGGCGGCGCGTGATGCGGATCTCGGTGAGCAACTGGTCGACGACCGACGAGGACGTCGGCCGTACGCTCGCCGCGATCCGGCGCGCGGCCGCCGACGACCGGCCCGGGTGAGGACCGGGCCGGGCGTATGCGGCCCGGGCGTACGCGGCCCGGGCCCCGATCCGGTGGCAGGGGCGGTCACGGGCGCAGGCGGAGACCCCGCGGAGTGGCGTGGAAGCCCGCGGCCTCCAGGGTCTTGGACAGCGGCGAGGTCAGCGCCGCGGCTCCGTTCATCCGCTCCACCGTGACCGTGCCCAGCGAGCCGGCGAGGGCGGCCCCCGCCAGGGCCTCGGCTGCCGCGTGGAGCGTCGGGTCGTCGGGCTCGGTCGGCCAGGACAGCACCGTCTTGCCGCCGCGCTCCATGTACAGCGTCAGCTCGCCGTCGACGAGGACGACCATCGACCCCGCCTTGCGGCCCGGTTTGTGACCCGCCCCGGTCGGCGGCTCCGGCCAGGGCAGAGCGGCGCCGTACGCGTTGGCCGGGTCGGCGGCGGCCAGCACCACCGCCCGCGGACCGGCGCCCGCCTCGGCGCCCCGGTCACGCGCGGTCGCCGCCGCCCGCAGCCGGTCCACGGCACCGTCCATCGCGAACTGGGCCGCGCCCAGTCCCTCCACGACGTATCCGCGGCGCGCCTGCCCGGTGTCCTCGAAGGCCGACAGGATCCGGTACACCGCCGAGAAACCGCCCTCGACGCCCTCGGCGGCCACCGCGCCCCGGGTGACCACGCCGTGCCGGTCCAGGAGCGTCCGGGCCAGGGCGTGCGCGCGAAGCGTCGGCTCCGGCTCCACCGGGGGAAGCAACGACCAGCGGCCGCTGACCGTGGGCGGGCCGGTCCGCGAGGCCGGGCGGGTGGCGCCGACCGTGCCGTACCGGCCGCGCGGCACGGTGCGCTTGGCCCGGTGGGCCGTCGAGCCCGCCGTACGGCCCGAGCCGAGCAGCGCGCGCAGCGGAGCGAGCGTGTCGTTGGTGAGCCGCCCCGACCAGGCCAGGTCCCAGACGGTGTCCGCGAGCTGCGGATCGGTCGCGTCGGGGTGCGTGGTGGCCCGGACCTGGTCGGCGATCTGGCGGAAGAACAGGCCGTATCCGCCGGTCAGGGCCGTCAGGACCGATTCGTGCAGGGCCGTCAGCTCCAGGGGGTGCGGTGGCGGGAGCAGGAGCGGCGCCGCGTCGGCGAGGTAGAGGGAGATCCAGCCGTCCTTGCCGGGCAGCGAGCCGGCTCCCGCCCACAGGACCTCGCCGGTCGTCGTCAGCTCGTCGAGCAGGGCGGCGGAGTAGCCCCCGACCCGGGACGGCAGGACGAGCTTCTCCAGGGCCGAGGCCGGCACCGGGGCACCCTGCAGCTGCTCGATCGCGCGCGCCAGCCCGTCGATCCCCCGCAGTCCGTGCCCGCCCAGGTGCTGCCACTGGGGCAGGAACGTGGCGAGCGCGGCCGGAGGCACCGGCTCCAGTTCGTGCCGCAGGGCGGCCAGGGAGCGCCGGCGCAGCCTGCGCAGCACGGCGGAGTCGCACCACTCCTGGCCGATGCCCGAGGGATGGAACTCGCCCTGGACGACCCGGCCCGACGCGGCGAGGCGCTGCAGCGCGCCGTCCGTGACCGCCGCGCCCAGGCCGAGACTGGCCGCGGCCGCCGAGGAGGTGAACGGTCCGTGCGTACGGGCGTACCGGGCGAGCAGGTCGCCCAGCGGGTCCTTCACCGGCTCGGTGAAGGCCTCCGGCACCCCCACCGGCAGCGCCGTGCCCAGCGCGTCCCGGAGCCGGCCCGCGTCCTCGATCGCCGCCCAGTGCTCGGCGCCGCCGATCCGGACCCGGATGGCCCGGCGGGCCTCGGACAGCTCCCGCGCCCAGCCCGGATCGGCACCCCGCTCCACCAGCTCCGCGTCGGTGAGCGGACCGAGGACCCGCAGCACGTCCGCCACGCCCTCCACGTCCTTGATCCGGCGCTCCTCGGTGAGCCACTGGAGCTCCCGCTCCAGCTCCGCGAGCACGTCCACGTCGAGCAGCTCGCGCAGCTCCGCCTGGCCGAGCAGTTCGGCCAGGAGCCGGGAGTCCAGGGACAGCGCCGCCGCGCGGCGCTCGGCGAGCGGCGAGTCGCCCTCGTAGAGGAACTGGGCGACGTAGCCGAAGAGCAGGGAACGGGCGAACGGGGACGGCTCGGGGGTGGTGACCTCGACCAGGCGGACCCGGCGGGACTCGATGTCCCCCATCAGCTCGGTCAGCCCGGGCACGTCGAAGACGTCCTGCAGGCACTCCCTGACCGCCTCCAGCACGATCGGGAACGAACCGAACTCGCTCGCGACCTGGAGCAGTTGTGCGGCGCGCTGGCGCTGCTGCCAGAGCGGGGTGCGCTTGCCCGGGTTGCGCTTGGGCAGCAGCAGGGCACGCGCGGCGCACTCGCGGAAGCGCGAGGCGAAGAGCGCCGAACCGCCCACCTGGTCGGTGACGATCTGGCCGATCTCGCCCTTGTCGAAGAGGGCGTCGGCCGCGCCGACGGGAGCCTGGTCCGTGTCGTACGTCGGGTCGGACCGCCCGTCCGGCGCCCCGGGGTCGTCGAGGAGGTCCAGCCCCATCAGGTCCGCGTCCGGCAACCGCAGCACGATGCCGTCGTCCGCGTGCATGACCTGGGCGTCCAGGCCGTACCGCTCGGACAGGCGGGCACCGAGCGCGAGCGCCCACGGCGCGTGCACCTGCGCCCCGAAGGGGGAGTGGATGACGATCCGCCAGTCGCCGAGCTCGTCCCGGAACCGCTCGACCAGGATGGTCCGGTCGTCCGGCACGTGACCGCACGCCTGGCGCTGCTCGTCCAGATACGCCAGGACGTTGTCCGCGGCCCAGGCGTCCAGGCCCGCGGCGACCAGCCGCAGGCGCGCGTCCTCGGCCGGGAGGGAACCGACCTCGCGGAGGAACGCGCCCACCGCACGGCCCAGTTCGAGCGGGCGGCCCAGCTGGTCGCCCTTCCAGAAGGGCAACCGGCCCGGTACGCCCGGCGCGGGGGAGACCAGGACCCGGTCCCGCGTGATGTCCTCGATGCGCCAGGTGGTCGTCCCCAGCGTGAAGACGTCCCCGACCCGGGACTCGTACACCATCTCCTCGTCGAGCTCGCCGACCCGGCCGCCGCCCTTCTTCGGGTCCGCGCCGGCCAGGAAGACGCCGAAAAGCCCCCGGTCCGGGATCGTGCCGCCCGAGGTGACGGCGAGCCGCTGCGCGCCCGGCCGCCCGGTGACCGTCCCGGTGACCCGGTCCCACACCACCCGCGGGCGCAGCTCGGCGAACGCGTCCGAGGGATAGCGGCCGGCCAGCATGTCCAGGACGGCGGTGAACGCCGACTCCGGCAGCGAGGCGAACGGCGCCGCCCGCCGCACGGTCGCCAGCAGGTCGTCCACCTGCCAGCTGTCCAGCGCGACCATCGCCACCAGCTGCTGCGCGAGGACGTCCAGAGGGTTGGCCGGGATCCGCATCGACTCGATGGCACCGCTGCGCATCCGCTCGGTGACCACGGCCGCCTGCACCAGGTCACCGCGGTACTTGGGGAAGACCACGCCCGTGGACACGGCGCCGACCTGGTGTCCGGCGCGGCCCACCCGCTGGAGGCCGGAGGCGACCGAGGGCGGTGACTCGACCTGGACCACCAGGTCCACCGCGCCCATGTCGATGCCCAGCTCCAGGCTCGAGGTGGCGACCACGGCCGGCAGCCGGCCGGCCTTCAGGTCCTCCTCGACCTGGGCGCGCTGCTCCTTGGAGACCGAGCCGTGGTGCGCCCGGGCGAGCAGCGGCGGCGCGCCCCGGGCGGCACCGGACTGGGCCATGACCTCGGCCGGCGGCGGGCCCTCGGGCATCGCCTCGCCGGTGGCCCGCTCGTACGCGATCTCGTTGAGGCGGTTGCACAGGCGCTCCGCGAGCCGGCGCGAGTTGGCGAACACGATCGTGGAGCGGTGGGCCTGGACGAGGTCGGCGATCCGCTCCTCGACCTGCGGCCAGATCGACGGCCGGTCGCCGCCCTCCCGCCCTTCGGACGCCGGCGAACCGCCCAGCTCGCCCATGTCCTCCACCGGCACGACCACCGACAGGTCGAACTCCTTGCCCGACGGCGGCTGGACGATCTCGACCCGGCGCTGCGGGGAGAGGTAGCGGGCCACCTCGTCCACCGGCCGGACCGTCGCCGACAGGCCGATCCGGCGGGCCGGGCGCGGCAGCAACTCGTCGAGCCGCTCCAGCGACAGCGCGAGGTGCGCGCCCCGCTTGCTCCCGGCGACGGCGTGGACCTCGTCCAGGATCACCGTCTCGATGCCCGACAGCGCGTCGCGGGTGGCCGACGTCAGCATCAGGAACAGCGACTCGGGGGTGGTGATCAGGATGTCCGGCGGCTTGGTGGCCAGCGCCCGCCGCTCCGCGGGCGGGGTGTCGCCGGAGCGGATGCCCACCTTCACGTCCGGCTCGGGCCGCCCGAGCCGGACCGACTCCTGACGGATCCCGGTCAGCGGGGAGCGCAGGTTGCGCTCGACGTCCACCGCGAGGGCCTTCAGCGGCGAGACGTACAGCACCCGGCAGCGCTTCCTGGGATCGGCGGGCGGGGGCGTCGAGGCGAGCCGGTCCAGGGACGCCAGGAACGCGGCGAGGGTCTTGCCCGAGCCGGTCGGCGCCACGACGAGCACGTCCGAGCCCGCGCCGATCGCCTGCCAGGCCCCCTCCTGCGCCGCCGTGGGCGCGGTGAAGGCCCCCGTGAACCAGCCGCGGGTCGCGGGGGAGAAGGCGTCGAGCGCGGACGTGACCATGCCCTCCATCGTGCACCCCGGCACTGACAACCGCCGGGACCCCGGGAGAACCCGCGGCCGGCGCGGATGCCCCGGGGACGCCCGGGCCGCCCGCGCCGGGCGCCTGGCGCAGAATGGGGGCATGGCGACAGGGGAGCGGGCACGGTACTGGCAGTACCCCGAGCTGCCCGGAGTCGACCTGCTGCACGCCCACTACGTCCGCAAGGCCTTCGCCCGGCACACCCACGAGACCTTCGTCTTCGCGGCGATCACCGAGGGCGTCGAGGCGTTCCACTACCGCGACGACCTGGTGTACGCGGGCCCCGGGCAGATCGCCCTGGTCAACCCCGACACCTCGCACACCGGGCACGCGGGGGTGCCCGAGGGCTGGACGTACCGCACGATCTACCCCGACGCCGGGCTGATCCGGTCGATCGCCGCCGACACCCTCGCGCTGCGCGGCGACGTCGGGTTCACCGACCCCGTCGTGGACGACCCGTACGCCGCCCAGCTCGTCGTCGGCGTCCACCGGGCCGCGGAGGAGGGCAACGCCCTCGCCGCCGACAGCCTGCTGCGGCTGGTCACGGCACGGATGCTGCGCAGCCACGGGGGCCGGGTCGGCACCCCGCTCGCGCCCCGCTCGGCCGGCGCCCGCAACGCGGCACGCGCACGTGCCGTCCTGGAAGCCCGCATGACCGACCCGCCGACCCTGGAGCAGCTCGCCGCCGACCTCGGGACCAGCCCGTTCGCGCTGCTGCGGGCCTTCCGGGACGCCTACGGGATGCCGCCGCACACCTGGCTGACCGACGCCCGCGTGCGCCGGGCGCGGCGGCTCCTGGACGCGGGGACGGCACCGGCCGAGGCGGCCGTCGCCGTCGGATTCACCGACCAGCCACACCTCACCCGGCACTTCGCGCGGAGCGTCGGCGTCCCGCCGGGGGCGTACCAGCGCGCAAGAACGTACAAGACCGCGGGCCGCCGGGACCCGTAACGTCCCTGACGTGGCAGAACAGACAGCTCCCCCCGTCATACGGGCCGACGCCGCCCCCGCCAAGGCGGACGCGGCGGTCGTACGCGACGCCCTGGGCGTCGGCGTCGCCGTCGGACTCTCCGGCTTCGCCTTCGGCGTGACCTCCGCCGGGTCCGGTCTCACCCTCCTCCAGACCTGCGTGCTCAGCCTGCTCGTCTTCACCGGCGCCTCGCAGTTCGCGCTGGTGGGGGCGCTCGCCTCGGGCGGGAACCCGTTCACGGCGGCCGCCGGCGCGTTCTTCCTGGGAACCCGCAACGCCTTCTACGGGCTGCGCCTCTCGCAGCTGCTGGCGCTGCCCCGCGCCGTCAAGCCGTTCGCCGCGCACTGGGTGATCGACGAGACCGCCGCGGTGGCCCTGGCGCAGCCGAGCCGGCGGGCCGTGCGGCTCGGCTTCACGGTCACCGGACTCACGCTCTACCTGCTGTGGAACCTGACCACCTTCCTCGGCGCGCTCGGCGCCGAGGCCATCGGCGACACCAGCGCCTGGGGACTCGACGCGGCCGGGCCCGCCACCTTCCTGGCGCTGCTGGCGCCCATGCTCCGCACCGCCACCGAGCGCACCACCGCCGGGCTCGCGGTGCTGCTCGGCCTCGGGCTGCTGCCGGTGCTGCCGGCCGGGGTCCCGGTGCTCGCGGCGGCGCTCGCCGCGCCCGCCGTGCTCTGGGTGCAGGGGCGCCGCGCCGCCGCGGCCGACGACGCCACCGCCGGGGACACGGCGGATCCCGCGCCCCGCGCGGAGGCCGCCCGTCAGCCCGTCGAGGACCAGGAGGACACCCGATGAACGTCTGGATCGCGATCGCCCTCACCGCCGTCGGCTGCTACGGGGTCAAGCTGCTGGGCCTGCTGGTCCCGGCCGGCGCCCTGGAGCGGCCCGTCGTCCAGCGGCTGGCGGCCCTGCTGCCCGTCGCCCTGCTGGCGGCGCTCACCGCCCAGCAGACCTTCAGCGCCGACGGCGCGCTGGTGCTGGACGCCCGGGCCGCGGGACTCGCGGCGGCGGCCGTGGCGCTGATCCTGCGCGCGCCTTTTCTGATCGTGGTCGCCGCGGCGGTGGTGGTCACGGCGGGCGTCCGGGCGCTCGGCGGCTGAGCGAGGCCGCACGGGGCGGTGCCCCGCGCGCGTCTCGGTGCCAGGAGCACGTCCCGCACCCGCGGCACCACCCGTCGCCGGGCGGCGCGGCGCCGAGGCCACGCTCGCCCGCCGTGGCCGCCCTGTCCGCTCCGCTCGGCCCACTCGGCACCGGCACCGGCCGGCCCGGAGGTCACTCGATCCGGCGGCCATGGGCGCGCAGCGTCCGCAACGCCTCGATCGTCACGATCGGTCGCGCCTCCAGCGCCGTGCCGGGGGCCCACTGCCGCCAGGCGACCGGCCAGCCCCCGTCCTCCTCCTGCGCGGCGGCGAGATGGTCCAGCGACCGGCGCATCTCCTCGTCCGTGAACCACCTCCGGGCCAGCGAGTCGGGGACGCGCGCGTAGTCGTACGGATAGTGGTGCTCGCCCGGCGCGTACCCGGGCGACACCGGGAAGTCGTCGAGGCGGTCCGGGTCCAGGACCGCGAGCCCCTGCTCCCGGACCATGCGTCCGAGCCGGTCGCCGGCCGCCTGCGCCCGCGACCGGTCGGGGACCCCGTCCAGGAAGGCGACCGCGGCCTCGACCTCGTACGGGTGCGACTTCTCCAGCGACTCGACCACGGCCCAGCAGAACTCCGTGGCGCGGAACAGCCAGGCGTGCCACACCTGGTTGCGGTGCAGCAGCCCCACGACCGGCGCGGTGGACAGCAGCGCCGCCGGCGGGTCGTCGACGACCGGGACGAACGGCGCGGCCGGATAGCCGCGCTGGGACGGGTGCACCGCGGGCAGCGCGCCCTCGTGCGTCGAGATGTCGGTGAGATAGCGGCAGATCCGCTCGACCCGCAGCCCGCCGCAGCGGCCGATGGAGTCCAGCACCCGCAACGCGTGCCCGGTGTGCAGCGGCTGGCTCACCGGGCCCCGCAGATCGGGTTCGAGGGCGTGGCCGTAGCCGCCGTCCTCGTTGAGGTACGCCGCGAGGGCGACCTCGACCGGTTCCGCGCCGCCGCGCAGGAAGTGGTAGGCGAAGCGGCGTTGTTCGAGGACGCGGGCCGTCAGCCAGACGAAGTGCTCGGCGCGCGCGAGGGGAGTCGCGTGCGGAGCCGCGGGCGAGGCCGCGAGAGGAGTTCCAGCCATGGTCCGACGGTAGGCCGCACGGAGCGTGTGACAAGCGTTACGGACCGGGCTGCACTCTTGGGAGCGGGATACTGGGGGCATGCGGTTGACGATTTTCTGGGAACGGATGGCGGACCACTTCGGGGCGCCCTACGCCGAGTCCTTCGCGCGGGACCATGTGATGTCCGAGCTGGGAGGCCGTACGGTGCACGAGGCGCTGGACGCCGGCTGGGAGGCGAAGGACGTCTGGCGGGCGGTCTGTTCGGCCGTCGGCGTCCCCGCGGACAGGCGCTGAGACCGGCCCACGCGGCCGGGCGAGTCGCCCCCGCGCCGGCGTGGCCGAGCCGGGCATCCCGCCGCGGGCCCGCCCACGGCGGGACGGAACGTCCGCGCGGTGCGCGAGACTGGCGTGGTGGCACCGACTGACGAGACCGACGAGACCGGCGACAACGAAGACACGACCCGTGAGCCGACGCCCACGGGCCACCCGGTGAACGGCCGGGCGGAGGGGGCGACCGGACGGAGAGCCTCCGTGGTGCCCTCGGCCGCCGCCGCGTCCGAGACGACCGCCGCCCCGGGACCGCTCGCGTCCCCCGCCGGGGCACCCGGCGCGACCGGCGCCGCCACGGCGCGGATGCCCCGCTGGCTGCCCCGCGCCCTGGTGCTCGCCCTCACGCTCTACGCGTGCTTCCAGTTGGGCAGCTGGGCCTTCCACCAGCTCGTCGGTCTGCTCGTCAACATCCTGCTGGCCTTCTTCCTCGCGCTCGCCATGGAGCCGGCCGTGGGACGCATGGCGGCCCGCGGCATGCGCCGTGGCCTCGCCACCTTCCTCGTCTTCCTCGCCGTGATCATCGTCAGCGTCGGCTTCGTCGTGCTGCTCGGCTCGATGCTCGCGGGCCAGATCGTCGACATGGTCGAGAACTTCCCCAAGTACCTCGACTCGGTGATCAACTGGATCAACCAGACCTTCCACACCGACCTCTCCCGGGTCGAGGTCCAGGACAGCGTGCTGCGCTCCGACTGGCTGCGGAAGTACGTCCAGAACAGCGCGACCGGAGTCCTGGACGTCTCCGCCACCGTCCTCGGCGGCCTGTTCAAGCTGCTGACGATCTTCCTGTTCTCGTTCTACTTCGCGGCGGACGGGCCCCGGCTGCGCCGCGCCCTCTGCTCCGTCCTGCCGCCGGCCCGCCAGACCGAGGTGCTGCGCGCCTGGGAGATCGCCGTCGACAAGACCGGCGGCTACCTCTACTCCCGCGGCCTGATGGCCCTCATCTCCGGCGTCGCGCACTTCGTCCTGCTGGAGATCCTCGGGGTGCCGTACGCGCCCGCGCTCGCGGTGTGGGTCGGTCTGGTCTCACAGTTCATCCCGACCATCGGCACGTACCTCGCGGGCGCGCTGCCGATGCTGATCGCGTTCACCGTGAACCCCTGGTACGCGCTGTGGGTGCTGATCTTCGTGGTCGTCTACCAGCAGTTCGAGAACTACATGCTCCAGCCGAAGCTGACCTCCAAGACCGTGGACATCCACCCGGCGGTCGCCTTCGGCTCGGTGATCGCGGGGACGGCGCTGCTCGGCGCCGTCGGCGCGCTGATCGCGATCCCCGCCGTCGCCACCCTGCAGGCGTTCCTCGGCGCCTACGTGAAGCGGTACGACGTGACCGACGACCCGCGCGTCCACGGCCACCGGCGGTACGGGGAGGCGGTGGTCGCCCGGCTGCAGAAGGCCCTGCACCACAAGCGGGAGCAGGGGCAGGCGGCCCCGGACGCCGAGGGGCCGGCCGAGCCGCCCGGGTCCCCGAGGGGCGGCGCCTGACCTCTCGGCGGGCCGGACTCGCGGGCCCGGCGGCGGGCCGGTCCCCGGCCGCCGGATCTCCCGGTGGCCGGTCCCGCCGTGCCGGATCCCCCGCGCTCAGTCCCGCTCCAGGCGCACCTCCGGAAGGATCCGGCGCAGCGGCGCCGGGAGCCACCAGGCACGGCGGCCGAGGAGCTGCATCACCGCCGGCACGATCAGGCAGCGGATGACGACGGCGTCGAGCAGGATCGCCACCGCCAGTCCGAGCCCGAACTGCTGCAGCATCCGGTCGGGGCTGAGCACGAAGGCCGCGAACACCACGATCATGATCGCCGCGGCGGCGGTGATGACCCGGCCGGTCGCCGCCAGTCCCTCGCGGACCGCCTCCTGCGGGTCCCGGGTGCGCTGCCACTCCTCGTGGATGCGGGAGAGCAGGAAGACCTCGTAGTCCATCGAGAGCCCGAAGACGATCGCGAAGATCATCACGGGGATGAACGCCTCGATCGGGCCGGGCTGCACCCCGAACCAGCCGTGCTGGAAGACCAGGGTGATCACGCCCAGCGCCGCCCCGATGCTCACCAGGTTCAGCAGCGCGGCCTTGACCGGGATCAGGACGGACCGGAAGACCAGGAGCAGCAGCACGGCCGAGAGCCCGACGACGAGCGAGACGAAGAGCGGCATCCGGGCGGAGACGGTGGAGGCGAAGTCCTCGGTCGCCGCCGTGGGGCCGCCGACCAGCAGATCGGCGCCGCTGGTCCGCTCCAGCGGGGGCAGCACCTCCGCGCGCAACCGGTCGACCAGCTCCGAGGTCGCCTCGGCCTGCGGGGCCGAGTCGGGGAAGGCGATCACGGTCGCGACGGCGGGATCCCCGGCCGGGAGCGGAGGTGTCGTCGCCGCGATGCCGTCGGTCGCGTCCAGCAGTCGCCGCAGCTCCCCGGCGGTGTCGGACACGGCCGCGCCCGCGTCCCCGCCGGTGCCGGGGGTCGCGCCACCGTCCACGACCACGACCAGCGGTCCGCTGAAGCCGGGACCGAAGCCCTCGGCCAGCAGGTCGTACGCCTGCCGACTGGACTTCGCCGGGGCGTCGTTGCCCGCGTCGGCGAAGCCGAGACGCATGTCGAGAGCCGGCGCGGCCAGGGCCCCCAGGGCTGCCAGGGAGAGCAGCAGGGCCGCCCACGGCCGACGCTGCACCCCCGCCGCCCAGCGCCGCCAGCCCGCGCCCTCGACCCGGCCGGCCCGCGCCGCCCGCCGGGCGACCTGCCGCCGGATCCGCCGGCCGAAGAGGCCCAGCAGCGCCGGGAGCAGGGTGAGGGACGCGGCCATGGTGACGAGGACGGTCAGGGCGACGGCGAGCGCGACGCCCTGCAGCGAGCCGAGACCCAGGGCGACCAGCCCGGTCAGCGCGATGATCACCGTGCAGCCGGCGAAGAAGACGGTCCGGCCCGCGGCGTCGAGCGCGGTGCGGGCGGCCTGCTCGGGCTCCGCGCCCGCCAGCAGCTCTCCGCGGTAGCGGGAGAAGATCAGCAGGGCGTAGTCGATGCCCACGCCGAGACCGACCAGCATCATGATCGGCGGCGTGAAGTCCGCGACGTCCGCCAGGTGCGAGGCGAGGGCGATCAGGCCGATCGAGGCGGCGACCGCGAACACCGCGGTGATCACCGGCAGGCTCGCCGCGACCAGCGAGCCGAACAGGAAGACCAGGATGACCAGGGCGCCCAGCATGCCCGCGCCCTCCGCCGCCCCTCCGCCGCCCTCCTCGGCGCCACGGGCCGCGTCGCCGCCGACGGCGGCCACCAGGCCGTCGCCCTGGGCCGCGCGCACGGTCTCGACGACCTTCAGGACCTGGGCCCGGTCGGTGTTCTCCGCCTCTTCGTCGAGCGTGACGGTGGCGTAGCCCACGGTCCCGTCCCGCGAGACCGCGGCCTCGTCCTCGTAGGGACTGCGGACGTCCGTCACACCGGGCAGCAGCGCCACCCGGTCGAGGAGCCCGTCCACGCGCGATGTGACCGTGGCGTCGCGTATCCCCCGCGCGTCCTTGACGACGACCTGCAGGGTCGCGTCGGTCCGGCCGGAGCCGTGCCGCTCCAGGACGGTCCGGGCCGCCTGCGCATCGGTCCCGGGAAGCGAGAAGTCGTTGTGGTACGCGCTGCCCACGGCGGTCGACGCGCCGGTCGCCGCGACCACCACCACGATCCAGAGCAGCACCGCCGTCCAGCGGCGGCGGTACGAGAGGGCGGCCAGCCGCTCGAAGACGCTGCCGCGCCGACGGGTGACCGGGGGATCGCTGTCCCGCGTGACGGTCATGATCGTTTCTCCTGTCGAGAGGCCCGGTGCGAGCCGGGAAGGGGCAGGGGTGGCGGTTGAGGGATGCGGGACGGCGGACGCGGAAGCGGACGGCGGTCAGAGGTAGGAGGGGCCGGTCACCCGCCGCCGGAAGGCGATCCAGGTCCACACCTGGGCGGCGACCAGGAAAGGGGTGACGACCAGCAGCGCGGGGACGAGCAGGGCGAGCGTGCCGGGGTCCGCCGCTCGCTCGGCGAGCGGGAGGGTGCCGCCGGCGACCAGCGGGAGCGCACCGAGGAGGACGGCGGTGAGGGCGAACGACTGCCAGGGGCCGTTCCGTCCCACCAGCAGCCGGGCCCGCTCGTAGGGCGGTCCGGTCAGCCGCAGCGTCGCGAAGCCCAGCCCGTGCACGGCGAACAGGGCGGCGACCGCGAGGGCGACGAGGACACCCGCCGGGCCGCCGACCGGCTCGTACGGCGCCCCGGTCAGCAGCGCGGCGAGCAGCAGCCCCACCGAGAGCGCGACGGTCCAGCTGCCGCCCACCACCGCCGCGTCGCACAGCGCGCGCCGGCGGCGTCCCCCGTCCCCGCTCACGCGGCCGCGCGACCACAGCCCCGTGTCCCGGACGACCCAGCCGGCCAGCAGGGCGACGAGCACGGGGTACTGGCCCGCCAGCAACTCCCCTTCGAGCATGGGAAAGCAACCGGCGAGCACGCCGGCGGTGGCGATCAGCCAGACCTCGTTGCCCAGGAAGAACGGCGCGAAGGACGCGATGACCAGGCGCCTTTCGTGCGCGGTCCGGCCCAGGTACGGCAGGAGCATCCCGGTGCCGAGATCGGAGCCTCCGAGGATGAACCAGCCGGTGGCGAAGAAGGCCGGCAGGACGACGGCGAGAGTGTCGGGAAAGAGCACGGTCCGCTCCTCAGTAGCGCGTGGCGGGCAGGGCGGCGACCGGGTCCTCGGTGACGGCCCGGTCGTCGTGGCCGAGCCCCGAGTCGACCGGGCCGCGGCGCGCGTGCCGGGCCAGCAGCCAGGCGTTGAGGACCAGGAGCAGCACGAAGAGCGTGGTGAAGACGGCCAGCGAGATCCGCATCGTGGCCGGGGAGAGATCGGAGACCGCGTCCTCGGTCCTCAGCAGTCCGTGGACCACCCAGGGCTGACGGCCGGCCTCACGGAAGACCCAGCCGCCGATCATCGCGAGATACGGCAGGGGCACCGCGGCCATCAGGGCGAGATGCCAGAGCCGGAAGCGGAGGACGGCCTTCTTGAAGCAGGCCAGGATCACTCCGGCGAAGGTGAGGTACATCATCAGCGCGAAGCAGAGGAGCATGACCAGGCCCGCGCCCCGGGTCCACGCCTCGGAGGGGACGTAGTCGCCGGGGCCGTAGCGCGCGGCCATGTCCGCCTGCACGCGTGCGATCTCGGCGGTCTTCCCGCCGAAGACGGCCGACTTCATGGGCTGGAACGTGCTCAGCGCGGAGAACTGGAGGCCGCCGAAGACGGCGGTGACCATCAGCGCGGGGAAGGCGAGGAACACCCCGACGCGGAGGCTCCGTCCGAAGAACGCCCCTTCGGCCGTCCGCCGGAACAGGTGGTAGGCGCTGACCCCGGCCATGAAGAAGCCGGCGGTGAGCAGGGCCCCGGCGAGGACGTGCCCGAAGGCCAGCAGCGCGGACGGATTCGTCAGCACGGCCACCGGATCGTCGAGGACGAGCTCGCCGTCCTCGACGATCCGGTGGCCGACGGGGTGGTTGAGGAAGCCGTTGGAGACGAGGATCCAGTACGCCGAGAGGTACGCGGTGAGCGTCACGACCCAGATCGTCGCGAGATGGGCCCACCGTCCGAGCCGGTTCCAGCCGAAGATCCACAGGCCGAGGAAGGTCGACTCGACGAAGAACGCCACGATCGTCTCGACCGCGAGCGAGGCGCCGAGCACGTTGCCCGCCTCGTGCGTGAGCCCGCTCCAGCTCATGCCGAACTGGAACTCCATCACGATGCCGGTGACGATCCCGACCGCGTAGTTGATCACGTACAGCTGTCCCCAGAAGCGGACCATGCGCGCGTGCAGCGGCTTCCGCCCGATCGTCGCCACGGTCTGGAGCACGGCGACGACGGTCGCCAGCCCGAGGGTGAGGGCGACGAAGAGGAAGTGGCCGCCCGCCGTCAGGGCGAACTGGAGCCGGGCGAGGTCGAGTACTTCTGGATTCACCCGGCCAGCGTCGGCGTACGCCTGCGGTCACCGCGTCGCCCGCCGGTGGACAACCGGCGTACCCCCTCGGTTGCGCCGCTCACCGAGGCCGTACCCCCGGAGTTGCGGGCGGACGGCGGCACCCCCTAGGGGGCGTCTTGCCGATCTTGCGGGGATCGCGGTGTCCTGCGACGCCCACCGCGGATTACGGCACCTCGCTGCGTTGTCGGATCGCCCGAATACGCCCAGTATGAGAGCGGCCCTCCGCCTTGCGATGCACCGCATCCGACGCCGTGCGCCAACCCACCGCGGATTACGGGACAGCCCTTAGCCGAGCCAGCCCGGTGTGATCATCCCCGACTCGTACGCGAGGATCACCAGTTGGGCCCGGTCCCGGACGTCGAGCTTGGTCATGATCCGGCTGACGTGCGTCTTGGCGGTCGCCGGGGACAGGACGAGCCGGCGCGCGATCTCGTCGTTGGAGAGCCCCGCCCCCACCAGGCCCATCACCTCACGTTCCCGTTCGGTCAACGCGTTCAGGCGCGGGCTCGGGTCCGGCTGCCGGGTACGGCCGGCGAACTCCGCGATCAGGCGGCGGGTGACGGCCGGGGCGATGAGCGCGTCGCCGCGCGCCACCACCCGTACGCCGTGCAGCAGTTCCATCGGCTCGGTGTCCTTCACCAGGAAACCGGAGGCCCCCGCGCGCAGGGCGCCGTACACGTAGTCGTCGATGTCGAAGGTGGTCAGGATGACCACCCGGACCCCTTCCAGCCGGGCGTCGCCGGTGATGCGTCGGGTGGCCTCCAGACCGTCCAGGCCGGGCATCCGGATGTCCATCAGGACCACGTCCGGACGCAGTTCGCGTGCGAGCGCGATGGCCTGCTCCCCGTCGCCGGCCTCCCCGACCACCTCGATGTCGTCCTCGTCGGCCAGGATCGAGCGGAACCCCGCGCGGACCAGGGTCTGGTCGTCGGCCAGTACGACACGGATCATCGGGGGTCCCCCTGGGGCGTGGTGGGCGGGTCGGTGGGGCCGGACGGGCCGGTGGAGCCGGTGGAGCCGGGCGGCGGAGGCGAGGGCGACGGTCCGTCGGAGCGGGTGGAGCCGGGCGGGACGGACGGGCCGGGTGCCCGCAGGGGGGCGTGGCCGGTATCGGCGAGCGGCAGCCGGGCGTCGACCAGGAAGCCGTCGGCGGTGTTCCGGGCGGTCAGATCGCCGCCGAAGGCCCGGGCCCGCTCCGCCATCCCGCGGATGCCGCTGCCCAGCGGCGACTCCTCCGGCGCGCCCTCCCCGTCGTCCGCGATCCGCAGCCGCAGCTCGCGCGGGCCCCAGTCCAGCGTGACGAGCGCGGTCCGCGCCCCCGCGTGCCGGGTGACGTTGGTCAGTGACTCCTGCACGATCCGGTACGCGGCGAGATCGAGCGGCGGAGCCAGCGCGGCGGGGGTGCCCGCCACCGCCGTGCGGACGTCGAGGCCGGTGCTCCGGGCCCGCTCCACCAGCTCGCCGAGCAGCGCGAGGCCCGAGGTCGGCGAGGTCGGGGCGGCCTCGTCGGCGCGCCGCAGCAGTCCGAGGGTCGCCCGCAGCTCACGCAGCGCGTCCTTGCTGGTGGCCTTCACCGCCTGCAGCGCCTCCTCGGCGGCGGCCAGGGCGACGTCGGGCTCCGGCCCCTTGCCCAGCCGGTGCAGGACGGCGCCGGACTGGACGTTGATGAGCGAGATGCTGTGCCCGAGCACGTCGTGCAGCTCCCGGGCGATCCGCAGACGCTCCTCGGTGGCGCTCTGCCGGGCACGCGCCTCCTGCTCCCGCTCGGCGGCGAGCGCCCGCTGCTCCACCTCGTGCAGATAGGCGAGCCGGGTGCGCTGGGCGCGGCCGACGGCGACCAGGCTGATCAGCCAGCCGGACAGCATCGCGAGCGAGGTGTCGTCGATCTGGCGGTGCCCCGGCTGCTGGCGCAGCTCGCCGAGGCCGACGGCGAGCAGGGTGGCCGCGGCCAGGGCGACGGCGGCGGCGAACCGGCCCTCGGCGGCCAGCGTGTAGAGGGCGAGCGCGAAGGTGATCATCAGCGGCCCGTCCTGGGCCGACACCGGGTAGTAGACCGCGCAGGCCAGCAGGGTCACGACGGCCACCGCGACGGGCCACCGGCGGCGGAAGCACAGCGCCCCGCAGCCGATCGCGATCACGATCCAGCCGACGGCCGTCCGCGCCGTCGGCTCGTCCGTGTACCGCGCCGCGACCAGGGTCCAGATCACCACGACGAGGGTGACGACCAGCGCCACGACGGCGTCGGTGACCCGCGGGGACGGGCGCCCGTCACGGACGCGGAAGGGGAGGGGCATGCCAGGAAGGATAGGTGTCGCCGGACCGTGTGCACCGTGCGGGAACCGGCGGGAGGAGGGCCTCGCGGCGGTCCGCGGACCGGCCGGGAGGGGGGTCGCGCGGGGCCGGTGCCGTCGGCGTGGTGCGCTTGACACCGAAATCGAACATCCATTCTTATGGGGTTCCGGCCCTTGGAATCACGGGGTTGTGGCCGAGTTGTCCACAGGTCGGAGAGACGCCGAGGCCCATTGTCAGTGGCAGGGGATAGCGTCTTTCACATGAAGCGATCGACTCAAGCAAACCGGGTGGAACCCATGGCAGGAACCGACCGCGAGAAGGCGCTCGAAGCCGCGCTCGCACAGATTGAACGGCAATTCGGCAAGGGTGCCGTCATGCGCATGGGTGACCGTACCCAGGAGCCGATCGAGGTGATCTCCACCGGTTCGACCGCCCTGGACATCGCCCTCGGCGTCGGCGGCCTGCCGCGCGGCCGTGTGGTGGAGATCTACGGACCGGAGTCGTCCGGTAAGACCACCCTGACCCTGCACGCCGTCGCCAACGCCCAGAAGGCCGGCGGCCAGGTCGCCTTCGTGGACGCCGAGCACGCCCTCGACCCCGAGTACGCCAAGAAGCTCGGCGTCGACATCGACAACCTCATCCTGTCCCAGCCGGACAACGGCGAGCAGGCCCTCGAGATCGTCGACATGCTGGTCCGCTCCGGGGCCCTCGACCTGATCGTCATCGACTCCGTCGCCGCGCTCGTCCCGCGCGCGGAGATCGAGGGCGAGATGGGCGACTCGCACGTCGGCCTCCAGGCCCGCCTGATGAGCCAGGCCCTGCGGAAGATCACCAGTGCGCTGAACCAGTCCAAGACCACCGCGATCTTCATCAACCAGCTCCGCGAGAAGATCGGCGTCATGTTCGGCTCGCCGGAGACCACGACCGGTGGCCGCGCGCTGAAGTTCTACGCCTCCGTGCGTCTGGACATCCGCCGCATCGAGACCCTCAAGGACGGCACGGACGCGGTCGGCAACCGCACCCGCGTCAAGGTCGTCAAGAACAAGGTCGCGCCGCCGTTCAAGCAGGCCGAGTTCGACATCCTCTACGGCCAGGGCATCAGCCGCGAGGGCGGCCTGATCGACATGGGCGTGGAGCACGGCTTCGTCCGCAAGGCCGGTGCCTGGTACACCTACGAGGGCGACCAGCTCGGCCAGGGCAAGGAGAACGCCCGTAACTTCCTGAAGGACAACCCCGATCTCGCCGACGAGATCGAGAGGAAGATCAAGGAGAAGCTGGGCGTCGGAGTGCGGCCGGAGGCAGCCGCGGCCGAGCCGGGCGCGGAGGCCGCGGGTGCCGCGACCGCCACGGACGAGGCGGCCAAGGCCGTCCCCGCCACGGCGGTCAAGGCCACCAAGGCGACCAAGGCGGCCCCGGCGGCCAAGAGCTGACACGGTGACCCGGCGTACCGAATGGCCGGGCGACAGCCCCGACTCGTCGAGGGCCGAGAAGGAGCTGTCGCCCCAGGATCCGGCTGAGCGGGCGCGGGCGATCTGCCTGCGCCTGCTCACCGGGACTCCACGCACCCGCAAGCAGCTCGCCGACGCCCTGCGGAAGCGGGAGATCCCCGACGAGGTCTCGGAGGAGGTCCTCTCCCGCTTCGAGGACGTGGGGCTGATCGACGACGCCGCCTTCGCCGATGCCTGGGTGGAGTCCCGGCACCACGGCCGGGGCCTGGCCCGCCGCGCCCTGGCCCGGGAGCTGCGGACCAAGGGAGTCGACCCCTCGCTGATCCAGGAGGCGGTGGGGCAGCTCGACTCCGAGCAGGAGGAGATCACCGCGCGCGAGCTCGTCGACCGCAAGCTCCGCGCCACCCGCGGCCTGGAACGGGACCGCCGTCTGCGACGCCTCGCGGGCATGCTCGCCCGCAAGGGCTACCCCGAGGGCATGGCCCTGCGGGTGGTCCGGCAGGCGCTGGAGGAGGAGGGCGAGGACACGGAGGGGCTGGACGAGCCCTTCTAGGAGGTGTCCGGGATCCACGAGACCCGGGGGTCCGGCCGCACCGCGCCCGTACGGTCGGCTCCGAAGCGGAACCGACCTGCCCCCCCGGCACCCCGGACCCGTGCGCCCTCGCCGACTCCGGCCGCGGCCCCGACCCCGCTCCCGTGACCGTGCCGGCGGAGCTACTCCCGGTTCGCCCGGGGCAGCAGGACCGGCAGGCCCGCCGCCTTCCATGCCTGGAAGCCGCCGATCACGTCCGTCGCCCGGTGCAGGCCCAGCTGCCGCAGCGAGGCGGCGGCCAGCGAGGACGCGTAGCCCTCGTTGCAGAAGACCACCACCCGCAGGTCGTGACTGTCCGCCTCCGGGGCGCGGTGGCTGCCGAGCGGGTCGAGCCGCCACTCCAGCTCGTTGCGTTCCACGATCAGCGCGCCCGGGATCAGTCCGTCCCTCTCGCGCAGCGCCGCGTAGCGGGTGTCGACCAGGAGCGCGTCACCCGCCTCGTACTCCTTGTGCGCCTCACGGGCCCCGATCCGGTCCAGGCCGGACCTGACCCGCTCCAACAGCTCGTCGATGCCCACGCGTTCGTCGCTCACTGCCAGTCCTCCGGTCGCTCGACCTGCTCCAGACGGAGTACCGCGCCCGAGCGGCTGAAGCGCCGGATCAGCGGGAGCGGCGGATAGTACGCGTGCACCGACACGGCGTGGGTGTCGCGGGACTCGTTGAGCACCTCGTGCACGTGGTGCCGGCCGAACGCGCGCCCCTTGCCGGCCGTCAGTTCACGCCGCCGGTCGACGTCGTCGGCCAGTTCCAGGGTCTTCCAGCCGCTCGCGGGCAGGCGCACCGCCAGCGAGTTCTCCTTCAGCGCGCCGCGAGCGGTGGTGAAGGCGCCGTGCGACTCGGCGTGGTCGTGCCAGCCGGTGCCGGTGCCGGGCGGCCAGCCGATCAGCCAGGCCTCGCTGCCGCCGGGTCCGTCGAGCCGCACCCAGGTGCGGCCCTCCGGATCGAGGGGCAGCGAGTCGATCAACGTGGTGTCCGCCGCCGTGCGGCGGACGAAGTCGAGGAGGTCGGCGGCGGTGGGTTCGGTGGCGACAGGGGAGGGCTCGGCGGCGTGCGGGACCACGGAGGCGTGCGCGGACACGGAGACGTGCTGGGACACGGAGGACCGTCCTGGAAGTTCGCGGGAGAGGCGCGCGGTGCCGCCGACGAGCCGACGACGGCGTGGCGGAGCGCGCGAGGGAAGGGCGAATTCAGCAGGACGGGCGACACACGCAGCCCGCGTAGCGGACGAGGTCCATATGGACCCTCCGCCACAGGCGCACATCGGTGTCGGTCACGCTCCGGAGTACACCATGAGCGCCCGTGACGGTCAATTGACGTCCGCGGTGCGGTCCCTCGTTCCCGACGTCGGCCCCGGCCGGGAGCCCCGCCCGGCGGCCTTCCCGGACCGTGCGCCGGACACCGGCCCGGCCCCGGCTCCCGCCTTCTCGGCTCCCGCCGCCCCCGCTCCCGGCCCGGGCGTTCCGGTTCCCTCGGCCGCGGCCACCGGTCCCGGGTCCCCGGACCCCGTGACCGCGCCGCCGCGGGCCGCGTCCGTCGCCGCGTACAGCTCCTCGGGCCGCACCCCGGAGAAGGCCGCGACCAGGTGCCCGTCCGGCCGCACCAGGAGCACGGCGTGCGCCGCCGCCCCCGGGTAGGCCTCGGTCACCAGCAGCTCCGCCCGCGCGGGCAGCGCCCGGACGGCCTCCGCGAGCCGCGGCATCACGCCCGCGCTCATCCAGTGCCGCCGGTCCCACACGCCGGTGCCGGGTGCGACGAGCACCACCAGGAACCGTCCCTGCCCCAGCCGGTCCCGGAGCCGGACCGTCGTGCCGTCCGGAGCCGTCACCCGGACGTCCTCGACCGGGGCGCCCGCGCTCGTGGCCACCGGCGTCTGCGTCACGGCGTCCGGAGGCGCGAGGGGGGAGTGCGGGTATGCGGGGGGCGCGCCCAGCGGGCCGCGCCCCAGGTGGCCGTCGGTCAGCAGGGTGTCGTGGCCGCGGGTACCGCCGGGGATGTACGTCCGCAGGCCCCCGCCGCCGCGCAGCACGGGCAGCGACTGGTCGGCGGCCCGCAGCCGCGAGGCGACGGCGGCGCGCCGTTCGCTCTGGTAGCTGTCGAGCAGGGTGTCCGAGCCGCCGTGGTGCCAGGCGTGGGCGAGTTTCCAGGCGAGGTTGTCCGCGTCCCGCAGTCCCTCGTCGAGTCCCTGGGTGCCGACCGCGCCGAGCAGGTGCGCGGCGTCGCCCGCGAGGAAGACCCGGTCCACCCGCCAGCGCCTGGCCAGCCGGTGGTGCAGCGTGTGGACCCCGGTGTCGATCAGCTCGTACGGCGGCGTCGCACCGTCGCACCAGCCGGCGAGGGTGTCGCGGATCCGGCTGACGAGGGCGTCGGGGGTGACCAGGTCGCCGCGTGGCGGGAGCAGCCAGTCGATCCGCCAGATGCCGTCGGGCAGCGGCCGGGCCGCGATCTCGTCGCCGCCGCCCCGCCACGGCGGCTGACGGTGCAGCAGTGCCTCGCCGGGCCAGGGGAGTTCGGTGCGCAGTGCGGCCACCGCGTGGCGTTCCACCGCCGTCCGCCCCGGGAAGCGGATGCCGAGCAGCTTGCGCACGGTGGAGCGGGCGCCGTCGCAGCCCACCAGGTGGCTGCCGCGCCACCAGGTCGCGCCGGGTCCGCGGGTGTGTGCGGTGATGCCGCCGGCGTCCTGCTCGATCATGTCGAGACGCGCCTCGGTGACGAGCTGGACGAGTTCCTGTCCGGCGATCGCGGCCCGCAGGCCGCGCGCGAGGGCGTGCTGAGGGATGTGCAGCGGAGCGGGCGGGCCCGCGACCGCGCTCTCGTCGCCGCGCAGCCCGAGGTTCAGTGCGATGTGCCGCATCTGTTGCTTGCGTCGCAGGGAACGCCAGCCGACCCAGCGGACCCCTTCGTCACGCAGCGTGGCGCAGCCGAGCCGCTCCACCATCGCCGCCATGTCCTCGCGCAGTACGACGGAACGCGCCGGACGCGGTTCCTCCTTGCCCGGGCCCTCGTCGAGTACGACGCTGGGGACGCCCTGGGCTGCCAGGGCAAGGGAGAGCGCGAGGCCCACGGGCCCCGCGCCGACGATGATCACCGGGTCCACGGCGTGGCTCCTGAAGGCCGTTCGGTCATGCGGGAAGCACAGCGAAGTGTGGCGCGAGCCCGGTGCATGGTCACAGAACGTATGCAACCCACTGCGGGTGCGTGCGTCAAGTGACGGGGGCAGCGGCGACCGCCACTGCCCCCGGATGATGTCACATACTGTCAGTTCTTCGTGATGCCAGGCTCGTCGGCCGGGGCTTCGCCCGGCTGGGAGGGAATCTGCACGGCTTCGCTGGCACCCGCGAGCGTCGTGACGCCGGCCTCGGAGACGGCGATCCCGGTCTTGGCCCGGCGGCCCCGCTTCTCGATCCAGGTGGCGAGGGCGGAGAGCGCGAGACACATCGCGATGTAGATCGTGCCGATGACGACGATCGTGGAGACGTACGGGTACTGCCCGTTGACCTGTGTGTTGGACGCGATCAGCCGGGCCGTCTGGAGCAGCTCCGGGTAGAGGATCACGAAGCCCAGCGAGGTGTCCTTCAGGGTGACCACCAGCTGGCTGATGATCGTGGGAAGCATCGCCCGGACCGCCTGCGGCATCAGGACGGTCGTCATCACCTGGGTCTTGCTCATGCCCAGGGCGTACGCGGCCTCCCGCTGGCCCTTGGGCACCGCGTTGACGCCGGCACGCAGCACCTCGGCCTGGACGCAGCCGTTGTAGATGGACAGGCCCAGCGCCAGCGCCCACATCGAGTAGTCGGTGAGGAAGCCGACCCAGACGGCGTAGATCGTGATCAGCAGCGGGATCGAGCGGAAGACCTCGATGAAGCCGGTGGCCACCACGCGGATCGGTGCGTGGTCGGAGAGCCGGGCCACGGCCAGCAGCACGCCGAGGACGAGGGAGCCGACGGCGGCGAGACCGAAGGCCTTCAGCGTGGCGAGCACCGCGTCGGCGATGTTCTGCCGGATGCCCGCGTAGTTGAAGATGTCCCACATCTCGGGGGCGAGGTGCCCCTTCTCGTTCAGCCGGACGACGCTGACGGCGATCAGGGCGACGATGGCGACGCTGCCCAGCACGGCGAGGATCCGGTTGCGGACGCGCGCCTTGGGGCCGGGGGTGTCGTAGAGAACGCTGGCACTCATCGGGCGACCTCCATGCGGCGCTCCAGGAGTCGGAAGATCCCGCTGATGGTGAACGTGATGACCAGGTACGCGGCGGCCACCCAGACGAAGATCGGGGCGATGGCGTAGCCCTGTTCGCTCATCAGCGTCTGCCAGCCGAAGAGTTCGGTGACGCTGAAGGCGCCGGCGATGGCCGAGTTCTTGGTGAGCGCGATGAAGATCGAGCTCAGCGGCGGCAGGACGGTCCGCGTGGCCTGCGGCAGGACGATCATCCGCAGCGTCTGCGCGAAGGTCATGCCGAGCGAACGGGCGGCCTCGGCCTGGCCGAGCGGCACCGTGCTGATGCCGGAGCGGACGGCCTCGCAGACGAACGCGGAGGTGTAGAAGCCCAGCGCGAGCGAGCCGAGCACGAAGGGGCTCATCCCCGGGAAGAGGATCTCCGGGACCACGAAGAGCGAGATGAGGAAGAGCAGGGTCAGGGGAGTGTTGCGCAGCAGCGTGACCCAGAGGGTGCCGAAGTAGCGCAGCGGCGGCACGGGCGACACCCGGAAGCCGGCGACGACGACGCCGAGGAGCAGCGCGATGACCGAGCTGACGGCGGTGATCGACACGGTTCCGATGAAGCCGTCGCGGAACTCCGGGAAATGGTCGAGCAGTACGTTCATGAGGTCTCCGCGTCGGCGGTCGGCGTCCTACGGTCGAGGCGTGCCAAGGCTTACGGGCAAGGCGTGCGGGCAGGGGGAGCGGCGCCCCGCACAGCGGTACGGGGCGCTCGTCTCACCTGAGGATCAGTAGCGGTTGATCGCCGGCGGCTCGGTGTACGCGGAGCCGGAGAGGCCGAGGGTGGCCTCGTAGATCTTCTTGTACGTGCCGTCCTTGATGCGCGCGTCCAGGATGTCGTTGATCTTGTCGCGCAGGACCTTGTCGTCCTTGTTCATGCCGATGCCGTAGGGCTCCTCGGTGAACGGCTTGCCGACGACCTTGAGCTTGCCGGCGTTGGCGGCGGCGTAGCCCTTGAGGATCGAGTCGTCCGTGGTGACGGCGTCGACCTGCTTGGTGACGAGCTGCTGCACGCAGTCCGAGTACTTGCCGAGCTCGACGGTCTGGGCGCCGTACTCGGGCTTCTTGATCTCCTGCAGCGGGGTGGAGCCCGTGATCGAGCAGACCTTCTTGCCCTTGAGGGTGTCCGGACCGGTGATCGCGGTCTCGTCCTTGCGGACCAGGAGGTCGGCGCCGGCCTTGTAGTACGGGCCCGCGAAGCCGACGAGCGCCTTGCGCTTGTCGTTGATCGTGTAGGTACCGACGTAGTAGTCGACCTGGCCGGTGGAGATCGCCGTCTCACGGAGCTTGGAGTCGACGGTCTTCCACTCGATCTTGTCCGCGCTGAAACCGAGCTCGGCCGCGATCATCTTGGCGATCTCGATGTCGAAGCCGGACCGCTCCTTGGTGGCCTGGTCCTCGAAGCCGAGGTACGGCTGGTCGGCCTTGGAACCGAGGATCAGCTTGCCGCGCTTCTGGGCCTCCTTGAAGACCGGCGACTCCAGCTTCACGTCGGTGGCGACGGTGTACGTGGGCAGCTGGGGCGCGGTCTTGTCGCCGGGCTTCACGGCGGGCTTGTCGCCGGCGGAGCCCTCCTTGCCACCACACGCGGTCGCGGTCAGGGCGAGCACGGCGACGGCGACGGCCGCGGTCTTGCGGAGCTTCATGGTGAACATCCCTTGGGTCGTGGGTTGTTGATCGGCAGGGTGAAGCATGCGGGAAGGCGCCGTCAGTGGTGCAGGATTTTCGACAGGAAGTCCTTGGCACGGTCGCTGCGCGGGTTGTTGAAGAACTCGTCGGGCGTGGCCTGTTCGACGATCTTCCCGTCCGCCATGAACACCACGCGGTTGGCCGCGGAACGGGCGAAGCCCATCTCGTGGGTGACGACGACCATCGTCATCCCGTCGCGGGCCAGCTGCTGCATGACCTCAAGGACCTCGTTGATCATCTCGGGGTCCAGCGCCGAGGTCGGCTCGTCGAAGAGCATGACCTTCGGGTCCATCGCCAACGCCCTCGCGATGGCGACACGTTGCTGCTGTCCGCCGGAGAGCTGCGCGGGGTACTTGTCCGCCTGGGTGCCGACACCCACCCGGTCGAGCAGCGTGCGGGCCTTGGCCTCGGCCGCCTTCTTCTCCGTCTTGCGGACCTTGACCTGGCCCAGCATGACGTTCTCGAGCACGGTCTTGTGCGCGAAGAGATTGAAGGACTGGAAGACCATGCCGACGTCGGCGCGCAGCCGCGCCAGCTCCCTGCCCTCCTGGGGCAGCGGCCGGTCGTCGATCGTGATGGTGCCGGAGTCGATCGTCTCCAGCCGGTTGATGGTGCGGCACAACGTGGACTTGCCGGACCCGGAGGGCCCGATGACGACCACGACCTCGCCACGGGCGATGGTCATGTCGATGTCCTGGAGCACATGCAGCGCGCCGAAGTGCTTGTTCACGTTGGACAGCACGACCAGGTCGCCCGCCGCCGCCGGTACGGCGTCTTCCGAGCCCTTGGTCACTGACACTCCGCTCATCGGCTTCTAGCTCCGTCCTCCTCGGTTGGCAAGGACACTAGGCACCCGGTGCGACGAGCGTCATCACATCTGAGCGGAAATTGAGGATAACGATCCGGCCGCAACCGGACACACTGGGTGAAGGGGACGGTGCACGGCGTACCGGCTCCATAACGGAAACCCGGGCGCGCCAGGGGGACACTTGACGGAGATGCCGCTGATCGGCGTTCATGCCAAGGTGCCCTGCTGGTAGACAGGGATCCACCACGAGATCACCGAGTTACGGAGGAGGGTCATGAGACTGCTGCTCGTCGAGGACGACGACCACGTCGCCGCGGCCCTGTCCGCGGTGCTCGCGAAGCACGGCTTCACCGTCACGCACGCCCGCAACGGCGAGGAGGCGCTCCAGGCGGTCCTGCCCGCCGCGCACGGCGAGCGTCCCTCGTACGGGGTGATCCTGCTCGACCTCGGTCTGCCCGACCAGGACGGCTACCAGGTCTGCGGCCGCATCCGGAAGCTCACCAGCACTCCGGTGATCATGGTGACGGCGCGTGCCGACGTCCGCTCGCGCATACACGGCCTCAACCTCGGTGCCGACGACTACGTGGTCAAGCCCTACGACACCGGCGAACTGCTGGCCCGGATCCACGCCGTCAGCCGGCGCACCGCGAACGGCGACGAGGCCGGCTCCGCCGGCGACGAGGCCGCCCTGCGGCTCGGCGCCGTCACCATCGAGCTGCCCACCCGGCGCGTCAGCGTCGAAGGCGCTCCCGTCCAGCTGACGCGCAAGGAGTTCGACCTGCTCGCGCTCCTCGCCCAGCGGCCCGGTGTCGTCTTCCGCCGCGAGCAGATCATCAGCGAGGTCTGGCGCACCAGCTGGGAGGGGACCGGCCGCACCCTGGAGGTGCACGTCGCCTCGCTGCGCTCCAAGCTGCGGATGCCCGCGCTGATCGAGACCGTGCGAGGCGTCGGCTACCGCCTGGTCGCCCCGGCCGCCTGACCCCTCCGGACCACTTCGTGCGCACCCGCCTGCTTCCGCTGCTCATCGTCCTCATGGCCGGGGTGCTGCTCGCTCTCGGCTTCCCGCTGGCCGCCAGCCTCGCCGCCTCCGAGCAGCAGCGCGTGGTCGTCGACCGGCTCGACGACGCGGCGCGCTTCGCCGCCCTCGCCCAGTTCGTCCGCGAGACCGACCCCGGGCTCGACGAGCGCCGTGCCACCCTGGGCGGTGAACTGGCCAGCTACCACGACGTGTACGGCATCCGTACCGGCATCTTCTACCGCAACAACCGGTCCATGGCCGCCGCACCCGAGGACTGGGTCGTCCCCTACCAAGGGGAAGGCCGCCGGGCCTTCCAGGAGGCACTGCTCGGCCGCCGCAGCCACGATCCACCGCAGGTCTGGCCCTGGCAGGACGAGGCCCGGCTCACCATCGCCTCCCCGGTGGTGCGCGACGGCGACGTCGTCGCCGTCGTCGTCACCGACTCGCCCACCGGACAGCTGCGTTCGCAGATCCTGCGCGGCTGGCTGATCATCGTCGCCGGTGAGTTCGCCGCGATGCTGCTCGCCGTCGGCGCGGCGTTCCGGCTCACCGGCTGGGTGCTGCGTCCCGTGCGCGTACTGGACGCGGTCACCCACGACATCGCCACCGGCCGCATGAAGTCCCGCGTCGCCGCGGCCGGCGGCCCGCCCGAACTGCGCCGCCTGGCGCATTCGTTCAACGAGATGGCCGACAACGTCGAGGACGTCCTGGAGCAGCAGCGGGCGTTCGTCGCGGACGCCTCCCACCAGCTGCGCAACCCGCTGTCCGCATTGCTGCTGCGCATCGAGCTGCTCGCGCTCGAACTCCCCGAGGGCAACGAGGAGATCGCCTCCGTCCGCACCGAGGGAAAGCGGCTCGCGCAGGTCCTCGACGACCTGCTGGACCTGGCCCTCGCCGAGCACGCCGACGCCGATCTGCGGCTCACCGACATCGGCGCCATGGCGTCCGAGCGGATCGCCGCCTGGCGCCCGCTCGCCGAGGAGAAGGGTGTCCGGCTGAGCGGCGAGGTCCGGGCGGCGGCCGCCTGGGTGGACCCGGTGGCCTTCTCCAGCGTCCTCGACGCGGTCGTCGACAACGCGCTGAAGTTCACCCCGGTCGGCGAGCAGGTCACCCTGGCCGTGTCCCTCGGCGCCGAGACCTGCACGATCGTGGTCGCGGACGGCGGCCCGGGGCTCACCCGGGAGGAGCTCGACCGGGTCGGCGACCGCTTCTGGCGCAGCGGCCGCCACCAGAACGTCAACGGGTCCGGCCTGGGCCTGTCCATCTGCCGGACGCTGCTGGCCGCGGGCGGCGGCTCCATCGGCTTCGCGCCGAACGAGCCGCACGGGCTGCGCGTGACGGTCACCGTGCCGAGGACGGCGCCGCAGGGGCGCTGAGGGGCAGCGGGGTCGGGCGGACGGGTGGGCCGCACGTGCGGGTGCCCTCAGGGGCTAAGGGGTGTCTTGCCCCTTAGGGCTTCACGGACCGGTAGTAGCGCCGCGCGCCCTCGTGGAGCGTCAGCGGATCGGTGTAGATCGCCGTGCGGAGGTCCACCAGCTGGGCCGGGTGCACCTGGTTGCCGATCCGGTCACGGCTGCCGATCACCGTACGCGTGAAGCCCTCGACGAGGGCCGGGTCGGCGTCGTCCGTGGTCACGAGGAGGTTCGCCACCGCCAGCGTCTCCACCTGCTGCCCGTCCTGCGCCTTGCCGTAGGCGTCCGCCGGGATCACCGCGGAGCGGTAGTGGCGGTTCGACTCGCCGACGTCGTGGAGATTGGCCATCAGGGCCGCGTCCAGCGAGACCAGCCGGACCGGAAGACGCTCGGAGAGCGTCTGCACGGCCGACGTGGGCAGACCGCCCGACCAGAAGAAGGCGTCCAAGCGCTTGCGCTCCAGCAGCTCCGGCATCGTGTCGATGCCCGCCGAGACGGGCTTGATGTCGCGGTCGAGCAGCCCGCCCGCCGCGAGCACCCGCTCGGCGATCAGCCGCACGCCCGACCCCTGCTGTCCGACGCCGACCCTCAGCCCGCGCAGATCGGCCACGGACTGCACGGCGGAACCCTTGGGGACGACGAGCTGGACGTAGTCGTCGTAGAGCCGGGCACAGCCGCGCAGCCGGTCGAAGCCGGGCTTCCGGTCCCGCTGGTAGTGCGCCACCGCGTCGGCCGTGGCGATCGTGAAGTCGGCTTCGCCGGTGGCCACGCGCGCGAGGTTCTGCTGCGAGCCCTCGCTGTCCTTCAGGGCTATCGAGACGTCCGGAAGATCACGGGCGAGAGCCTGCTGCAGCAGCTTCCCGTACCGCTCGTAGACCCCGCTGGGCACGCCCGTACTGAATGTGACGCTGCCGCTCGGCGCCGGAGTACCGAAAGGAACCAGCCACCACACCAGCAGCCCGCAGACCACCAGAACCGCGGCCGAGACCTGGAGGGCGCGGCGGCGGGTGGCACGGGAGAGGGAGGCGAGCATGGCGCGATCCTGCCAGCTCACCGCCTCCGATGGCCAGGCCCCTCCGCTCCGGCCGGGGACTCCGAGCCGGATCCTCGGCTCGATCGGAGGGCGCGGCGGGGCGTGGACGGGGGAGGGGCGGAGAGTTCGCCGGGGCGATCGCCGGATCACATCGGGTGCGGATCGGCGGGTACGGGCAGGGCGTCGCGCAGTACGTCCAGCAGCGCCCGGGCGGCGGGCGAGGCCGGTCCCTCCGTCCGCCAGGCCAGCGTGACCCGGCCCCGTGCGCGCGGCTCGTCGAGCGGGCGCGTCCGCAGTCCGAACGCCGCGGCCGCCGCCTCGGACAGGGCGGGGACCACCGCGACCCCGAGCCCGCGCGCGGCCAGCTGCGCCGGCAGCTGCGGCGCCGCCGCCTCGAAGGCCACCTGAGGGCTGAAGCCGGCCCCCGCGCAGATCCGCTCCAGCACCCCGCGCACCCCGGTTCCGCGCGGCAGGCAGATCAGCCGCCGGTCGCGCAGCGCCGCCACGGGCAGAGGGCCGCTCCCGGCGGCCAGCGGATCGTCCGCGGCGACGGCCGCGACCAACGGTTCGTCGATCACCAGGCGCAGTGACAGCCCTGCCGGAGGGTCGGGCTCCGCGAGGCCGACGAGCGCGATGTCCAGCTCACCGGCCCGCACGGCGGCCAGCATCCGCGCAGAGGTGTCCTCGGTCAGCGCGATCTCCACCGCGGGGTGGGCCGTGTGGAAGCCGGCCAGCAGGCCCGCCACGTCGAAGGCGTGGCCGGTGCCGCACGAGACGAGTCCAAACGTCACCCGGCCGCGCAGCAAGCCCGTGAAGTCGGCCAACGTCTCCCGCACCGCGTCGGCGGCCGCCAGCGCCGCCCGGGCGTACGGCAGCACCGCCGCCCTTCGGTGGGTACCCGATGGCGCTCGCCCACGATGTGGTCCACGGTCTCGACATCACGACCGCCCTCGGCCTGGACCGGCGCGTCCCGGAGGACCGCCTCCGCACGGTGCTGGCGCAGGTCGGCCCCCGGGGGGGCGCGCTTCTTCGGAGCTGACCTCAAGGGGGTCAGGCTGCGGGCGGTCGACCTGGACTGGTCCTTCGGGACCGGTTCCGACCTCGCCGGCTCCGCGCAGGACCTGCTCCTGGTCGCCTTCGGCCGCCGCGTGCCGGATGGCCGCCTGGAGGGCGAGGAGGCGGCTCGCTTCGTCGGAGGGTGGGTGGGCGGACGGTGAGCTGCGGGGTGGCGAGCGGATGGGCGGCGGGTCGGTGCGCGAGCGGACGGTGAGCGGGCGGGTGGCGGGTCGGTGCGCGAGCGGATGGTGAGCGGGCGGATGGTGAGGTGGCGGGTCGGCGGGCAGGCGGACCCGCCGGTTCGGACGGGCGTGCTGCATGCCCCACGCGTGGAGACGTCCGCCTCCGCGGGGTGCGTCAGAGCTCACCCGCCTGATCACGCAGCCATCCGAGGAGCAGGGCGACCCGGTCGTCCTGCTCAGGTGGCCGTGGGCTGAGCAGGTGGTACCCGGTGCCGTCGGCCATGAGGCCGAACGGTGCCACCAGTTGGCCGTTGACGAGGTCGTCGTGGACCAGCGCGTACGGGCCGATCGCGACGCCGACGCCCGCGACCGCGGCCTGGAGCGCCAGGTAGAAGTGCTCGAAGGTCTGCTGCGCGGCGCCCTCGACCCGCCGGCGGGTGAGCCGCTGCCAGTCGTCCCACGCACCCGGGCGTGTGGCCGCGTGCAGGATCGTCACACCGGCGAAGCCCTGGGCCCCGGTGATCCGTTCGGCCAGCTCCGGGCTGCACACGGGGCCGATCCGCTCCAGGAAGAGCGGCGTCCGGCTCACCTGGCCGGGCACGGGGAAGTCGTCCCGGCGCAGGGCCACGTCGACGGTGTCCCCGTCGAAGGAGACCGGCCCGCCGCCCGCCGACAGGTGCACGGTGAGTCCCGGCACCCGCGCCGCCAGGTCGGGGAGCCGCGGGATCAGCCAGCGCATCAGCAGCGTGGGCTCGCAGGACAGCGCCAGCGGGCCGCCCCGTTCCCGCCGTGAGACCTCACGCGCCGCCGTGTCGAGTCGGTCGAGCGCGTCACGGACGGCGGCCGCCAGCCGGCGCGCCTGCGGAGTGGGGTGGAGCACCCGGGTCCCGCGCTCGAAGAGCGGGGTGCCCAGGGCCTTCTCCAGGTTCTGGATCTGCCGGCTGACCGCGCCGTGGGTGACGTGGAGCTCCTGGGCGGCACGGGTCATGCTCGCGTGCCGCACGGTCGCCTCGAAGGGGAGCAGGGTGTTCAGCGGGGGGAGGTCGGGCCAGCGCATGTGTGAAATCTACTCACGTATCGGGTGAGAAGGAATCGCTTGTCGGGGGGCTCCGGGGGCGCCAATGTGGAAGCGTCACCGACCGGCGGACCGAGGAGCACACATGACGAGGAACGTACCGAACACCCGCATGAACAGCATCGTCGTCCTCGCGGACGACCTCACGAGCGCGGGGGACGGTGCCGCGCCGTTCCGCAGGGCAGGGCACCGGGCGCGGGTCCTGCTGCCAGGGCAGGTGGACGACGATGTGATCCCACCTCACGACGCCGAGGGGGTGGTCGCCGTCGATCTCGGCAGTCGGCTACTGGGTTCGGCCGTGGCCGGGGCGCTGACCGAACGGGCGGCAGCCGCCCACGCCGGGGCCGATCTGCTGATCAAGACGGTCGACTCCACGCTCCGGGGGCACATCGCGGTGGAGATCCGCGCGGCCCGCGAGGGCTCGGGGCGACGTGCCGTCGTGATCGCGCCGGCCTTTCCGGCCGAGGGCCGGACCACGGTCGCCGGCGTCCAGCACGTGCGGGGCGTTCCGGTCCACGAGAGCGAGTTCGCCCGGGACCCGGTCCACCCGGTCGTCACCTCGGACCTCACCCGCCTGCTTCCCGAGGCCGAGGTCGTGGACGCGGGGGATCAGGAGGAGCTGGACCTTCTTCCCGAACTGCTCACCAGAGGAGGGGTGTTCGTGTGCTCCGCCGTCACGGACGCCGAGCTGGACCGGCTGGTGGCCGCGGTGCCCCGCCCGGGCGACGTGCTCTGGGTCGGCTCTCCCGGCCTCGCCGCCGCGCTGGCCCGTCACCACCCGCGGATCCCCGGAGCGGCCGCGCTTCCCCGACTTCCCGCTGCGCAAAGGCCGTTGGTGGCCGTAGGGAGTGCGCATCCGGCGACCCGGCGTCAGCTGGAGCGCCTGCGTACGCGCCCGGAGGTGACGGTCGTCCACACCGGCTCCGGTTCCGGAGTCGACGGCCATGGCGACGGCGGCGCGACCCCTAGCGTCGGCACCGGCGCGGACCCGAGATCGGGCGGTACCGATCCCGAAGCCGGCTCGGAGGCGTTGCGCGGTGCCGAAGGTCCGGCCGCCGCCGAGGCCCTGCGGCGTTCGGCCGCTCCCGTTCTGGTCGTGCACACCCCTGACGGGCGGTGCGACCCTGCGGAGGCGGAGTCTCTCACCGACGAACTGGCCGTCTCGGCAGCGCGGTCGGCGGGGGAGGGACTGGCCGACGGACTGCTCGTGACCGGTGGCGAGACCGCCGCCGCGGTGCTCGCGGCCCTCGGCGCCACGGGCATCGAGTTGTTCGACGAACCGGAGCCGGGGATCGCCCGCGGCGCGCTGCTCGGCCCGCTGCGGATCCCCGTCCTGATCAAGGCAGGGGGCTTCGGCGACGACACCACGCTCGAACGGCTCACCCGACTGCTGATCTCCGGCGGCGACAGCACGGCGAGGGGGTGACCGCGTGCGGACGCCGACCACACCCCTGGCCCTCACCATGGGCGACCCGAACGGCATCGGACCCGAGATCACCGTCAAAGCGTGCGCCGACCCCAGGCGCCGACCGCCCGTCGTCGTCATCGGCGATCCGGACGCCCTCGACCGAGCCGCCCGCACCACGGGCGTACGGCTCAAGGTGCGACCGGTCGACACCGTGGCCGCCGCCGTCCACCGCCCCGGCGTCCTGGACGTCCTCGCCGAGGGCGCGCTGCCGGCGGACCTGAGGTCCGGCACCGTCGACGCCCGGGCCGGTGCCGCGTCCTTCCACTACGTACGTCGCGGGATCGAACTGGCCCTGCGCGGCGAGGTCCGGGGCATCACGACGGCGCCGATCAACAAGGAGGCACTGAGACGAGCCGGGCTGCCCTACCCCGGGCACACCGAGATCCTGGCCGAGCTGTCGGGCACCGGCGACTACGCGATGATGATGGCCAACGGCGAGCTGCGGGTCGTCCTGGTCACCGTCCACCAGTCCCTGCGCACCGCACTCGACGCGCTCACCACGGCCCGCGAACTCGACATCGTGCGGCTCACCCACCGCACCCTTCGAGGCGGCGGCATCGCCCGTCCCCGGATCGCCGTCGCCGCGCTCAACCCGCACGCGGGGGAGAACGGCCTCTTCGGCCGCGAGGACCTCGACATCATCGCCCCGGCGGTCCGTGCCGCCCGGAGCGAGGGCATCGACGCCTCCGGGCCCTGGCCGGCCGACACCGTCTTCATGCGGGCCCGCGCCGGCGAGTTCGACGCCGTCGTCGCCCAGTACCACGACCAGGGCCTCATCCCCGTGAAGTACCTGGGCCTGGAACACGGCGTCAACATCACCATCGGCCTCCCGTTCGTACGCACCAGCGTCGACCACGGCACCGCCTTCGACATCGCCGGCAGGGGCACCGCCGACCACACCAGCCTGCTCACCGCCCTCCACCAGGCCGACGAACTCGCTGCGGGCGTCACCGCGCCCGAGGCCGCCGATCCGGCCGACGACGGGTCCGGCGCCCGGAGCCGTACCGACGCCCCGTCCGACGACGCGAGCGCCCCGTCCGGCCCCATACCCGGCCGCTGACCGTCGGGCTGCCGCTGCCGCTGCCGCTGCCGCTGCCGCTGCGCCTGCCGCAGCTGCGCCCGTCCGCGTCCGCCGCAGGTGGTCGCCACCTACACCCGGCACCCGCCCACCTCCGGCCGTATCCGCCCGCGGGTGTGGGCCGCCGCCCCCGGCCGCCTCCGCGCACCCGCACCCGCACCGGCCGCGTAGGACGGCCACGCAGGTGTCCGGCGTACCCGCCCCACCGCCCACCCGTCCGCCCGTCACTCACGGTCACTCATAGTCACCCACGAAGGAACCGGAGACCGCCCTGTGGATTTCATCTTCATGCTCACCCGCGCCGACCGGACCGTCCCGGACTGCCTCGACGTACTCGAAGCCGTCGGCGACCTCGGCATCGGCCATATCGGCTTCAAGGACGTCGGCGTCGACACCGCCACCCTCGCCCTGCTCCACCGGAGCATCAAGGAGCGAGGGGCGACCAGCTACCTCGAGGTCGTCAGCACCACCCGTGAGCAGGCCCTCGCCTCCGCGCGGACCGCGATCGACCTCGGTGTGGACCGGCTGATGGGCGGCACCTGGGTCGACGAGACCCTCCGCCTCCTCGACGGGACCGGAATCGAGTACCTCCCCTTCGTCGGCGAACCCCTCGGCCACCCCACTCGCCTCGCCGGCACCCCGGAGCGAACCGCCGAGGACTGCCGCCGGGCGGAGGCGGCCGGCTGTGCCGGCGTGGACCTCCTCGCCCATCGCGCCACCGACGCCGACCCGCTCGACCTCGTCCGGGCCGCCCGAGCCGCCACCACCGGCCGGCTCGTCGTGGCCGGCGGCATCACCAACCACACCCAGGTCCGCGACCTGGCCGAGGCCGGAGTCGACGCCTTCACGATCGGCTCGGCCGCCTTCGCCGGCTCCCTGAGACCGGACGCGGGCACCCTCCGGGCCCAGCTCGCCGAGGTCGGCGCCTGGTGCTGACCAGGGTCCCCGGGGCGCTCGCCGAGGCGTGGCCGCCTCTGAACCGCGGCGGCGGGCCGTCGTCGTCCGGGACCTCCCGGCGCCCCCCTTACCCTTGAGGGATGACCAGCAGCAGCGACCGGACCGGAGCAGTGGACGAAGTGGGCGTTTCTCGAACCTACGAAGTGCGCACCTACGGGTGTCAGATGAACGTCCACGACTCCGAGCGGCTCTCCGGACTGCTGGAGAACGCCGGCTACGTCCGAGCCCCCGAGGGCTCCGACGGAGACGCCGACGTCGTCGTCTTCAACACCTGCGCGGTGCGCGAGAACGCCGACAACAAGCTCTACGGCAACCTCGGCCGCCTCGCGCCGATGAAGACCACGCGCCCGGGCATGCAGATCGCCGTCGGCGGCTGCCTGGCCCAGAAGGACCGCGAGACCATCGTCAAGAAGGCGCCCTGGGTCGACGTCGTCTTCGGCACGCACAACATCGGCAAGCTGCCGGTCCTCCTGGAGCGCGCCCGCATCCAGGAAGAGGCGCAGATCGAGATCGCCGAGTCGCTGGAGGCGTTCCCCTCGACGCTGCCCACCCGGCGCGAGTCCGCCTACGCTGCCTGGGTCTCGATCTCCGTCGGCTGCAACAACACCTGCACCTTCTGCATCGTTCCGGCGCTGCGCGGCAAGGAGGAGGACCGCCGGCCCGGCGACATCCTCGCCGAGATCGAGGCCCTGGTCGCCGAGGGCGTCTCCGAGATCACCCTCCTCGGCCAGAACGTCAACGCGTACGGCTCGGACCTCGGGGACCGTGAGGCGTTCTCCAAGCTGCTGCGGGCCTGCGGGCAGATCGAGGGCCTGGAGCGGGTCCGCTTCACCTCCCCGCACCCGCGCGACTTCACGGACGACGTGATCGCGGCCATGGCCGAGACCCCGAACGTGATGCCGCAGCTGCACATGCCGCTCCAGTCCGGCTCGGACACCGTCCTGCGGGCGATGCGCCGCTCTTACCGACAGGATCGCTTCCTCGGCATCATCGAGAAGGTGCGGGCGGCCATCCCGCACGCCGCCATCTCGACCGACATCATCGTGGGCTTCCCCGGCGAGACCGAGGAGGACTTCGAGCAGACGATGCACACGGTGCGCGAGGCGCGGTTCGCCAACGCCTTCACCTTCCAGTACTCCAAGCGTCCCGGGACCCCCGCGGCGGACATGGAGGGGCAGATCCCCAAGGAGGTCGTGCAGGAGCGCTACATGCGCCTCGTCGCCCTCCAGGAGGAGATCTCCTGGGAGGAGAACAAGAAGCAGGTCGGCCGCACGCTGGAGGTCATGGTCGCGGAGGGCGAGGGCCGCAAGGACGGCACCACGCACCGCCTGTCCGGCCGCGCCCCCGACAACCGGCTGGTGCACTTCACCAAGCCGGAGTCCGAGGTCCGCCCCGGCGACGTGGTGACCGTGGAGATCACCTACGCCGCCCCGCACCACCTGCTCGCCGAGGGCCCGACGACCTCCGTGCGCCGCACCCGCGCCGGCGACGCCTGGGAGAAGCGCACGCAGGAAGCCGCCGCGAAACCGGCCGGTGTCCTGCTCGGCCTGCCTAAGATCGGCGTGCCGGAGCCGCTGCCGGAGGCCGCCGCGCCTGCCTGCGGCAGCCACTGACCGCGGACACGACCGCACACGAGGGGGCCGGGATGGGGAAGTGGATCGTCGTCGCGCAGTACGGCAAGGGGGAGACGTACGTCACCGAAGTGGTGCGCCGGCTCACCGGTACGCGCGACGAGGCCCTCGAGGAACTGCGCGCCGCCACCCTCGCTTACGGGGCACCGATGCGTGAGAAGTGGCGTGAGGTGTACCGCTTCCCCGGCGGCGACAGCTACCTGGTGGTCGTCAAGGGCGCGGTGTCCCTGACGGAGTACAGGCTCGGCATCGCCGAGCAGGTCTGGGACTCCAATGACCCCACGGTCGCGAAGACGGTCGCGGCGGCCGAGAGGACCCCGCAGGACGCGCCGCCGGCGAGCTGACCCTCCACCGCCCGTCGGCGGGGGGAGGCACGCGGGCCCGGAACGACGCGTTCGGGGCCCCACCCGCACCCCCGGCGGCGTCCCCGCTCAGGCGCCCGCCGTCGCAGTAGGCTGCGGATCATGCTTGTCGCCGCCGCCGTATGCCCCTGCCCCCCGCTGCTCGTGCCCGACGTCGCGACGGGGGCCGCACCCGAACTCGACGCCGCGCGCACCGCCTGTGCCGACGCCGTGGGCCTGCTCGCCGCGTCCCGGCCCGATCGCCTCTACGTCGTCGGCCCGGCGGACGAGGGCGCCCGCGGCGTCTTCCCGGCCGGTTCCGCCGGGTCCTTCGCGGGCTTCGGCGTCGACCTCTCCGTCCGCCTCGGCGACGGCCCCGCCGGTGAGCGACCGCTGCCCGCTTCCCTCGCCGTCGCCGCCTGGCTCCTGGAACGCGCCGCCTGGACCGGCGCCCCGGTCGAGGGCCTCGGAGTCGGCGAACCGCTGGAGGCGGCACGTTGCGCCGCGACCGGCCGCGAGCTCGCCGCCTCCGCCGGGCGGGTCGCCCTGCTCGTCATGGGCGACGGCAGCGCGTGTCGCACGCTCAAGGCCCCCGGCTATCTGGACGACCGAGCCGCGGGGTTCGACGCCGAGGCCGCGCGGGCGCTGGGCACGGCCGACACGGCCGCCCTGCTTGCGCTCGACGAGGACCTCGCGTACACGCTGAAGGCCGCGGGCCGCGCTCCCTGGCAGGTGCTGGCGGGCGCCGCCGATGGCACCGGCCTCGACGGCCGCCTCCTGTACGAGGACGCCCCCTACGGCGTCGGCTACTTCGTCGCCGCCTGGTCCTAGGGGGCGTCTCGCCCCGCTCGCGGGGCTCCGGCGTGCCCCAGCGGCACACGGCGAACGGCGGGCGACCGCGCAGCGCCCGGCTGCGCGGTCGCCCGCCGTGCGGACGGACGGTCAGGTGGTGCCGGGCCTCAGGCGGTCGGCGGCGGTGTCGGGTTCGGGCCCCCGCCCTGGGCGCCGTCGTCCTTGTGGGAGATCCGGCCCAGGGCGTGCTTGGCCTTGTCGGTACCCGACTCGATCTTGTTGCTGTACTTGCCCTTGGTCTTCTCGTCGACCACCTTCGCGGCCTTGTCCAGGCCATGGTCGATCTTGTCCCCGTGCTGCTGCGCGAGGTCGGAGACCTTGTCCTTGGCAGGGGCGAGCTTGGCCTTCAGTGAATCCAGGAGACCCATGGGCCACCTTCCCTCCGGTGAGTCCGCCCGCCGAGTCGAGGCGAGCGGAGCCGTGTCGCTACTTGCGGGCGCTTTCGCCGGCCTCGTTGTCCGCGGCCTCCTCGGCCGACTGCTGCTTCGGGATCTCCACGACCTCGACCGCCTCCGGGGCCTCGGCGACGGTGCCGTTCTCCAGCCGGTCGACGGCCTCGGCCGAGTCCCCGGTCCCGGCGGTGTCCGCGTGCCCGGACGGCTCCGCGGGCTCCTCGGCCGTCTCCTCGTCCGCCGTCCCGTACGCGTCCGTCCCGGCGTCCTCGAAGGTCTCGGAAGCGGCGCCGGAAGGCCGCGAGGTGACGTTCTCCGCCCCGGTCATCTCCTCCGCCGTCTCCTCGTCCGCCGTCAGGGTGACGGTCCGGTCCTCGTCCGTTGACGCCTCGGCAGCTTCCTTGCTCTTACGGCGAAACAATGCGAAAACGCCCATTTCCACTCCATAGCGTACTCGTGCGGGAGAAGCGCCGCGGCGACCGGGGCGCTCCACTGCGCCACCCGGTGCAGCCGGTACGCGAAACCGGCGGGCGGAACCTCGCAACAGGCAACGAACCCGGATGCGGCTCGTCACGTCGCTCGTTCGGGGACCCGCCCGGACGTTTGCGAGACTGGGGCGGTGAGAAGTGCAGCTCCCGCCCCGCGGGTCATCGCCGTCGTCGGTCCCACAGCGGCCGGAAAGTCTGATCTGGGCGTTTTCCTCGCCCGGCAACTCGGCGGCGAGGTCGTCAACGCCGACTCCATGCAGCTCTACCGGGGGATGGACATCGGTACCGCGAAGCTGACGGTGGAGGAGCGCGGCGGCATCCCGCACCACCTGCTGGACATCTGGGACGTGACGGAGGCCGCCAGCGTCGCCGAGTACCAGCGGCTCGCCCGGGCCGAGATCGACCGGCTGCTCGCCGCCGGCCGCACCCCCGTGCTGGTCGGTGGCTCCGGTCTCTACGTGCGGGGCGCCATCGACGCACTCGAGTTCCCCGGCACCGACCCGGCCGTCCGGGCCCGTCTGGAGGCCGAGCTGGAGGAGTGCGGCTCCGGGGCCCTGCACGCCCGGCTCGCCGCCGCGGACCCCGAGGCGGGCCGCGCGATCCTGCCCAGCAACGGCCGCCGCATCGTCCGGGCCCTGGAGGTCATCGAGATCACCGGGAAGCCCTTCACCGCCAATCTGCCCGGCCCCGACTCGGTCTACGACACGGTGCAGATCGGTGTGGACGTGGCGCGCCCCGAGCTCGACGAGCGCATCACCACCCGCGTGGACCGGATGTGGGAGGCCGGGCTCGTGGACGAGGTGCGCACGCTGGAGGCGCAGGGGTTGCGCGAGGGGCGCACCGCCGCCCGCGCGCTCGGCTACCAGCAGGTGCTCGCGGCGCTCGCGGGGGAGTGCACCGAGGAGGAGGCGCGCACGGAGACCGTGCGCGCCACCAAGCGCTTCGCGCGCCGTCAGGACTCCTGGTTCCGCCGCGACCCGCGGGTCCACTGGCTCAGCGGAGCGGCAGATCACCGCGGGGAACTCCCCGGGGAGGCGCTGGCGTTGGTCGAACGAGCGGTTACAGCCTGATCACGTGATGGCATCGGGACGCACTGCCCGTCATTTCGGGGGGTGGGAGCGTGCCATCATCGAGCATCGATCGACCAAGTGGAGTCCGAGTGGGGAGGGCGCGTGGCGATGGAGGCCGGCCCTCGCGACACAGAGCAGCAGGACGCGATCCGGGGCGAAGCCCCGGGTGACGCGCCCGGTTTGACCCCGGACGGTCCCGACGACGCCCAGGGCTCGGCCGTCGAGGTCGACCCGGGCGAGGTCGAGGTGGAGCTGCGGCCCCAGCGTCGGCTGCGGATCTGGCAGCTCGCCCCCATCGTGGGCCTCGCCGCCGTCGGCTCCCTGATGTTCGCCTTCCCGCTCGCCTTCGGCTCGGGCGACGGCGGCGCCGTGGTCGCCATGCTCGGTCTGCTGATCAGCTGCTGCGCGGCGGGCTGGGGCATGATGGCCGCCCGCAAGGTCGGCTACACCTGGCCGGGCCTCCCGGCCCGGGGTTCGGGCGACCGCCCGAACTGGCGGGTCTTCACCCTCTACGTCTGCCTCAGCGCGCTCCTGGTCGCCCTGGCGGTCTGGCGCGTGGCGCGCCTGCGCTGAGCCCGCCGGCGGGCACCCGCCCTCCGGGCCACACGCCCGCCTCGACCGCCACCCGCCCTCCGGGGCCACGCCCGCCCCGGCGCCGCCCGGTCCCGGCCCGGCGGCCCACGCCGGCCCTTCCGGCACCCGGCACCCCCCGGCCCCCGAGTCCACCCTGCCCCGCCCCGTGGTCCGCGTACCCCCGCCCGGCCCGGCGGCGTGCCCGCCCCGCCCCCGTTCCGCCCTTCGGACCCGCGGGGCCGCCGTCGTGGCCGCCCCGTACAGTTGGTCCCGTGACCAGCGCGCTGACCTCGCCCCTCGCATTCCTCAAGGGCCACGGGACCGAGAACGACTTCGTGATCGTCCCCGACGCCGACAACACCGTCGAGCTGCCCGCGGCGGTCGTCGCCCGGCTGTGCGACCGGCGGGCCGGCATCGGTGGCGACGGGCTGCTCCACGTGGTCCGCAGCGCCGCCCACCCCGAGGCCCGTTCCATGGCCGACGAGGCCGAGTGGTTCATGGACTACCGCAACGCGGACGGCTCCGTGGCGGAGATGTGCGGCAACGGCGTCCGCGTCTTCGCCCGCTACCTGGAGCACGCCGGACACGTCACCGCCGGCGAGGTCGCCGTCGCCACCCGCGGCGGGGTCAAGAGGGTCCACCTCGACAAGGACGGCTCCGTCACCGTCTCCATGGGCCGCGCGCGGCTCCCCGAGGACGGTGTCACCGTCACCGTCGACGGCCGCAGCTGGCCCGCCCGCAACGTGAACATGGGCAACCCGCACGCCGTCGCCTTCGTCGAGAGCCTCGACCACGCCGGCAACCTGTTCACCGAGCCTCCGTACGCCCCCGCCGGGGTCTACCCCGAGGGCGTGAACATCGAGTTCGTCGCCGACCGCGGCCCCCGCCACGTCGCCATGCGCGTCCACGAGCGCGGCGCCGCCGAGACCCGCTCCTGCGGTACCGGCGCGTGCGCCGTCGCCGTGGCCACCGCGCGCCGGGACGGCGTCGACCCGGCGCAGAGCGGCACCCCCGCCACGTACACCGTCGACGTCCTCGGCGGGACGCTGATCATCACCGAGCACCCCGACGGCGAGATCGAGATGACCGGCCCGGCCGTCATCGTCGCCGAGGGCACCCTCGACCCCGCCTGGCTCGCGGACACCCCGACCACCTGAACTCGGCAGCCGGACAGCCGGACAGCCGGACAGCCGGACAGCCGCCCCGGCCCTCCCGCCGTGCCGCCGCGCCGCCCCCCCCGAAAGGCCCGGCGGCCGGGCCCCCGCGTGCCGGCCCGACCGTCCCCTCGGGGCGGGCACGACCGACGGGAATCGAATCAGTCAACGACTGATCCGTCGCTCGAATGGGTGATCCGTTTCACGCTGGGCGAGAGGGGGACTGCAGCGCGTGGTGGGGTCGGTAACATCAAGCACCGGCCCGGCAGGCACGCCTTGCCCGCCCACCGCCGGTCGACGTTGCCGGAGGTGCCCCATGAGTGCAGAGGCCACCAACCCTGCGAGCGCGGCCGAGGCCACCAGCCCCGACGCTCCCAGCCGCAGACGCGCCCGCGCGAGGATCGACCTCCGCCGACTGGGCCGCGCCGCTCTGCTCGGTCCCACCGCGAGGGACCGGCTGCCGGACGCCATCGGGCACGTCGCCGAAGCACACCGTGCCCACCACCCCGAGGCCGACCTCGCCGTGCTCCGCCGGGCGTACGTCCTCGCCGAGTTCTCGCATCGCGGGCAGTTCCGCAAGAGCGGTGAGCCGTACATCACCCACCCCCTCGCGGTCACCCTCATCCTCGCCGAACTCGGCGCGGAGACCACCACGTTGACCGCCTCCCTCCTCCACGACACCGTCGAGGACACGGACGTGACGCTCGATCAGGTCCGCGAGCAGTTCGGTGACGAGGTCGCCTACCTCGTCGACGGCGTGACCAAGCTGGAGAAGGTCGACTACGGCGCCGCCGCCGAACCGGAGACCTTCCGCAAGATGCTCGTCGCCACCGGCAACGACGTCCGCGTGATGTCGATCAAACTCGCCGACCGGCTCCACAACATGCGCACCCTCGGCGTGATGCGCCCCGAGAAACAGGTCCGCATCGCCAAGGTCACCCGCGACGTCCTCATCCCCCTCGCCGAACGGCTCGGTGTGCAGGCGCTCAAGACGGAGCTGGAGGACCTGGTCTTCGCGATCCTCCACCCCGAGGAGTACGAGAACACCCGCGCCCTCATCGCCGAGAACTCCGGCGCCGGCGACGCGCTCGCCGCCATCGCGGACGCCGTCTCCGCCGTGCTCCGCGAGGCGGACATCCCGGCCGAGGTCCTCATCCGGCCCCGGCACTTCGTCTCCGTCCACCGCGTCCGGCTCAAGCGCGGAGACCTGCGCGGCAGCGACTTCGGCCGGCTTCTCGTCCTGGTCAACGAGGACGCCGACTGCTACGGCGTCCTCGGTGAGCTCCACACCTGTTTCACCCCGGTGATCTCCGAGTTCAAGGACTTCATCGCCGCCCCGAAGTTCAACCTGTACCAGTCGCTGCACACGGCCGTCGCCGCCCCGGACGGAGCCGTCGCCGAAGTCCTCATCCGCACCCACCAGATGCACAAGGTCGCCGAAGCGGGCGTCGTCGCCCTCGGCAATCCGTACACGCCCCCGGCCACGGTCGACGCCGGCGCCGAAGCAGCCGAGGACGGCGAGCGCGCCGACCCCACCCGCCCCGGCTGGCTCTCCCGCCTGCTCGACTGGCAGGAGGCCACGCCCGACCCCGACACCTTCTGGACCTTGCTGCGCGCCGACCTCGCCGAGGACCAGGAGATCACCGTCTTCCGCGCCGACGGCGGAACCCTCGGTCTGCCCGCCGGGGCGAGCTGCGTGGACGCCGCCTACGCCCAGCACGGCGAAGCCGCCCACGGCTGTCTCGGCGCGCGCGTCAACGGCCGTCTGGCGACGCTGAGCACGGTGCTCGTCGACGGCGACACGGTGCAGCTGCTCCTCGCCCAGGACGCGACCTCGGGCCCGTCGCCACAGTGGCTGGACCACGCCCGCACCCAGGCCGCCCGGATCGCGATCACCGCCTGGCTGCGGGCGCACCCCGAAGCGACGAAGGCCCCCGACGCCGACCCCCGGCCGCCCTCGTCCGTCACCGCGGACCGGCGTTCCGGCACCCGGCTCCTCGCCGAACTCCCCGGCAGCGCCACCGCCGCCGTGCGGCCCGCCGGCTGCTGCACGCCCGTACCCCCGGACGAGATCACCGGCTTCCTGGTACGCGGCGGGTCCATCACCGTCCATCGCACCGGCTGCGCCTCGGTCGACGCGATGAGGCGACTCGGCCGCGAACCCGTCGTCGTGCACTGGGGCGACACCGCCGAATGCCGGGTCACGCTCGTCGCCGAGTCCTTCGGCAGACCCCATCTGCTCGCGGACCTCACCGAGGCCATCGCCGGTGCCGGCGTGGCCGTGGTCGCCGCGACCGTCGAGCCGCCCAGCGAACAGCGGGTCCGGCACACGTACACCCTCCAACTCCCCGACGCGGCCGGACTCCCCGCCCTCATGCGGGCGATGCGCGACGTCCCCGGCGTGTACGACGTGAGCCGCGCCCGCCACCCCGCCTCGCCGCAGGACTGAACCGGAAGACCCCGGTGGCATGACTCCTTCGGGTGGCGGGCGAGCGCGCCGCCCGGGGGAGCGGCGGACGCCCTGGTAGCCGTAAGCCCATGCCGCTCACACCCCGACTTAGCCCCCCACGCGCGCGGTGGCTGCGTTCCGCCGTCGTGGTCGCCGCATCGGCCGGACTGCTCGCCGCGGCCCTCCCCGCGCCGGCGCCCCTCGGTATCGGAGACCCGCTCTTCCCCCACCTCGGCAACCCCGGCTACGACGTCCTCGCCTACGACATCGGCCTCACCTACCCGGGGACGAACACCAAGCCGCTCCAGGCCGTCACCCGCATCGACGCCCTCGCGACCGAGGACCTGGAACGGATCAACCTGGACTTCACCCACGGCACGGTGGCCTCGGTCACGGTCGGGGGCGAACCCGCGGACTTCACCACGCGCGGCGAGGACCTCGTGATCACCCCGGCCCGCGCGGTCCGGTCCGGCGACGCGCTCACCGTCACCGTCCACCACACCAGCGACCCCGCCGGCCCCGCCGACAACGGCGGCTGGGTCCGGACCGGCGACGGCCTCGCCATGGCCAACCAGGCCGACGCCGCCCACCGGGTCTTCCCGTCCAACGACCACCCGGCCGACAAGGCCCTCTTCACCTTCCGGATCACCGCCCCCAGCACGCTGACCGCCGTCGCCAACGGCCTGCCCGCGGGCCGGACCGAGCAGGGCGCCACCACGACCTGGACCTACCGCACGGCCCACCCCATGGCCACCGAGCTCGCCCAGGTCTCCATCGGCCGCACCACCGTCGTCCACCGGGCCGGCCCGCACGGACTCCCCGTCCGGGACGTGGTGCCCACCGCCGACCGGGAGGTCCTGGAGCCCTGGCTGAAGCGCACCCCCGGCCACCTGGAATGGATGGAGCGCCAGGTCGGGCCGTACCCCTTCGAGACCTACGGCCTGCTGATCGCGGACGCCGACACCGGCTTCGAGCTGGAGACCCAGACGCTCTCCCTCTTCGAGCGGAGGCTCTTCACCGAGCCCGCGTTCCCGGCGTGGTACGTCGACTCGGTCATGGTCCACGAGCTGGCCCACCACTGGTTCGGCGACAGCGTCTCCCCCCGCACCTGGTCCGACCTCTGGCTCAACGAGGGGCACGCGAGCTGGTATGAGGCGCTCTACGCCGACGAGACGGCGAAGCAGTCCCTGGAGCGGCGCATGAAGGCGGCCTACACCGCCTCCGACACGTGGCGCGCCGACGGCGGCCCGCCCGCGGCCCCCGCGCCGCCCTCGCCCGGCAAGAAGATCAGCCTGTTCCGGCCCGTGGTCTACGACGGCAGCGCACTCGTCCTCTACGCGCTGCGCCAGGAGATCGGCAAGGACGCCTTCCAGCGGGTGGAGCGCCGCTGGGTCGACGAGCACCGCGACGGCACCGCCACCACCGCCGACTTCACGGCACTGGCCTCGGAGGTCGCGGGGCGTGACCTCGGCTCCTTCTTCGCGGGCTGGCTGTACGCGAAGAAGACCCCGGCCATGCCCGGCCACCCGGACTGGCGCAGTCGCGCTCCGGAGGCCGCCGGAGCCGTGAAACCGGGGTGACGGGCCCCGTCCGGGCGTGTCACCATCATCAGGTCGGCAGCGCGGCCCGGCCGGGAATGTTTCGCGGCCGTCACACGTTGTGATCGACGCAACGACTTTCCATCGAAGTAAGGATCAAATGACCTCCTCTTCATCCCCTTCCCAGGACGAGCAGAGCTTCGCCGAGACGAGCCGCACCGAGAGCCTTCGGGCCGATGCCCTGATGGAAGAGGACGTCGCCTGGAGCCACGAGATCGACGGAGATCGGGACGGCGATCAGTTCGACCGCTCCGAGCGCGCGGCCCTGCGGCGCGTGGCGGGCCTCTCCACCGAGCTCGAGGACGTCACCGAGGTCGAGTACCGGCAGCTGCGCCTGGAGCGCGTGGTGCTGGTCGGTGTGTGGACCTCGGGGACCGTCCAGGACGCGGAGAACTCCCTCGCGGAGCTCGCGGCCCTCGCCGAGACGGCGGGCGCCCTCGTACTCGACGGCGTCATCCAGCGCCGTGACAAGCCGGACCCGGCCACCTTCATCGGCTCGGGCAAGGCACGCGAGCTGCGGGACATCGTGCTCGAGACCGGCGCCGACACCGTCGTCTGCGACGGTGAGCTCAGCCCCGGTCAGCTCATCGCCCTCGAAGACGTCGTCAAGGTCAAGGTGGTCGACCGGACCGCCCTGATCCTCGACATCTTCGCCCAGCACGCCAAGTCCCGAGAGGGCAAGGCGCAGGTCGCTCTCGCGCAGATGCAGTACATGCTGCCGCGACTGCGCGGCTGGGGTCAGTCGCTCTCCCGTCAGATGGGCGGCGGCGGCGGTGGCGGCATGGCCACCCGTGGTCCCGGTGAGACCAAGATCGAGACCGACCGGCGTCGGATCCGCGAGAAGATGGCGAAGATGCGCCGGGAGATCGCGGAGATGAAGACCGGCCGCGACATCAAGCGGCAGGAGCGGCGCCGCCACAAGGTGCCGTCGGTCGCCATCGCCGGTTACACCAACGCCGGCAAGTCCTCCCTGCTCAACCGGCTGACCGGCGCGGGCGTGCTGGTGGAGAACGCACTGTTCGCCACCCTCGACCCGACCGTCCGCCGGGCCGAGACGCCGACCGGCCGGGTGTACACCCTGGCCGACACCGTCGGGTTCGTACGGCACCTGCCGCACCACCTGGTCGAGGCGTTCCGCTCCACGATGGAGGAGGTCGGCGAATCCGACCTGATCCTGCACGTGGTGGACGGGTCGCACCCGGCTCCGGAGGAGCAGCTGGCCGCCGTGCGCGAGGTCTTCCGCGACGTCGGCGCGGTGAACGTGCCGGAGATCGTGATCGTCAACAAGGCCGACGCCGCCGATCCGCTGGTACTGCAGCGGATCATGCGCGCCGAGCGGCACGCCATCGCGGTCTCCGCCCGGACGGGCGAGGGCATCGAGGAGCTGCTCGCGCTCATCGACGCCGAACTGCCCCGTCCGCAGGTCGAGATCGAGGCGCTCGTGCCGTACACCCAGGGCGGTCTCGTCTCCCGGGTGCACGCCGAGGGCGAGATGCTCTCCGAGGAGCACACCCCGGAGGGCACGCTGATCAAGGCGCGGGTGCACGAGGAGCTGGCGGCGTTCCTGATGCCGTACGTTCCCGCCGCGCACTGAGCGGTCGTCCCACGCGGAAGGCCCCGCCCCCTCGCACCGAGGGGGCGGGGCCTTCCGCGTGAACGGTCCGTGCGGGGCCCGGTCGCCGGGACCGGGCCCCTCCGGTCAGCGGGCGAACTTCTTGCTGACCATGTCGTGCGCGGCCTGGGCGCCCCGGCCCAGCTGCGGTCCCGCGAGCCAGCCGTTGCCGCCGGCCGGGCCGATCGAGGTGTTCGACACGAGCGCCGTCTTGCCGTTGGGCAGCACGCGGAACCAGCCGCCGCCGGACGAACCGCCGGTCATCGTGCAGCCGATGCGGTACATGGTCGGCGTCGCCGGAGCCGTGGTCAGCCGGGTCGGCCGGTCCAGGCACTTGTGCATGATCAGGCCGTTGTACGGCGGCGCCGCCGGGTAGCCCCAGGCGCCCATCGTGCCGGCCTGCGCGGCCGTCGGCGCCGAGAAGTCGACCGGCAGGGCCGCGCCCACGGTCTCCTCCAGGGACTTGCCGCCCCGCTCCGGCTTCACGTGGAGCACGGCGTAGTCGTAGGGCCAGGCGGGGTTCGTGCCGCCGCGCTGGATCCACTCGCCCGAGGTCACGGCCCAGTCGGCCCAGTACTGGCCGTAGGGGGCGACCTCGTGCGGCTTGGCGTTGCGCAGCGCGGACGCGGACTTGCCGAGGTCGTTGTAGGCCGGCACGAAGGCGATGTTGCGGTACCAGCCGCCGCGCTGACCCGCGTGCACGCAGTGGCCGGCCGTCCAGACCATGTTGGACTTGCCGGGCCGGCGCGGGTCCTTCACGATCGTGCCGGAGCAGACCATGTGGCCCTGCGGAGAGTCGAAGAAGATCTTGCCGACCGGAGCCGCGTTGCGGTGGTACGGCGTCTTCTCGCGCTGGGCCTGCACCGGCCGCGGCACCGGGTCGCTGCCGGAACTGCCCGAGGTGGCCGCGATCGTGGGATCGGGGCTCTTCGCCGACTGCATGCGCTCGTTGTCCCAGAGCCCGTCGATGACCGGGTTGACGAAGTCCTCGGCCTCACGCAGCCACTTGTCCTGGTCCCAGTTCTTCCAGTCGCCGTTCTTCCACTTGTCCAGGTCGACGCCGCGCTTCTTCAGCTTGTCGGCCAGGTCCTGGGGGAGCGCGGCGTCACCGCCGTCGCCCGCGGGACCGGACGCGGTGGCACCGGCGGCCGGCTTGTCGGCGGCCGGCGTCTCGGTCGGGCCGCAGCCCGTCACGGTCAGCGCGAGCGCCACCGCCAGACCGGCGGCGGCCGGCAGAAGTCGTATGGAACGCATGAGTTGTTCTCCCCCTGAGACGGATCCCGCGCCCCGGCCCTGCCACCCCAGTGGGTTGCCATGGACGCGTCACTAGCGGTGCACAGTATGCCTGCCGCCGGGAGGCGGGACCCCCGGGGCCTGTCGTCAAGGACACGCCCAAGAGGTCCCGCCTCCCGGTTCACCCGCGGGTCAGTTGCCCGCGTACTTCTTGCTGACCGCGTCGTACACGCCCTTGGCCTCGGCGCCCAGGCGCGGACCGGCCAGCCAGCCGGCCGTCACCGGGCCGATGGAGGTGTTGGACACCAGCGCCGGCTTGCCGTCCTGGCCCTCGGCCACCCAGCCGCCGCCGGACGAACCGCCGGTCATGGTGCAGCCGATGCGGTACATCGTGGGCTGCTCGGCCTTCACCGAGAGGCGGCCCGGCCGGTCCTGGCACTGGAACATCTTCTGGCCGTCGTACGGCGGACCCGCCGGGTAGCCGGTCGCCGTCATGGCGGAGATCTTCGAGACCGCCGGGGCGTTGAAGTCCACCGGGAGGGCCGAACCGACCGTCTCCTCCAGCGACTTGCCCGTGCCGCCCTTCTCGGGCGTCACGTGGATCACCGCGAAGTCGTACGGCGCGCCCTGACCGCCGGTCGACGCGCCCTCCGCGATCCACTGGTCGGACGTCTGCACCCAGTCGCCCCACCACACGCCGTACGGAGCGACCTGGTCGCGGGTGGCGTTCTCCAGCGCGGAGGTCGGCTTCCCGCTGTCGTTGTAGGAGGGCACGAAGGCGATGTTGCGGTACCAGCCGCCCTTCTTGCCGGCGTGCACGCAGTGACCCGCCGTCCAGACCATGTTGGACTTGCCCGGGTGCGCGGGGTCCTTCACGACCGTGGCCGAGCAGACCATCGAACCCTGCGGACCGTCGAAGAAGACCTTGCCGGCCTCGGGGACGTTGGCGTGGTACGGCGACTGGACGGACTTCGCCCGCACCGGCGCGGGGGTCGGGTCGGTGACACCCTTGTCACCCGAGATGTCCTCCTCCTCGACCGGCTTGTCGGGGCGCTCGGCGTCCCGCATGCGGTCCGGGTCCCAGAGGTCCTCGATGATCGGGTTGACGTAGTCCTTGGCCTCACGCAGCCACGTGGCGCGGTCCCAGTTCTTCCACTCGCCGTCCCTCCACTTGTCCAGATCGATCCCGTGCTCCTTGAGCCGGTCCTTGAGGTCGTCCGGAATCGTGATCTTGTCGCCGGTGGACGGACTCGCGGGCGCGCTGGGCTTGTTCCCCGCGTTGTCCTCGGTCGGGCCGCAGGCCGTCGCCGTCAGCGTCAACGCCGCCACGGCGGCTGCCGCGGCGAGCAGCGGACGAATCGGTCGCATCTCGTGATCCCCCTGGGACTACGTCAACTTGTGCATGAGTGAACAGTGTCGGCGCCGTGACCGGCGCCCGAAGTGCGGCCCCCACTATGCCGGTGCCGGAGGGGACGGTACCCGCCAGGTGCGTGGTTCCCGCCCCGGTGCGGCCGTTGCCGGGACGTGACGCAGACCACTCGAAGGATCTTCGGATCGGCCCGTTATCCCCGGCGCCTCCCGTCGTTGGTACGTACGGGGGGCACAGAGGCAGCGTTCATGGCCGTCGTACACACGGTCGAGTGACGTACCGATGTGCAACGCAACTGTTACAGCGGGAGGACACCGAGCCGTGGCCGTGACCGAACCAGCCCCGGCGGCACCGGGGGCCGCGCGGACGGACGAAGGGGAGAGGGCGACGGGCGGGGGGAGCGCCCACGAGGGCATCCTGCGCCGCCAGTCACTGCGCGAGTCGGCGGCGCGCACGTACGCGCGCTCGCTGCCGATCGTCCCCGTCCGGGCGCGGGGACTGACGATCGAGGGCGCGGACGGCCGCCGTTACCTCGACTGCCTGTCGGGCGCCGGGACGCTGGCACTCGGGCACAACCATCCGGTGGTCCTGGAAGCGATCAGGAAGGTGCTCGACTCGGGCGCCCCGCTCCACATCCTCGACCTGGCGACCCCGGTCAAGGACGCCTTCACCACCGAGCTGTTCGCCACGCTGCCGGCCGGCCTCGCCGAGAACGCGCGGATCCAGTTCTGCGGCCCCGCCGGTACGGACGCCGTCGAGGCCGCCCTCAAACTGGTCCGCACGGCCACCGGCCGCAGCGGACTGCTCAGTTTCGCCGGCGCCTACCACGGGATGACGGCGGGAGCCCTCGACGCCTCGGGCGGCGCGACCGACGTCCGGGTGACCCGGCTGCCCTACCCGCAGAACTACCGCTGCCCGTTCGGCGTCGGCGGAGACCGCGGCGCCGAACTGGCCGCCCGCTGGACCGAGAACCTCCTCGACGACCCCAAGAGCGGGGTCACCACGCCCGCCGCGATGATCCTCGAACCGGTGCAGGGCGAAGGCGGCGTGCTCCCCGCGCCCGACGACTGGATGCGCCGCATGCGGCGCGTCACCGCGGCCCGTTCCATTCCACTCATCGCCGACGAGGTCCAGACGGGCGTCGGCCGCACCGGCGCCTTCTGGGCCGTCGACCACAGCGGCGTCGTCCCCGACGTCATGGTCCTGTCCAAGGCCATCGGCGGCTCCCTGCCCCTCGCCGTCGTCGTCTACCGCGCCGAGCTCGACGCCTGGGAACCCGGCGCCCACGCCGGTACCTTCCGCGGCAACCAGCTCGCCATGGCCGCGGGCGCGGCCACCCTCGCCTACGTCCGGGAGAACCGCCTGGCCGACCGGGCCGCCACTCTCGGAGCCCGCATGCTCGGCCGCCTCCAGGGTCTGGCCGCGGCCCACCCCTCCATCGGCGACGTGCGCGGCCGCGGGCTCATGATCGGCGTCGAACTCGTCGACCCCACCGCCGAGGACCCTCGCTCCGCCGATCCCCACACCCCGCCTGCCGACCCCGCTCTCGCGGCGGCCGTCCAACGGCAGTGCCTGGACCGCGGACTCATCGTGGAACTGGGCGGACGCCACTCCGCGGTCGTCCGCCTCCTCCCGCCGCTCACCCTCACCGACGAACAGGCCGAGGCCGTCCTCGACCGCTTCGCCGACGCCCTGGCAGCCGCCGAGCGCGCCCACCGCCCGGCACCGCCCGACCGTCCCCGGCCCGTACGCCAGCGGGCCGCGCACCACCGGAACGACACCGGACCGTCCCACTGATCCCGGACCGAACCCGGACACCATCACAAGGAAGTCCCGCCGTGAACGCGACCCCCGCACCCGAAGCGCCCGACGCCGACAGCACCCCGCACGGGCCCCTCGCCGTCGAACACGCCGTCGTCCCCCGTCAGCACTCCGGCCCGTACGACCCCCGGACCGCCGCACGACCGGCCTCCGTCCCCGCGCCCCCCGCCGCCCCGTACGGTGCGGAGGACGCGTACGTGCCCGACGCCCAGGTCCCCCTCCGGGCGACGGATCCCGACGACGCGTCCGACCGCTTCGGCGACCCGGACCCGTTCGACGACCCGGACCCCCTCGACGACCCGGACCCGCAGCGCGCGGCGGACCTCGCGACCATCGAGAACCTGCTGCGCTGCTGGGTACGGGAGAAGAACCTGCGGGCCCCCGCGTCCGGCACCCTGCGCATCCCCCTCGACGCGAGCGGCACCGCCCTCCTCGTCCCCGTCCGCCACTGGTCCCTCACCGGTTGGCACCGCTTCGGCGCCCCCGCCCTCGAAGGGCTCCCGACCACCGCCCCGGCGGCGGACGCCGTCACCGTCGCCGCCCTCCTCAGCCGCGAGACCGGCCGCCCGGAAGGCACCGAACTCGTCGGCCGGGTCGCCGACTCCGCCCGCCGGACGGCCGAGTTCATCACCGAGCGCCGCCGCCTCCCGAACCCCGGCCCCGACGCCGACCTGTTCCTCACCGCCGAACAGTCCCTGCTGCTCGGCCACCCGCTCCATCCCACCCCCAAGAGCCGCGAAGGCCTCTCCGAGGCCGAGGCCCGCCTCTACTCACCCGAGATGCACGGCTCCTTCCCCCTGCACTGGATGGCCGTCGACCGCACCGTGCTGGCCGCCGACTCCGCCTGGACGGAACAGGGCCGCCCCGTCACCGCCGAGCAGCTCTCCACCGGCCTCGCCGACGGACTCGAACTCCCCCCGGGCACCGTGCCCCTGCCGCTGCACCCCTGGCAGGCCCGCGAACTGCTCCACCGCCCGGCCGTCGCCTCCCTCCTCGACGCCGGACTCCTGCACGACCTCGGACCCCACGGCGCCCCCTGGCACCCCACGTCCTCCGTCCGGACCGTGCACCGCCCCGGCTCCCGGGCCATGCTGAAGCTGTCCCTCGGCGTCCGCATCACCAACTCCCGCCGCGAGAACCTCCGCAAGGAACTCCACCGCGGCGTCGAGGTCCACCGGCTCCTGCGCACCGGCCTCGTCGACCAGTGGCAGAGCGCCCACCCCGGCTTCGACATCGTCCGCGACCCCGCCTGGCTCGCTGTCGACACCCCGGACGGCGCTCCCGTCCCCGGACTCGACGTCATGGTCCGCCACAACCCCTTCGCCGCCGGCGACGACGCGGTGTGCATCGCCGCCCTCACCGCCCCGCGTCCCTGGCCCGGCACGGAACGGATGCGCTCCCGCCTCTTCGACCTCGTCACCCGGCTCGCCGCCCGCACCGGCCGGCCCACCACGGCCGTCGCCGCGGAGTGGTTCCTGCGCTACCTCGACCAGGTCGTCCGCCCCGTGCTCTGGCTCGACGGCGCCGCCGGCGTCGCCCTGGAGGCCCATCAGCAGAACACCCTCGTGCTGCTGTCGCCGGAGGGCTGGCCCGTCGGCGGCCGCTACCGCGACAACCAGGGCTACTACTTCCGCGAGTCCCGTCGCGAGGAGCTGGAGGGCCGGCTCCCCGGCATCGGCACCGTCAGCGACACCTTCGTGTCCGACCAGGTCACCGACGAACGCTTCGCGTACTACCTCGGCATCAACAACGTCCTCGGCCTGATCGGGGCCTTCGGCGCCCAGGGCCTCGCCGACGAGCGCGTCCTGCTCGCCGGCTTCCGCCAGTTCCTCGGCTCCGCCGCCGCCCTCGGATCCCCCCTGCCGCACCGCCTGCTGGAAGCCACGACCCTGCGTTGCAAGGCCAACCTCCTCACGCGCCTCCACGGCCTCGACGAACTGGTCGGCCCCGTCGACACCCAGTCCGTCTACGTCACCATCACCAACCCGCTGCGTCCCTGAGCGCCCCCACCCCGACCCGACAGCCGAGAGGAGAACACCGCCGTGCCTCCCGCCGATGCGAGCACCGAGGCGGAACCGAGTGCCGAGGCCGACGCGCGCACCGAGGCCGAAGCCGCCGGTACCCGCCCCCCGGCCGCCGTCGCCGACCCCACCGGTGACGACACCCTGGACCTGCGCCTCTCCGACGAACTCATCGCCCTCCTCGCCGCCGGCGACCCCACGGGACCCGCGGACTCCGATCTCCTCGACGCCGTGGCCGGCTGGGCGCCCGCGGTCACGCCCGTCGGCACCTTCCGGCTCGTGCCCGTACGGATCGAGCGGGACCTGGCGCTCGTCACCCGCTGGATGAACGACCCGGCCGTCGCCGCCTTCTGGGAGCTGTCCGGCCCGGAGGGCGTGACCGCCGCCCACCTCCGCGCCCAACTCGACGGCGACGGCCGCAGCGTCCCCTGCCTCGGCGTCCTCGACTCCACCCCGATGAGCTACTTCGAGATCTACCGGGCCGACCTCGACCCCCTCGCCCGCCACTACCCGGCCCGTCCTCACGACACCGGCATCCATCTGCTGCTCGGCGGCGTCGCCGACCGGGGCCGCGGCGTCGGTACGGCACTGCTGCGGGCCGTCGCGGACCTCGTCCTCGACCACCGGCCCCGCTGCACGCGGGTCGTCGCCGAACCCGACCTGCGCAACACCCCCTCCGTCTCCGCCTTCCTGAGTGCCGGATTCCGCTTCTCCGCGGAAGTCGCCCTCCCCGACAAGCAGGCCGCCCTCATGGTCCGCGACCGCCCGCTCCGTCACGTTCTGTGATCGCCCCTCGTCCCACCCACCCCGCCCGACCCACAGCGGTTCCCACCCCGAGGAGTCCCCGTGCCGTCGTCCCCTGCCACCCATGACTCCGCACTGCTCGCCCCGCCCGAGCTCAACCCGGCCGCCTGGACCCGGGCGTCCTCCCGCCTGCTGGCGAAGACCATCGCCGAGTTCGCCTACGAGGAGATCATCGAACCCGTGCGTGACGGGCGACCCGGCCCCGTCCACCCGGGCACGGGTCCCGGGGCCGACCGGTACACCCTGCTCCTCGACGACGGCTCCGAACTGGCCTTCACCGCCACCCGGGGCTCCTACGGCAGCTGGCGTGTCGCGGCCGACTCGATCACCCTCGACGGCCGGCCGCTCACCGACCCGCTCGTCCTCCTGGTCCGCGCCCGCCGCCTGCTCGGCCTCGACGGCCCCACCCTCGGCCACCTGATCCGCGAACTCACCACCACCCTCGTCGCCGACACGCGCCTCGACCACACCGCGCTCGGCGTCGAGGCGCTCGCCGACCTCGGGTACGCCGACCTCGAAGGCCACCAGACCGGTCACCCCTGGCTCGTCCTGAACAAGGGACGGATCGGCTTCTCCGCGACCGACGCCGCCCGCTGGGCCCCGGAAGCCCGCCGCGCCACCCGCCTCCCGTGGATCGCGGTCAGTACCGCCCTCGCCACCTACCGCGGCGTTCCCGGCCTCCACACCCCCGACCGGCTCTACGCGGGCGAGCTGGACGCGGCGACCCGCGCGACCTTCCACACCGCCCTGCGAGCCCGGGGCCTCGACCCGGACGGCTACCTCCTGCTGCCCGTCCACCCCTGGCAGTGGGACGAGATCCTGCTCCCGCTCTACGCCCCGGCCGTCGCTGCCGGCGCCATCGTCCCGCTGCCTGCCGACGCCGACCTGCGCGTGCCGCAGCAGTCCGTCCGCACCTTCCTGAACACCAGCCGGCCCGATCGGCACACCGTCAAGCTGCCGCTCTCCGTCCTCAACACCCTCGTCTGGCGCGGACTGCCCACCGAGCGGACCCTGGCCGCCCCCGCCGTCACCGCCTGGGTCCACGGGCTGCGCGACGCCGACCCCTACCTGCGTGACGAGTGCGGCGTGATCCTGCTCGGCGAGGTCGCCTCCGTGACCGTCGAGCACCCCCTCTACGACCGGCTGCCCGAGGTCCCGTACCAGTACAAGGAACTCCTCGGCGCGATCTGGCGCGAGCCGCTCCGGCTGCCCCCGGGCGAGCGCGCCAGGACCCTCGCCTCCCTGCTGCACACCGACCCCGACGGCCGTGCGTTCGTCGCGGAACTCGTCCGGCGCTCCGGCCTCGCGCCCGCCGTCTGGCTCCAGCACCTGTTCGCCGCCCTGCTGCCGCCCCTGCTGCACTTCCTCTACCGGTACGGCACCGTCTTCTCCCCGCACGGCGAGAACGCCATCGTCGTCCACGACGACCGGGACGTGCCCGTCCGTCTGGCGATCAAGGACTTCGTCGACGACGTGAACATCAGCGCCCGCCCGCTCCCCGAGCACGACACGATGCCCGACGACGTCCGCGCGGTCCTGCTGACGGAGGAGCCGGACTTCCTCACCCAGTTCATCCATTCAGGGCTCTTCGTCGGCGTCTTCCGCTACCTCGCGCCGCTGTGCGCGGAACAACTCGACGTACCGGAGCAGGATTTCTGGGCGCTGGTCCGGGCGGAGATCCTCCGCCACCAGGCCCGCTTCCCCGAGCTGAAGGAACGGTTCGAGCTGTTCGATCTGCTCACACCCCGGATCGAGCGCCTCTGCCTCAACCGCAACCGTCTGCACCTGGACGGCTACCGGGACCGGGCGGAGCGGCCGCACGCGGCCGTCCACGGGACGGTTCCCAACCCGCTGGCGTGAGCGTTCGCGTGAACCGACTGTCGGTGCCGCCCCTTAGGCTGGACGCGCTATGACGAAGCCATCCCTCCCCGAGCTCCTCCATGCCGCCGTGTCCGCCGTCGGCGGTATGGAGCGACCCGGCCAGGTCACCATGGCCGAGGCCGTGGCCGAGGCCATCGACGACACCTCGCACCTCCTCGTCCAGGCCGGCACCGGCACCGGCAAGTCACTCGGCTACCTGGTGCCGGCCCTGGCGCACGGGGAGCGGGTCGTGGTGGCCACGGCCACGCTGGCGCTCCAGCGCCAGCTGGTCGAGCGCGATCTTCCGCGGACCGTCGACGCCCTGCATCCACAGCTGCGCCGCCGTCCGGAGTTCGCCATGCTCAAGGGCCGGTCGAACTACCTGTGCCTGCACCGGCTCCACGAGGGCGTCCCGCAGGACGAGGAGGACGGTCTCTTCGACCCCTTCGAGGCCGCGGCGCCGACGAGCAAGCTGGGACAGGACCTGATCCGGCTGCGGGACTGGTCCGACGACACGGAGACCGGCGACCGGGACGACCTCACCCCGGGCGTCTCCGACCGGGCCTGGGCCCAGGTGTCGGTCTCCTCCCGCGAGTGCCTGGGCGCGACGAAGTGCGCCTACGGAGCGGAGTGCTTCGCCGAGGCTGCCCGCGAGCGGGCCAAGCTCGCCGACGTCGTCGTCACGAACCACGCCCTGCTCGCCATCGACGCGATCGAGGGCGCCCCGGTGCTGCCCCAGCACGAGGTGCTGATCGTCGACGAGGCCCACGAGCTGGTCTCCCGGGTCACCGGCGTCGCCACCGGCGAGCTCACTCCCGGCCAGGTGAACCGGGCCGTCCGCCGTGCCGCGAAGTTGGTCGACGAGAAGGTCGCGGACCAGCTGCAGACCGCGGCCGAGGGTTTCGAGCGCGTGATGGAGCTGGCCCTGCCGGGCCGGCTGGAGGAGGTCCCGGAGGATCTGGGCTATGCCCTGATGGCGCTGCGCGACGCGGCGCGCCAGGTCATCACGGCCCTGGGCTCCACCCGGGACAAGTCCGTCCAGGACGAGGACGCCGTCCGCAAGCAGGCCATGGCCTCGGTCGAGTCGATCCACGGCGTAGCGGAGCGCATCACCCAGGGCTCCGAGTACGACGTCGTCTGGTACGAGCGGCACGACCGCTTCGGCGCCTCGGTGCGGGTCGCCCCGCTCTCGGTCTCCGGCCTGCTGCGGGAGAAGCTCTTCTCCGACCGCTCGGTGGTGCTGACCTCGGCCACACTCAAGCTCGGCGGTGACTTCAACGGCGTCGGGGCCTCGCTGGGCCTCGCCCCGGAGGGCACCCAGGGGGACGACGTCCCGGTGTGGAAGGGCATCGACGTCGGTTCGCCCTTCGACTACCCCAAGCAGGGCATCCTCTACGTCGCCAAGCACCTGGCCCGGCCGGCCCGCGACGGCGACCGCGGCGACATGCTGGACGAGCTGACGGAGCTGATGCAGGCCGCGGGCGGTCGCACGCTGGGGCTGTTCTCCTCCATGCGGGCCGCGCAGCTGGCGGCCGAGGAGCTGCGCTCCCGTATCCCCGAGTTCCCGATCCTGCTCCAGGGCGAGGACACCCTGGGGGAACTGATCAAGAACTTCTCGGCCGATCCGCAGACCTGTCTGTTCGGCACGCTGTCGCTCTGGCAGGGAGTGGACGTGCCCGGCGCGAGCTGCCAGCTGGTCGTCATGGACAAGATCCCCTTCCCGCGCCCCGACGACCCGCTGATGAGCGCGCGCCAGAAGGCGGTCGAGGAGGCCGGTGGAAACGGCTTCATGGCCGTCGCGGCGACACACGCGGCCCTTCTGATGGCGCAGGGGGCCGGACGGCTCGTCCGGGCCACGGGGGACCGCGGTGTGGTCGCGGTGCTGGATCCGCGGCTGGCGACGGCGCGGTACGGCAGCTATCTGAAGGCCTCGCTGCCCGACTTCTGGTACACCACGGACCGCAACCAGGTGCGCAAGTCCCTGGCGGCCATCGACGCCGCCTCGAAGGCGGCCGGGGTGTAGGACACCCCGGCCGCTTCCGGGCATGGCAGGACCCCGGGACCGGCGCAGTGGGTCCCGGGGTCCGGTCAGTGCCGACGGGGTGGGGTCACACCCGTCGCAGTACCGCGACGACCTTGCCGAGGATGGTGGCCTCGTCGCCGGGGATCGGCTGGTACGCGGAGTTGTGGGGGAGCAGCCAGACGTGGCCGTCCTCGCGCTTGAAGCGCTTCACCGTCGCCTCGCCGTCGAGCATGGCGGCGACGATGTCGCCGTTCTCCGCGACCGGCTGCCGGCGGACGGTGACCCAGTCGCCGTCGCAGATGGCCGCCTCGATCATGGAGTCGCCGACCACCTTGAGCACGAACAGCTCGCCGTCGCCGACCAGCTGCCGGGGGAGCGGGAAGACGTCTTCGACCGACTCCTCGGCGAGGATCGGGCCACCCGCGGCGATCCGGCCGACCAGGGGCACGTAGGAGGCGGCGGGCTTCCCGGTGGTGTCCGTCGGCTGGGTGCTGGGCTGGTCGGAGCCGCGGACCTCGTACGCCCGGGGGCGGTGCGGGTCGCGGCGCAGGAAGCCCTTGCGCTCCAGGGCCATGAGCTGGTGGGCCACCGACGACGTGCTGGAGAGGCCCACCGCCTGACCGATCTCACGCATCGACGGCGGGTAGCCGCGCCGCTGGACCGAGTCCCGGATGACTTCGATGACCCGTCGCTGCCGGTCGGTCAGGCCCGAGCTGTCGGCCCGGATGCCTGGAGGTCGGCCGGGCATCGAGCGCGCGGGGCGGCCGGGCTCCCCGTCCGCGTTCATGACTGTGTCGTTCATGGCATGCACCGGCTCGGGTCGGCCCTGGGAGCGGTCCTGGGCAGTGATGGTGGCACTGTCTGCGGTGGTGGTCACGTCGGCGGCCCCTCTCGAATGGTCTCCCTGGCTGGCACAACGGTAGTGGCTTTCGAAAGGTTGCGCCAAACACACGTTCGAGTGAAAAATCGCAGATTGCCTTACCTGTGCGAGCGGGTGGGTGTATGGGTGGCCCGAAGCGCATCGGCAATTCGGTCATTACGGTACCGCTCGCGATCGGCTCGAACGGGCCCGGGGTGCCCCGCCAGTGTGGCACCGGAGGGGGCCGGATCGGCGGAGCCGCGCGCCTCCCGTACTCTCGTGGCCGGTCCCGGGCACCCCGTCCGCACCGCGCGCGCCCGACACGCGCAATGTGCCGAAAATGCGGCCCGCCCCAAGATCTAGTGGTTGGATTGCATCAGCCACCCACAAGTAGTGGTCCCCGGTCGGCCGGGGGCACTCGGATCGCCTATGCTGGTGGTCGCTTCGCAGGGCCTTGACGGACCTGGCGAGGCCAGTCAGTCGTGCCGTGAGGGAGGGTCGGAACCAATGCACTGCCCCTTCTGCAGGCACCCCGACAGCCGTGTCGTCGACAGTCGCACCACCGACGACGGGACGTCGATCCGACGCCGCCGCCAGTGCCCCGACTGCTCCCGCCGTTTCACGACGGTGGAGACCGCCTCGCTGATGGTGGTCAAGCGGTCCGGCGTGACGGAGCCCTTCAGTCGCACCAAGGTCATCTCCGGCGTGCGCAAGGCGTGCCAGGGGCGACCGGTCACCGAGGACGCCCTCGCCCAGCTCGGCCAGCGGGTCGAGGAGGCGGTGCGCGCCACCGGAAGCGCCGAGCTGACCACCCACGACGTGGGTCTGGCCATTCTCGGCCCCCTGCAGGAGCTCGACCTCGTCGCGTACCTGCGCTTCGCGTCCGTGTACAAGGCCTTCGACAGCCTCGAAGACTTCGAGGCCGCGATCGCGGAGCTCCGCGAGCGGCCTCCATCCGACCCCCGCGGGAGCGGAGTGACCCCCGAGGTCCCCGTGCCCGCCGCTGCCGCCGACTGATCGGCGGTGCCGGACCCGGGCGGGTCCGGCCCACCGGCCGCCGCGCGGCCACCGGAAGACGTGCCCCGAACGACCCGTGAGGCGTTCGTGGCAGCAGTACAGACAGCAGTACAGAAGATGGTGCCCTGGGAGTAACCGGGCGCCGAAAAGTGTTTTGCCCGTATATGGGAGGCGGCATGACAGAGACGGCGAGCGGTCCGGCACGAGGTTCCCGCGCCAAGGGAGCCAAGGCGGCTGCGGCAGGCCGGCAGGGTCTGCGTATCGAGCGCATCCACACCACCCCCGGAGTGCATCCGTACGACGAGGTGGTCTGGGAGCGTCGTGACGTCGTCATGACCAACTGGCGCGACGGCTCGGTCAACTTCGAGCAGCGTGGCGTCGAGTTCCCCGACTTCTGGTCGGTGAACGCGGTCAACATCGTCACCAGCAAGTACTTCCGCGGGGCCGTCGGCACCCCGCAGCGCGAGACCGGTCTGAAGCAGCTGATCGACCGGATCGTGAAGACGTACACGAAGGCCGGCGAGGAGCACGGCTACTTCTCCTCGCCCGCCGACGCCGAGATCTTCGAGCACGAGCTGGCGTACGCCCTCCTGCACCAGATCTTCAGCTTCAACTCCCCGGTGTGGTTCAACGTCGGCACGCCGCAGCCCCAGCAGGTCTCCGCCTGCTTCATCCTGTCCGTCGACGACTCCATGGAGTCGATCCTCGACTGGTACAAGGAAGAGGGCATGATCTTCAAGGGCGGCTCCGGCGCCGGCCTGAACCTCTCCCGGATCCGCTCCTCCAAGGAGCTCCTCTCCTCCGGCGGCAACGCCTCCGGCCCGGTCTCCTTCATGCGCGGCGCCGACGCCTCCGCGGGAACCATCAAGTCGGGCGGCGCCACCCGCCGCGCGGCCAAGATGGTCATCCTCGACGTCGACCACCCCGACATCGAGAACTTCATCGAGACCAAGGTGAAGGAAGAGGAGAAGATCCGCGCCCTGCGCGACGCGGGCTTCGACATGGACCTGGGCGGCGACGACATCACGTCCGTCCAGTACCAGAACGCCAACAACTCGGTCCGTGTGAACGACGAGTTCATGAAGGCCGTCGAGGCCGGTGGCAGGTTCGGCCTGCGTGCCCGCATGACCGGCGAGGTCATCGAGGAGGTCGAGGCCAAGTCGCTGTTCCGCAAGATGGCCGAGGCCGCCTGGGCCTGCGCCGACCCCGGCATCCAGTACGACGACACGATCAACCGCTGGCACACCTGCCCGGAGTCCGGCCGGATCAACGGCTCGAACCCGTGCAGCGAGTACATGCACCTGGACAACACGTCCTGCAACCTCGCGTCGCTGAACCTGATGAAGTTCCTCAAGGACGACGGCAAGGGCAACCAGTCGTTCGACTCCGAGCGCTTCGCCAAGGTCGTCGAGCTCGTCATCACCGCGATGGACATCTCCATCTGCTTCGCCGACTTCCCCACCCAGAAGATCGGTGAGAACACCCGCGCCTTCCGCCAGCTCGGCATCGGCTACGCCAACCTCGGCGCCCTGCTGATGGCGACCGGCCACGCGTACGACTCCGACGGCGGCCGCGCCCTCGCCGGCGCCATCAGCTCGCTGATGACCGGCACCTCGTACCGGCGCTCCGCCGAGCTCGCCGCGGTCGTCGGCGCGTACGACGGCTACGCCCGCAACGCCGAGCCGCACCAGCGCGTCATGCAGCAGCACGCCGACGCCAACACCGCGGCCGTCCGCATGGACGACCTCGACGCGCCGATCTGGGCCGCCGCCACGGAGGCCTGGCAGGACGTGATCCGTCTGGGCGCCAAGAACGGCTTCCGCAACGCCCAGGCCTCGGTCATCGCCCCGACCGGCACCATCGGTCTCGCGATGTCCTGCGACACCACCGGCCTCGAGCCCGACCTCGCCCTGGTCAAGTTCAAGAAGCTGGTCGGCGGCGGCTCGATGCAGATCGTCAACGGCACCGTCCCGCAGGCCCTGCGCCGCCTGGGTTACCAGGAGGAGCAGATCGAGGCGATCGTCGCCCACATCGCCGAGCACGGCAACGTGATCGACGCCCCGGGTCTGAAGACCGAGCACTACGAGGTCTTCGACTGCGCCATGGGCGAGCGCTCCATCTCCGCGATGGGCCACGTCCGCATGATGGCCGCGATCCAGCCGTGGATCTCCGGCGCCCTCTCCAAGACCGTGAACCTGCCGGAGACGGCCACGGTCGAGGACGTCGAGGAGGTCTACTTCGAGGCCTGGAAGATGGGCGTCAAGGCGCTCGCGATCTACCGCGACAACTGCAAGGTCGGCCAGCCCCTCTCCGCCAAGAAGAAGGAGGAGGAGAAGGTCGAGGTCACCGCGAAGTCCGAGGCGACGATCCGCGAGGCCGTCGAGAAGGTCGTCGAGTACCGCCCCGTCCGCAAGCGCCTCCCCAAGGGCCGCCCGGGGATCACCACCTCGTTCACCGTCGGTGGCGCCGAGGGCTACATGACCGCCAACTCCTACCCGGACGACGGTCTCGGCGAGGTGTTCCTGAAGATGTCGAAGCAGGGCTCCACCCTCGCGGGCATGATGGACGCCTTCTCCATCGCGGTCTCCGTCGGCCTGCAGTACGGCGTTCCGCTGGAGACGTACGTCTCGAAGTTCACCAACATGCGCTTCGAGCCGGCCGGCATGACGGACGACCCGGACGTGCGGATGGCGCAGTCGATCGTCGACTACATCTTCCGCCGCCTGGCGCTGGACTTCCTGCCCTTCGAGACCCGCTCCGCGCTCGGCATCCACTCGGCCGAGGAGCGTCAGCGTCACCTGGAGACGGGCTCGTACGAGCAGTCCGTCGAGGACGTGGACGTGGAGGGCCTCGCCCAGTCCGCCCCGCGCCAGACGGAGACCCTGAAGGCCGTCGCCGCCCCGGTGGTCAAGGCCGAGGTCCCGGCCCCGAAGCAGGCGCACACCTCGGCGGAGCTCGTCGAGATGCAGCTGGGCATCAGCGCGGACGCGCCGCTCTGCTTCTCCTGCGGCACGAAGATGCAGCGCGCCGGCTCCTGCTACATCTGCGAGGGCTGCGGCTCGACCAGCGGCTGCAGCTGACACCGGGCGGAGTGATCCGCACGGCCGGCTGAGCACTGGCTTCCGGAGGGGGACCGACCACTGGTCGGTCCCCCTCCGTCGTGCCCGCCACCACGCGCCGCTCAGGCGGGCCGCGCGCCCATCACCGCGGCGAAGGTCTGCGGGTCCGCGTCGAAACCGCGGCGGATCGAGCGGTACCCCCAGCCCTCGGCCCCCTCGCGGGTGAACTCCACGACCGTCGCCGCCGTCGCGTCGGCCACGTCCTCGAAGCCGTGCGCCACCAGTTCGGTGTACCCCTCGCGGACCCGGACGCCGGTGTGGGCGACCTCGCCGAACGTCAGGCGCCCGTCGCCCTGCTGTATCGCCACGCCCACCACCACGCGCGTGTAGTCGGGGGCGAGCCGGTCCAGTTCCAGGACCATCGCCTCGTCGTAGCCGAAGCCCTGTCCCGTACGGCTGTCCCGGCTCAGGGTGATCGTGCCGTCGGGCGAGCGGCTGCCGAAGTGGACGAGATAGGCCGGCGACCCGTGGGGGTCCTCCGCCCGGTAGACCCCCGCGACGATGTCCAGGTCGTGCGACTGCGCCCCGATCGGGCTGGGGTCCCACTTGAGCGTCACCTCGACCTTGCCGACCCCCTTGTTGAGACCGCTCACCGTGATTCCCCTCTCCGAGTACGACGTGTCCCGGTACGGCGCGCTACGCCGGACCGGTCAACTGCCCTTGGTCGCGGGCAGGTTGTTCATGGTGTCACGAGCGCTCGGCGCGGGTGGCGAAGCCGTGGACGCCGGGCGGCCGTTCGTCGCGGAACTCTCCCGGCCCCGCGGAGCCGAGCGGCGCGGCACGCTGCCCGGGGTCTCCGGGATCGAACGGGCTGCCGACGGGGCGGCCGGACCGGTCCGGGTGCACTCCGCCGTAGTCCGACGGTGGCCCTGTCCGGCGCCGTACGATGGCGCGGTGCTGGTCAAGTGGATTCGCTGCACCGTGGTGGACCGTCGGGGGTTCGAGCGGGGACAGCGGAAATGGGCGGGGCTGCTGGGTGAGCCGGGATTCCGGGGACAGGGCGGGGGATGGAGCCGCGGGCGGCCCGACGTCGCCCACGTCTTCGCCTTCTGGGAGAGCCGGGCGTTCTACGACTCCTTCATGGCGCGCTCGCACGACCGGCTCGCGTCGTCGCAGGTGGGCACCTTCAAGGACGCCCAGGTCAAGCTCTTCGACTACCGCTTCGACGTGAAGACGGGCTTCGAGCCCCGGTTCTCGGACGCGGACGTGGCCAGGGTCGCCCACTGCCGGGTGCACGAGGACCGGGTCGACCACTTCGCCCTGATGCAGGAGAAGGTGTGGAACCCGGCGATGGCCGGGTCGCCCGGGATGCTGCGCGGCGTGTTCGGCGAGGCGCCGGGGCACGAGTTCCTGGTGCTGTCGATGTGGCGGTCCGCCGCCGAGCACGGGAAGTACCGGGTGGAACGCATCGAGCGGCTCGGCCTGCGGGCCCAGACGGAGGCCGACGTCGCGGCGCTGACCGGGGCCGTCGTGCAGCTGGAGCCGTCCTGGACGGTGTGACGTGGGGCTCGCCGCGTGGCGGCGGGACAACCCTTAGGGTCGGGACATGGCACGACCGCGGCGCATCGTTCTCGTACGGCACGGAGAGTCGGAGGGCAATGCCGATGACACGGTGTACGAACGCGAGCCCGACCATGCGCTCAAGCTGACCGAGACCGGGTGGCGGCAGGCCGGCCGGACGGGGGAGCGGTTGCGCGACCTGTTCGGCGAGGAGGGGGTCAGCGTCTACGTCTCGCCCTACCGCCGCACCCACGAGACCTTCCGCGCGCTCGAGCTCGACCCGGCCCACGTGAGGGTGCGGGAGGAGCCGCGGCTGCGCGAGCAGGACTGGGGAAACTGGCAGGACAGGGACGACGTCCGGCTGCAGAAGGCCTACCGGGACGCGTACGGGCACTTCTTCTACCGCTTCGCCCAGGGCGAGTCCGGGGCCGACGTGTACGACCGCGTCGGTGCCTTCCTGGAGAGCCTGTACCGCAGCTTCGAGGCGCCCGACCATCCGCCGAACGTGCTCCTGGTGACCCACGGACTGACCATGCGGCTGTTCTGCATGCGGTGGTTCCACTGGACCGTGGCCGACTTCGAGTCGCTGTCCAACCCGGACAACGGCGAGACGAGGATGCTCCTGCTGGGCGAGGACGGCCGCTATCGGCTTGACCGGCCGTTCGAACGCTGGCGTACCCCGGAACCGTACGGCTACACCGGATAGAGTGGCAGAGCGATGACCGCTGACTCCTCTCTCGACCGGCGCTTCGAACGCGCCCTGGCCAGCCTCCGTGGACTGGCCGTGGGAGACGCCTTGGGCTCCCAGTACTTCGTCCCCGTCAACTACCCGCTGCTGAAACGACGCGAGCCGCCGGCCGGCCCCTGGCAGTGGACCGACGACACCGAGATGGCCTGCTCCGTGCTGGCCGTGCTGGCACGGCACGACCGGATCGACCAGGACGCTCTCGCTCAGTCGTTCGCCGAGCACCACGACTTCGACCGGGGCTACGGTCCCGCGGTGAACCGGATGCTCCGCCTCATCCGGGAGGGTGGCGACTGGCGCGAGCTGGCCGCGGCGCTCTTCAACGGACAGGGCTCCTGGGGCAACGGCGCCGCCATGCGCATCGCCCCGCTCGGCGCCTGGTACGCGGACGATCCGGAGCAGGCGACGCATCAGGCCGAGATCTCCGCCTACACGACGCACCAGCACCGTGAGGCCGTCGTCGGCGCCATGGCCGTGGCGGCCGCCGCCGCACTCGCCGCGGACCCGGCCGGCCCGCCCACGCCCACGGACCTGCTCGACGGAGTGATCGCCCTGGTGCCGCGCAGTGCCGTCGGTGCCGGCCTGCGCAGGGCACGGGACATGCTCGACTACGGCGACGCGGGCACGGTGGCCGCGGTCCTGGGCAGCGGCCGTCGGACGAGCGCGCACGACACGGTGCCGTTCGCCCTCTGGTCGGCCGCGCGAGGTCTCGACGACTTCGAGCGGGTGTTCTGGACGACCGCCCAGGTCGGCGGCGACGTCGACACGACCTGCGCGATCGCGGGCGGCGTCGTCGCCTCCGCGGTGACCGGCGCTCCACCCGCCGCGTGGACGGAGCAGACCGAGGAGCTGCCGGGCTGGCTGCCGACCGCGGTGCGCCCCTGACGAGCCCTGAACGGCCGGCGGACAAGCGGGGCGATCCGCCCCGTACCGCCGGCTTCCGTCGGGCGTGAGTGTCACGGTCCTGCCACAGCGCCGTCCGGCCCCGGTCAGGGGGCCGGACCGGCGTTAGAGTCGGCCACTCCGTAGCGCTGATCATGACAACAGCGCGCCGACGAGACGCCCGGACCGCAGTCTTCCGCCGACACCGGCCCTGTGGGGACCGGGCCGGGAGGGGGTCCCGTGTCCGAAACGCCGTCCGCTTCGCCGCCACCGCCATCGGAGCGCACTCCGGCCGGAGCCGCGCCGGACGCCGCCCAGGGGGAGGGCAGGGTCCCGGCGGTGGATCGGGGTTCCGCCCCGCAGCCCGCCTCGGACCGGAAGGCCGCCGCGCAGCATGCGACGGGCTCCCCGTCCGACGAGCCACCCGCCCCGAAGGTCCCGGCACAGCCCGCCCCGGACTCCGAGGCCGAGTCGCAGGCCGGTGCCGAGGCACAGTCCGACGCCGCTCCGACGGCCGGTGCCGAGCCGCGGTCCGGCGCCGCGCCGAAGGCCGACAGCGTCCCGCAGCCCGAGTCCGACCGGCGACCCCTTTCGGTGGCGAAGCAGGACGCGCGGCCGACGTCCGGAGTGGAGGCGCAGACGCCGCAGCCGGCGGCACCATCGGGTCCCGTGGGGGCGCCGCCCGGCATCCCCGGGGCGCACGCCGCAGCCGGGCCGCAGGGTTCGCCGCGGCCGCGGGCGGGGGCGCACACCGGCCGTCCCGGCGGTCCGGCACCGCACGGCCCGTGGGCCGGTGCGCCGCACCGCCCCTGGGGGGCGCCTCCGCCGCCGAGCCCGAGCTGGCTCTCGCGGCTGCGCCCCGCACCACCTGCCCGGGCGACGATGCCGACCATCTGGGCGATCCTGGCCACCGGGCTGCTCAGCTCCCTGCTGCTGGACGAGGGAATCGGCCTCAACCTGCTGATCGTGGCCGTGCCCGCGATCCTCGCCGCCTCCTTCGCCGCGCGCGCCGCGCGGCGAAGGCTCCGCCCCTGGACGCTCGTCTGGGCGGTCGGCGGTCTCGCTTTGCTCCTCGTGCCCGCCCTGCGGGACGCGGGCTGGCCGACGTTCCTCGCCATCGTCTCCGCACTCGTGCTGACCGCCTTCGCCCTGCACGGAGGCAGTGGCTGGCCGAGCATCCTGTTCGGTCCCCTCGGGCTCGCCGACTCGCTCGGGTCCGGCACCACCTGGGCCTGGCGCGGCGTGCGGGAGCGGGCCGACGGCAGCCGGGGACGGTGGCTTCCGGTCCTGCGCACCGGCGGAGTGGCGGTCCTCCTGCTCGTCGTCTTCGGCGCGCTGTTCGCCGGCGCGGACGCGGCCTTCGCCGACCTCCTGGGCTCGCTCATCCCGGACGTCTCCGTGACCCAGGTGCCCTGGCGCCTCTCGTTCTTCCTGCTCGGTCTCTTCGGCGCGATCGCCGTGGCCCGCACCGCCGCCGCGCCGCTGCGCTGGGACCGTATGGTGATCCGCCCCGGACGGGCCCGCGGGCGCGTGGAGTGGGCCCTGCCACTGATCGTCATGAACCTGCTCTTCGCGGCGTTCAACGCGGTGCAGCTCGCCGTCCTCTTCGGCGGGTACGACAAGGTGCTCAGCGAGACCGGGCTGACCTACTCCGAGTACGCCCGGCAGGGTTTCTGGCAGCTGCTCATGGCCACGCTCCTCACTCTCGCCGTCATCGGCCTCGCGCTGCGCTGGGCACCGCGAGCCGACGCCCGTGACCGCACGCTCGTCCGGGCCGTGCTGGGCACCCTGTGCGTCCTGACGCTCGTCGTGGTCGCGTCCGCGCTGCGCCGCATGGACCTGTACGTGGACGCGTACGGGCTCACCCGGCTCCGCGTCTCGGTCGCCGCGATGGAGATCTGGCTGGGCCTCGTCATCCTGCTGATCATGGCCGCGGGCGTCTTCGGGGCACGCCTTCTGCCGCGTGCCCTGGCCGCGAGCGCCGCCGTCGCCGTGCTGGCCTTCGGGCTGGTCTCGCCGGACGCGATCGTCGCCGAGCGCAACGTGGAGCGCTACGACCGCCTGGGCAAGATCGACCTCCACTACCTCGAAGGACTCTCGGCCGACGCCGTGCCCGCCCTGGACCGGCTGCCCGAGCCGCAGCGGTCCTGCGCCCTGAGGGACATCGACGCCCGTCTCCGGGAGGACGACGCGGACTGGTACGCCACGAGCTGGTCGCAGGCGCGGGCCCGTTCGATCCTCGCCGAGCGTGGGATCAGTGTGTCGCCCGGCGCCTGCGGCAGGCCGAGCCGCGACGAGGAGTTCGACCCCTACGACCCCTATGGCGAGGAAGACCCGTACGACGCTCCCTGACCCGCGAGCCGTCCCGCACAGGGCGCCGTGCCCGGTTCTCGCGCACGGTCTCCGGATCGGTGGCACCGGCGGCCTGTGCGCCGCCGGTGCCCCCAACCACCGGGCCCCGGTCTCCCTCGCCTCTGTACGAGAGGAGGGAGACCGGGGCCCTGCGTGTCCGGCGCGCTACGCCACCGGACCCGCGGCCTCCGCCTTGCCGCTCAGCGCCTCCAGATCGCTCTTGCGTACCCGGATCACCACGACGGCCGTCACCAGCGCCAGGAGCACCATGCCCACGGCCGCCTGGAAGGCCGTCGAGATCCCGGACGTCAGGACCTCGTGACCCCACGGAGCAGGCAGCTCCCTCGTCGCCGCGAACTCCGCCTTCTGCTCGGGAGTCGCGACGGCGAGGAAGGACGGAAGCTGCTCCTTCGCCTCCTCGCGGCCGGCCGTCCCGAAGACCGTCACCAGGATGGACAGGCCCAGCGAACCTCCCACCTGCTGCGTGGCGTTGAGCAGGCCGGAGGCCGCGCCCGCCTCGTGCTGCGCCACGCCCGAGACGGCCGTCAGCGTGAGGGTCACGAAGTTCAGACCCATGCCGAAGCCGAAGACCAGCATCGGGCCGAGGACACCGCCGAGGTACGAACTCTCCGGGGTGATGAAGGTCTGCCAGAAGAGGCCGGTGCCCGTCAGGCCCGCACCGATGATCATGAAGGGCTTGGGTCCGAGCACCGGCAGCAGCCGCTGCGCGAGCCCCGCGCCCACGCCGATGGCGACCGTGACCGGCAGGAACGCGAGCCCCGACGCGATCGGGCTGTAGCCGAGCACGTTCTGCACGAAGAGGACGATGAAGAAGAACATCCCGAACATCGCCGCGGCCAGGCTGAGCATGATCACGTACGTGCCCGAGCGATTGCGGTCGGCGAACATCCGCAGCGGGGTGATCGGTTCCCTCGCCCGCGACTCGACCACGGCGAAGGCCGCGAGGAGGATCGCCGCGGCGACGAACGAGCCGACGGTGAGCGCGTCGCGCCAGCCCGCCTCGGAGGCGCGGATGAACCCGTACACCAGGGCGGCCATGCCGAGCGTCGAGGTCAGTGCGCCGGCGATGTCGAAGCGGCCCGGATGGCGTTCCGACTCGTTGATGTACAGCGGGGTCAGGAACGCGATCAGCAGGCCGATCGGCACGTTGACGAACAGCACCCAGCGCCAGTCGAGCCACTCGGTGAGCATGCCGCCGGCCAGCAGCCCGATGGCCCCGCCGCCGGCCGAGACGGTGGCGAAGATGCCCAACGCCCGGTTCCTCTCCGGGCCTTCCGGGAACATCGTCGTGATCAGCGCGAGCGAGGTCGGCGACGCGATCGCGCCGCCGACGCCCTGGAGGGCGCGCGCGGCGAGGAGTTGCCAGGGTTCCTGTGCGAAGCCGCCGAGCAGGGACGCGAAGGTGAAGAGCAGGATGCCGGCCGTGAACACGCGGCGGCGGCCGAGGATGTCGCCCGCGCGGCCGCCGAGCAGCAGCAGTCCGCCGAAGGTGAGCGTGTACGCGCTGAGCACCCAGGACAGGTCGGTGGTCGAGAAGGAGAGCGCGTCCTGGATGTGCGGGAGCGCGATGTTCACGATGGTCGCGTCCAGCACGACCATCAACTGGCAGGCGGCGATGACGGCGAGGGCGATCCCCGGTCGGCCCTCGCGCCGGGCGGTACCCGGCCTGGTCTGTGTGTCCACTGGAGATGTTGTCACTGCGAATCCCCCACGGAAGAATGAGTGAACGCACCCGTTCACTGTCCTCAACGGTAGTGAGTCCCCGTCAGTGAACGCAACCGTTCACTGAACACTGCCGCCCTCCCGATCAACCCCAATGGAGAGCCCCTGATGGTTACTTCGCGCTCCTCGGCCGCCGCTCGGCCGCAGGGGGCGTCGATGCGACGCCGCGGTCCGGTCCTGGAACGGGCCATCCTCGAGGCCACGCTCGAGCAGTTGAGTACGGTCGGCTGGAGCGGCCTGACGATGGAGGGCGTCGCGGTCTGCGCCCAGACCGGCAAGGCCGCCGTGTACCGGCGCTGGCCGTCGAAGGAGGATCTCGTCGCGGACGCGCTCCGGACCGCTCTGCCGACCGTCGAGGGCCCCGATCTGGGCAACGTGCGGGACGATCTCTACGAGCTGTGCCGGAGGGTCCGCGACGCGATGTACTCCAGGCTCGGCTTCGCCCTGCGGGCGGTGATTCACGAATGCGACAGTGGAGCGGCCGAACGGTTTCACGACCTCATCGTCAGCGGAGTGATCGACCCCTCGACGCGGCTGATCCGGGGCGCGGTGGAGCGTGGCATCCAGCGGGGTGAGGTGCGCGCCGATGCCGGGGCCGAGCTGCTCTACGACGTCATCCCGGCGCTGATGATGTACCGCTCGAAAATGTGCGGCAGTGAATGGAGTGACCCCGAGATCGCCGCCATGATCGACGAGGTCATGGTGCCGCTGCTCCGGGCCCGGGCGGCCTGAGCGGGATGCCGCCCGCGCCGCCCGCGAGCGCCGACCGGACATCCGACGGGAATCCGGGTATCGCGGGCGGCGTCCCTCGGCGTAACCTGTCTGGCGCCATGCCGTACGAACCACCTACCCACAGCGTCGAGCGATCGCTCCGAGCCACCACCGGCGCCAAGATCATTGCCGGGGTCGACGAGGTCGGACGCGGAGCATGGGCCGGACCCGTCACGGTGTGCGCGGCCGTCACCGGCCTCCGTCGGCCTCCCGAAGGGCTCACGGACTCCAAGCTGATCACCCCCAAGCGCCGCACGGCCCTGGCCGTGGAGCTCGAGAAGTGGGTGACCAGCTACGCGCTCGGGCACGCCTCCCCGGAGGAGATCGACGCGCTCGGCATGACCGCGGCGCTCCGGCTGGCCGCGGTGCGTGCCCTGGACGCACTGCCGGTGCGTCCGGACGCGGTGATACTCGACGGCAAGCACGACTACCTCGGCAGCCCCTGGAAGGTCCGCACGGTGATCAAGGGCGACCAGTCCTGCATCGCGGTCGCGGCGGCCTCCGTCATCGCCAAGGTGCGGCGCGACTCGATGATGGCCGAGCTGGAGGCCGAAGCGGACTGCTCCGCCTACGCCTTCGCCGCCAACGCGGGCTACCCTTCGCCGGTGCACAAGGCGGCGCTCGAGGAGCGGGGACCCACCCGGTATCACCGGCTCTCCTGGTCGTACCTCGACGCCCTGCCCCAGTGGCGGCACCTCAAGAAGGTCCGCGTCTCCGCCGAGGCGGTCGCTCTGGAAAGCGGGGGCCAACTCGGCTTCGACTTCTGAACCACCCGGTGCCTCGGCAGCCGGGTCGCACGATTGTGCCAACCCGCCGGAGCCCAGCGCGCCGGCATTTGATAGACATCCACTCATGCCTCTCATCCCCGAGGAGCCTCAGATTCACGAGAGTGCCCAGGGTCCCCGCGCCGCCATGGCCGCCGGTCACCCCGCGCCGAGTCCCCGTCCCGTACCCGGACCGCGATCCGCGAGCTCACCGCGTCCCGGGCGTCCTGTGCCCGGACCGGCCAGGCCCGGACCGCCGGTGCAGCGTCAGCACACCGGTGCCGGCCAGCCCGCGTCGTCCGGCCCGGAGAATCGTTCCGAACAGCGATCCGGCCCGCAGATCCAGCTGATCCCCGCTTCCTTCGAAGGCGCGCTCGACGCGGCCGAGGAGGCAGTGGACCTGCTGCTCGACTCCGGTCGCGCACCGGGAGACATCCTGGTGCTCACCACCGGCGAGCAGCACCCCTGGGCGGCGCACGAGCTGTCCTTCGGCGATGCCGCCTACTGGGCCCAGCAGGACGCCCGCGACGACGTGTTCTTCGCGGACGCCGCCGCCGTGGAGCGGGCGGCCGCCCGCCCCGTGGTGGTCGTGGCGGTCAACGGCGGGGCCGACGAGGCCACCGCCCGCGCTCTGCCCGTCGCCGCCGCCCGCGCGACCACGCTGCTCATCGTCTGCGGTGACCCGCAGCGCATGGGCGCCGTGCTCGGCACGAGCGTCTGAGCCGGAGCACCGACCGCGGTCCTGTCCCGGCCGCCCCTCGCGGGCGGCCGGGCCGTGCCGCTGCCCGCAGGCAGCCCGGCCGTCGTCTCAGCGCGCCGCCACGCGACGCAGGGGCTCGGCGGCGCCTCCCGCCGTACGGGGCGTGAGAACGCCCAGTTCGGACGTGACCTCGCCCAAGGGCGTGGGACGCGAGTCGGAACCGGGATGGCGGCCGCCCCTGCCCTCTCCCAGGACCTGCCAACCCCCACGGGTCAGCGTGATGTACGCACCGCAGCGCAGGCCGTGGAGCGTGCACGCGTCCCGGAGCCCCCACATCCAGGCGCCGTCCTCCTCGGTCCAGCGCTCGTCGCCCTCGCGGCAGTAGAGCAGCACCGCGGTGCGCACCGGGGAGCGGCGCCGGAGGTCGTGCGGGAGGACCCGGCGCAGATGCGCGAGGAGCGCGTTCCGGAACTCCCATCCGTCCGCCGGCACGGCACGACGGACGAACGACGCGCTGGCCGTGAGCCGTTCCTCGTGGTCGAGGACGGCGACGACCGCGGTCGTGGGCGTCGGACGGTGACGGGTGTGCAGACCGGTGACGACTTCACGCGGATTGCGCAGCAGGGGAATCCCCGCCGCGGCCCACTCGGCCGGTTCGAGCATCCGAGCGAGGCGGCTGGCGGACCCGGACGACGAACTGATCGAGGTGGCTGCGGACGGAGCGAATCCGAAGGTCACGGTCCTCCCTTCGGATACGCGCCCGCCAGGCGGGCAAGGTCGAGTGAGGGCGCACCACGGCACGGTCCTTCGAGACCGCGTACGGGCCGTGCGGGGCGGATGCCCAATTCTTGCTGGCCTGTGCGCGGGCGGCAACGAGCAATTGAGGCCGCTGACTGGAATGCGCCGGTATGACTCTCATATCCCTGCCCAGTTGCCCATTGTTCACTCCCTGTTTCACCCCTGGACGGCAAGTACCAGTGGGTACACCCCCTCTGCTCCCGCCCGGCGCAGCAGACGGGCCGTCACAGCGAGTGTCCAGCCGCTGTCGGACAGGTCGTCCACCAGCAGGACGGGGCCTTCCGCGGCGGCCAGTCGCTCCGCCAGTTCCGGAGGAACCGTCAGGGCCTGGTGGAGGCCGACCACTCGCTGGGCACTGTTCGTTCGGGAGAGCCGCAGGTCCTCGGCCTCCGGTGCGTACTCCACCGAACCGAGCAGCGGCATCCGGCCGATCTCGGCGATCCGGCTGCCGAGCGACCCCACGAGCTGCGGCCTGCTCCGCGAGGCGACCGTGACGACACCCGCCGGCCGGTTCGGGGCCTCCGGCTCGCCGGACGCCCAACCGCCCGGCCCCTTGGCCCAGTCGGCGAGCACGTGGACCACCGCCTGGACGACATCGTCCGGAACGGGACCGTCAGGAGCCTGCTCGGACAGCATCGGGCGCAGCCGGTTGCCCCAGCCGATGTCCGAGAGCCGGCCCAGCGCCCGTCCGCCGAAGGACTGCTCGCCGGCGGGGATACGGCCCTTCAGGTCGACGCCGACGGCCGCCAGTCCGGTCGGCCACATCTTGCGCGGCTCCACCTCCACGCCGGGCCGCCCCAGCTCGCCCTTGGCGGCGTCGAGCGCGGCGTCGGTGACCTTGGGATCGAAGCGGGACCCCGCGCAGTTGTCGCAGCGCCCGCACGGAGCCGCCTCCTCGTCGTCCAACTGGCGCCGCAGGAACTCCATTCGGCAGCCGGTCGAGGCCGCGTACTCCCGCATCGCCTGTTGCTCGGCCGAGCGCTGCCGCGCCACCCAGGCGTACCGCTCCGCGTCGTAGGCCCACGGCCGGCCGGTGCTCGTCCACCCACCCTTCACCCGGTGCACGGCGCCGTCCACGTCCAGCACCTTGAGCATGGTCTCCAGCCGTGTGCGGCGCAGCTCGACCAGCGGCTCCAGGGCGGGCAGGGAGAGCGGCCGGTCGGCCTGCGCCAGCACGTCCAGGGTGCGGCGCACCTGCTCCTCCGGCGGGAAGGCGACCGAGGCGAAGTACTGCCAGATCGCCTCGTCCTCCTTCCCGGGCAGCAGCAGCACCTCGGCGTGCTCCACCCCACGGCCGGCGCGACCCACCTGCTGGTAGTACGCGATGGGTGAGGAGGGCGACCCGAGGTGCACCACGAAACCCAGGTCCGGCTTGTCGAACCCCATGCCCAGGGCGGATGTCGCCACCAGCGCCTTCACCCGGTTCGCCAGGAGGTCCTCCTCGGCCTGCTGACGGTCGGCGTTCTCCGTGCGGCCCGTGTACGAGGACACGGTGTGCCCGCACTGGCGGAGATAGGCCGTGACCTCCTCGGCCGCCGCGACCGTGAGGGTGTAGATGATCCCGGAGCCCGGGAGCTCCCCGAGGTGGTCCGCCAGCCAGGCCAGCCGGTGGGCGGCGTCCGGGAGGCGGACGACACCGAGGCTGAGGCTCTCGCGGTCCAGCGGGCCGCGCAGCACCAGGGCGTCCGTCCCGGCACCCGTGCCGAGCTGCTCTGCCACGTCCGCGGTCACCCGGGCGTTGGCCGTCGCGGTCGTGGCGAGCACCGGCACCCCGGCCGGAAGGTCGGCCAGCATCGTGCGCAGACGCCGGTAGTCGGGCCGGAAGTCGTGACCCCAGTCGGAGATGCAGTGCGCCTCGTCGACCACGAGCAGGCCGGTGGCGGCGGCGAGCCGGGGCAGGACCTGGTCGCGGAAGTCGGGGTTGTTGAGCCGCTCGGGGCTGACCAGCAGCACGTCGACCTCGCCGTCGACCACCTCCTGCTGGACGGTCTCCCACTCCTCCGTGTTGGACGAGTTGATCGTGCGGGCGCGGATGCCGGCACGGGCCGCGGCGTCGACCTGGTTGCGCATGAGCGCCAGGAGGGGGGACACGATCACCGTGGGACCGCTGCCGAGGGAGCGCAGCAGCGAGGTCGCCACGAAGTACACCGCGGACTTGCCCCAGCCGGTGCGCTGCACGACCAGCGCCCGGCGCTTGTCCGCGACGAGCGCCTCGATGGCCCGCCACTGGTCCTCCCGCAGTCTCGCCGTTCCCGTGGGGTCCCCGACCAGACGGGCGAGTACGGCATCGGCGGTGGCCCGGAGTGCGGCGCGGTCTTCGAGAGGCTCTGCGTTGGTCATGCCCCCATGCAACCCGATGGCTCGGACAATGCGCGAACGGGCCGCGAGATCTGTGGACAACCGGCTGCGGGAGTTATCCACAGGGCTTTCGCGGTCGACGGGGTCCGCGAGACCGTCGTGACCATGAACACGAACCGACACGAATCACGCACAACCGCCCCGGCGCAGCAGATCACCCTGCGCGGGCCCGCCGAACTGGCCGACGCCCTCCCGTTCGTGCTGGGCTTCCACCCGACCGACTCGGTGGTGCTCGTCGCCCTCCACGGCGAGCACGGCCGCTTCGGCGGCCGGGTCAGGCTCGGCATCCCGGGTTCGCCGGAGGAGTGGCCCGCCACGGCGGAGGGCCTTGCCGAATGCCTCGTCGAAGGAAGCGGCCGGGTCGGGACCCGGCCGGACGGCATCGTGGTCTTCCTCTGCCAGGACCCCGCGCCCGGCGAGACCGGCCGGCGGGTGATGGAGCGCCTGCGGCCCTTCGCCCAGCGGCTGCGCACCGCCTGCGGGGCCCTCGACATCCCGGTCTACGAGGCTCTGTGCATCTCCGACGGCCTGTACTTCTCCTACTGCTGCCCCGACGTGCGCTGCTGCCCCACGGACGGCACCCCTCTCGCCCTCACGGGGACCTCGGTGATGGCGGCGACCGCCACCTACGCGGGGATCCAGGTGCGCGGATCGCTCAAGGACATGCAGGCGCGGCTGAAGCCCCACACGTCCCCGGACGACGAGCCGCAGCGCCAGGCGCTGAACTCCGCCGCCGCCGTGATCGTGCCGAGGATCCTCGACGCCCCCACCGGGCAGGGCCGCAGGGAGGTGCAGGAGGCCACTCTGGAGCTCGCCGGGGAGGCGCTCCGGCGCTTCGCCCCACCCGCCGGGGGAGAGGCCGTCCCAGGAGCCGCAGGGCCCGTCGGCGGGGTGCTGGAAGCCGCCTCCTCCACCGGTGGCCTCCAGGTGGGGACGGCAGCGGCCGACGCGGCCGACGACGGACTGCTGACGCACGACGAGGCCGCGGCCCTGATCCTCGGGCTCCAGGACCGGGAGACCCGGGACCGGGCCGCGGAATGGATGGAGGGCGCGGAAGGCGCCGCGGCCCTGCGGCTGTGGCGGGCACTGGCCCGCCGCTGCGTCACCCCGTTCGAGGAGCACGCGGCCGCGCCGCTCGCCCTCGCCGGATGGACGGCCTGGTCGACGGGCGACGAACCGGCCGCCCGGGTGGCTCTGGGCCTCGCGCTGGACGCCGACCCCGACTACCTCTTCGCCCGCCTGCTGCACCAGGCGTGCAACGAGGGACTCGATCCCGAATCGCTGCGCAGCTGCCTGCGAGGTGAGCGCCGAGCCCGTGCGGAGGCGGACACGGCCGTCCCGGCCGGAGCGCCTGACACGGCGGACGGAAGTCCTGCGGCGGACGGCAGCCCCATGGGGGAGCCTCAGGGCTCCGCGGAGGACCCGCGCCCCGCGGAGGACCCACGCCCCGCGGACGACCCGCGCCCCGCGGAGGGCCGGACGGCGCGGCGCCGGGTGCGGCAGCGGACCGGCCCGCCCAGGGGGCCGCGGCAGACCGGACCGTCGGCCGGGACCCGCCCGGGCGTCAGCCTCGTCAAGTCCGCACGGGGCACCGGTACCCGGCGCGGCGGACAGCGCGGGACGAGGAGCGGAAGGTGACGACCGTGACCCGGCCGCCCGCCGAGGCGTTCAGCTCTGTGGCGGGACCGTACGGCCCGTGCCGCCGACGCCACCCCGGCTGTCCGGACCGCACAGAGAGCACGGAACACTCATGGCCCTCAGCCCCGCCCAGGCCCCCAGCGCCGCCTTCGGGCCCGCGTCCGGCGTCGGCACCTCGTCCGCCGGCACGGCACGGCCGGGAGACCTGCCCGCCGTGCACGACGCGATCATCTGTGTCGCCCTGCCCGCCCTCGCCGTCTGCGCCGAGCACGGGCAGCTCACGGGCCACGGCCTCGAAGGGGTCTACCTCGCGGGCCGGCGACTCCTCTCCCGCTGCGTGCTGCGGATCGCGGGCCGCGAACCCGTGCCGCTCCGGGGCAGACGGGCGGCCGCCGACCGCGCGGTGTTCACGGGCGTCCTGCGTACCGCCGCCGACGCAGGGCCCGACCCCGGTCTCACCGTCGAGCGCACGCGGGCCGCGGACGGAACGGAGCGGATCGTCCTGCGCAGTTCCGCCGCCCGGCCGCTCCGACTCCCCGTGGAGATCGCCCTGGCGACGGATCTCGCGGATCTGGGGGCGGTTGCGGCCGGGCTGCCCGGACCCGAGCTCGCCCCGAGCGTCCACGGCACCGGACTGCGGTGGACCACGGCCGACGGGCGGTACGCCGCCGTCACTGCGGACCCGCCGCCGGTGGACGCGCTGGCCGCTGCCGGACTCCTGCGCTGGGAGATCGAGTTGGAGCCCGGTGACGCCCTCAGTATCGAAGTCCGGGTCCGGGGAGGCGACCGGACGTCCCGCGCTTCCGGAGCCGGCCCCTCGGGGGCGGGACGCCCCGGCGGCCAGGTCCTCGCCGAGGCCCGTGCCGAGGGCGACGACCCACGGCTCGGCGATCTGCTGCGGGTCGCCCTCGACGACCTGCGCGCCCTGCTGCAGCGCGATGCCGCACAGTCGTCCGACGTCCATCTCGCCGCCGGCGTGCCCTGGCGCTGCGGACCGGCCACCGCCGAGGCCCTCTGGGCCGCCCGGATGGCCCTGCCTCTGGGCACCCGCCTCGCCGCCACCACGCTCCGCGTCCTCGCCCGTACCCAACTCGACGGACCGGGACCCGAATCGGGTCGCATCCCGGGCCCTCTCCGGGACGCCGGACCGTACCTCCCGCCCCGCTGCACCGGCGTCGAGGCGACCCTCGCCTTCCCGGCCGTCCTGGCCGAGGCCAGACGGTGGGGACTGCCCGAGCAGGACCTCGAAGGGCTGCTCCCCGCCGCGGAGCGGTGTCTGCGCTGGCTGCGCGCCGCCGCCGACCCGAGCGGCTTCGTGCCGGACCCGGGCCCCGCCGGGCCGTGGCGGGCGGAGACCCAGGCACACGCCCATCGCGCGGCCGTGCTCGGCGCCGACCTGCTCGACGCCTGCGACCGTCCGGGAGGAGAGCACCTGCGGGACTGGGCACGAGTCCAGCGGGCCCGGTTCCGGGAGGAGTTCTGGCTCGACGACCCCTCCGGCGGCCGTCCTGTCGCGGCCAGGGCGCCGGGAGGGCGGTCCTGGCCCCTCATGGGCGGCTGGGCGGCGCACCTCCTGGACACCGGTCTGCTGGGCGGCGGCCGGTACGCGCCGGGGCTCCTGGACAAGGCCGCGACCGAGCAGCTGGCGAGACTGCTCGGCACGCCGCTGCTGGACTCCGGCTGGGGGCTGCGGAGCCTCGGCGGCAAGGAACCGGGACACAACCCCTTCGGGCACCGTTCCGGAGCGGTGCGGGTGCACGAGACGGCGGTGGCCGTGGCCGGGCTCGCCACCGCCGGATACGAGAAGGAGGCCGCGTCCCTGCTGCGGGGGCTCGTCGACGCGGCCGAGGCGTTCGGGTACCGGCTGCCGGAGATGTACGCGGGGGAGCAGCGGACGGCCGGCGCGGTCCCGGTGCCGCACCCGGCGGCCTGCCGGCCCGCCGCGGTGGCCGCCGCCGCGGGGGTCCACCTCCTGGCCGTCCTGGCCGGTATCCGTCCCGACGTTCCGGGTGGCACGATCGCCCTGCAGCCCGTCAGGTCCGCCCCGCTGGGCGCGGTGCGTCTGTCCGGGCTCCGGGTCGCGGGCGGGCCGTTCGCGGTGCGGGTGAGCCGGCTCGGGCTCGGCATGGTGGAGGAGGCCCCCGAGGGCCTCCAGCTGGGGGTGTGAGCGATGGGTGTCCGTCACGTGCCGCGTGCCTCGCGAGGAGGAGAAGAAGTCATGGTCGGTGTACCTGCGGGGCGTGTTTATCGTCAGGAAGACGACTATGATCGCGGCATGTCTCCCTACGACCCGTCGGCCTTTCCGCCGTTTGCCGTCACCGTCGATCTGGTCGTGCTCACGGTCCGGGGCCCCGCGCTGTGCGCCCTGGTCGTGCGACGGGGAGAAGCGCCCTTCAAGGGGCGATGGGCGCTGCCCGGCGGCTTCGTCCGGGACGACGAGGACCTCAGCGCCGCGGCGGCACGCGAACTGGTCGAGGAGACCGGACTCTGCGTCCACGACCCGGCCGCCCCGCAGCCCGCGCCCGGCAACGGCGCGCACCTGGAACAGCTGGCGACCTACGGGGACCCGGGCCGCGACCCGCGGATGCGGGTGGTCAGCGTGGCCCACCTGGCGCTCTCGCCCGACCTGCCGGCGCCGCGCGCGGGCGGCGACGCCCACAGCGCCCGCTGGGCACCGGTCGAAGAGCTGCTCGGCCGCGAGGAGTCGGGAGCTCCCGAGGGGGAGCAGCCCGAGCCGCTCGCCTTCGACCACACCAGGATCCTGTCCGACGGGGTGGAGCGGGCCCGTTCCAAGATCGAGTACTCCTCGCTGGCGACCGCCTTCTGCCCGACGGAGTTCACGGTCGGCGAGCTCCGGAGGGTGTACGAGGCCGTGTGGGGGGTGGCCCTCGACCCGCGCAACTTCCACCGGAAGGTGACCGGCACCCCGGGGTTCCTGGTTCCTGCCGGTGGGACCACCACCCGTCAGGGCGGCCGTCCCGCGCAGCTGTTCAGGGCCGGAGGGGCGACCCTGCTCAACCCGCCCATGCTGCGTCCCGAGGTCTGACGGCCCGACGTCCATCACCGGGGCGCCCGTCGCACAGGCGCCCGCAGTGCCACACCTCGGCCCGCGGGGTCCGGACGCGCGCCGAGGCGCCCCGAGAGCTCAGCGCTGCACTAAAAGTCCGAAATGTAGCGTTATCTTGCTTCGCAAGCCGCCACCCTGCCGCGGAGCGGTCTCACCTACCGCGAGAGAAGCGATGCTCCAGGCCATCGGACTCACCAGTTGCCCCCGCCGCGACCTTCCGCCCGCCGTGGACGATCTCACCTTCGACGCCCACCCGGGCCAGGTGACCGCCCTGCTCGGACCCGCCGGGTCCGGCAAGACCACCGCCCTGCGCCTGATGCTCGAACTCGAACCGGGCCGCGGCGTGACCTCCTTCCGCGGGCGACCCCTCCACCGCGTCGCGCACCCCGCGAGCGAGGTCGGGGTGCTGCTCGGCGACGTCGCGGGGCACCCCTCGCGCACCCTGCGCAGCCAGCTGCGCATGCTCTGCGCCGCCGCCGGGGTACCGGTGTCCCAGGCCGACGAGATGCTGCGGGTCGTCGGCCTCACCGGCCTCCACGACCAGCGCATCGGCACTCTGCCGCTCGGAATGGACCGCCGACTCGGACTCGCCTGTGCTCTGTTGGGCGATCCGCACACCCTCCTGCTCGACGAACCGGGTGCCGGCCTCTCCGTCCGTGAGAGCGCCTGGCTCTACGAACTGCTGCGCGCCCACGCGGAGGACGGCGGCACCGTCCTGTTCACCACCGAGGACCCCAGGACGGCCGCCCGGCACGCCGACCACGTCGTCACCCTCGATGCCGGACGGCTCGTCGCCGACCAGGACGTCGCCGACTTCGCCCGCACGAGACTGCGTCCCCGCGTGGCCGTGCGCACCCCGCACGCCGCACGGCTGGCCGCCGTCGTGACGCAGGAGGCGCGGGCCGCCAAGCGCCCCGTCGAGGTGGTCACCGAGAACGGGAACCGCCTCTCCGTCTACGGCAGCGACTGCGCGACGATCGGGGAGGCGGCCTTCCGGCACGGGGTGCTCATTCATCAACTGGCCGACGAGGTGGGTGACACCGGCCCCGCCCTCCCGGCGGCTCGGGATCACACCGGCTCCGGCGGAGACCGGGTCGGCCGGACGGTCCGCTCCGGAGACCCCGCTGACCCCGAAGACCCCGACCTCGACCCCGAGGATCCCAGAGCTCCCGGAGCCCTCGCACGCCCGGAAACCCCCGGACATCCTGGACCCCGGGAACTCGACGTCCTCGTCGCGCGCCGCATCGGAGCGGGACCCGAGCCGGAGCTCTTCGACGCCGCGCACCCGTCCACGGCGGCTGCCGGCCCCGAGTCGGAGTGGGAGCCCGGTCCCGCGTCCGCCTCTGCGTCCGAGTCCTGTGCCGCGCCCGGGACCCGGCCCTTGTTCCCGCCGGACCTCTGGTTCGAGGCGGAGGCGGAGCCCGAGCCCACTCCTGCAGACTCTGACCTCGCAGGCCCTACTTCTGAAGGTTCTGACCTCGAAGGTCCCGCCCCGGAGACCCGTGCCACGGTGACCCCCGTCGCGTCGGCGAGGCGACGGCCGCCGCGGGCGCCGCTGCGACCCCTCCGGTACGAGGTCCGTCGCCTGCTCGGGGTGCCGCCCACCTGGCTGGTGCTCGCCGCGACCGTCGGCGCCTCCGTCCTGATCTCGGTCCTGCTCGCCCGCGGCGGCCGCACGCCCCTGCCCGCGGCCCTCGCGGGGTGGCCGGCCCTCTCGCCCCTGCCGCCCGCCGCCCTCGGGGCCGGCCTGCTCGGCGCCTTCTCCTTCGGGGACGAGTACCGCTACCCCGCCCTCACCACCGGGCGCGGCACGGTCCCGCGCCGTCTCGGCCTGCTGCTCGCCAAACTCGCGGTCGCGGCCGGCGTCGCCGTCGTACTCGCCGTCGTCGTCGTGGTGGCGGACCTGGAGGCCCTCCGCCTCGTCTACGGCGGTGACTTGATCCCCCTGCCCGACAACTGGGCGACGCTGTGCGCGAGTTGGCTGGGCCTGTTGATCGGCTGCGCCTGGGCCGGGGTGCTGGGCGCCGGGGTGTTCCGCGCGGCCGCCGCCGGCGTGGCCGCGGTGCTGGCCGTGCCCATCGTCCTCGTCCCGCTGCTGGGCAGGCTGGTCTCGGGACCGTCGGTGCGCCCCGTCGCCGGACTCCCGGCCAGACTCAGGGAATTCGCGAGCCTGGAGTGGCCCGCGGCTGTCGATCACTGGCTCGAGGGGGCACTCCGGGTGGTCGTGCAACCCGTGGGGGTGGCGCTGACGTTCGCGTTGACGGCACTTCTGTGCGCCTATCTGTTCACCGGGCTGAGCCGTAAGGCGCGTTGGTGATCACTTCCGGATCGAAGAGTTCCGACGCGTCGGCAACTCCCTCAAAAACTGCCCCTTATGTCCGAATAATCGTCAATTGTGTAGGGGGCGCCGATCACCCTTTCGTGTGCTTTTCACCAAAGACCTCAAGGGTCACGGGAGCCACGCCGACAAAGGATGCGTGAGTACCCTTGCGCACACCATGATGACCGCCGCCCGTTCCGTCGACTCCGGCCTCGGCGCCTCGGGCGATCTCGATCGATACCCGTACACGGAGGCGCCCGTCGCCGATCGCGTGGGGCCGCCCTCCTGGGAGGGGGTGGAGACGGACCTCGGCCGGGTCGGCCGCCGCTCGGCCGGCAGTCGGGGTCGCGGACTGCACGGCCAGCTCGTCCAGCAGCTGGGGCAGATGATCGTCTCCGGCGACCTCGGCGCCGACCGCCCCCTCGTCCCCGAGGAGATCGGCCAGCGCTTCGAGGTCTCCCGCACGGTCGTCCGTGAATCGCTGCGCGTGCTGGAGGCCAAGGGGCTGGTCAGTGCCCGCCCGAACGTCGGCACCCGGGTCAGGCCGGTCAGTGACTGGAACCTGCTCGACCCCGACATCATCGAGTGGCGCGCCTTCGGGCCGCAGCGCGACGACCAGCGCCGGGAGCTGAACCAGCTCCGCTGGACGATCGAGCCGCTGGCCGCCCGGCTCGCCGCCGGTCACGGCCGCGAGGACGTCCAGCAGCGGCTGTCCGACATGGTCGAGATCATGGGGCACGCCTTCGCCCAGGGTGACGGCATCACCTTCTCCCGGGCGGACGCCGAGTTCCACTCCCTGCTCATCCAGCTCGCCGGCAACCGCATGCTGGAGCACCTCTCCGGCATCGTCTCCGCCGCCCTCCAGGTCTCCGGCGGCCCCGTCACCGGCTGTGACCGTCCGGGGGAGTCGTGCATCGTGCATCACGCGCGCATCGTCGACGCCGTGGCCGCAGGGGACGCCATCGGGGCCGAGACCGCCATGCGCCAGCTGCTCACGGTCCACCCGGACCCCGGGGGCGTGGTGCCCGCTCCGCGCGAGCACTGACGCGCGGGCCATGGCCGGATGCGCGGAATCGTTCGCATCGAGGGTCGCCGGACCCGCGCGGAACCCGGGGGCGTACGGCGTCCCCGGGGCCGCGGGGGTTTCGGCGGCGAAAATGTGCAACCATTTACCCTTCTGAGGTGATGTGTCGCATATGAGGTGTGACTCGGGCCACGCAGATTGGGCGTAACACTCCTCGAAGCCGTGCGATGACCTAAGAGGTGACGGCCGAGGAAGGAATACAGCAGCCGCCTGAGGCGCTGTGCAGTTCCCCGGTCCAGCCCGCGCGCCGTCGGCACATTCCCCGCCGACGGTCGTCGGCTCCGGCCCGATCATGGGCGGGGCCGGAAGCCGTTTTCCATCGTTCCGAGAGGTTGTTCGTGTCGGCCAGCACATCCCGTACGCTCCCGCCGGAGATCGCCGAGTCCGAGTCTGTGATGGCGCTCATCGAGCGGGGAAAGGCTGATGGGCAGATCGCCGGCGATGACGTGCGTCGGGCCTTCGAGGCTGACCAGATTCCGCCAACCCAGTGGAAGAATGTTCTGCGCAGCCTCAACCAGATCCTCGAGGAAGAGGGTGTGACGCTGATGGTCAGTGCAGCGGAGTCGCCGAAGCGCGCCCGCAAGAGCGTCGCAGCGAAGAGCCCGGCCAAGCGCACCGCCACCAAGACCGTCACCGCCAGGACGACCGTGGCCAAGAGCGTCCCGGCCGCTCCGGAGTCGGCGACGGCCGAGGGCGCGGACCCGGCCGACGAGGCCGCGGCTCCGGCCAAGAAGGCAGCCGCGAAGAAGACCGCCGTCAAGAAGACGGCGGCGAAGAAGACCGTCGCCAAGAAGACGGCGGCGAAGAAGTCCACGTCCAAGAAGGACGCCGACGACGCGGTCGAGGGCGAGGAACTGCTCGAGGACGCCGCTCCCGGCAAGGGCGAGGACGAGGAGACCGAGGGCGAGACCAAGGGCTTCGTCCTGTCCGACGAGGACGAGGACGACGCTCCCGCGCAGCAGGTCGCCGTCGCCGGTGCCACCGCGGACCCGGTCAAGGACTACCTGAAGCAGATCGGCAAGGTCCCCCTGCTCAACGCCGAGCAGGAGGTCGAGCTCGCCAAGCGCATCGAGGCCGGCCTGTTCGCCGAGGACAAGCTGGCGAACTCCGACAAGCTGGCGCCGAAGCTCAAGCGCGAGCTGGAGATCATCGCCGAGGACGGCCGCCGCGCCAAGAACCACCTGCTGGAGGCCAACCTCCGTCTGGTGGTCTCCCTGGCCAAGCGCTACACCGGCCGCGGCATGCTGTTCCTGGACCTGATCCAGGAGGGCAACCTGGGTCTGATCCGCGCCGTCGAGAAGTTCGACTACACCAAGGGCTACAAGTTCTCCACGTACGCCACCTGGTGGATCCGGCAGGCGATCACCCGCGCCATGGCCGACCAGGCCCGCACCATCCGTATCCCGGTGCACATGGTCGAGGTCATCAACAAGCTCGCCCGTGTGCAGCGCCAGATGCTCCAGGACCTGGGCCGCGAGCCCACCCCGGAGGAGCTGGCCAAGGAACTCGACATGACCCCGGAGAAGGTCATCGAGGTCCAGAAGTACGGCCGTGAGCCGATCTCCCTCCACACCCCGCTGGGTGAGGACGGCGACAGCGAGTTCGGCGACCTGATCGAGGACTCCGAGGCGGTCGTCCCGGCCGACGCGGTCAGCTTCACGCTCCTCCAGGAGCAGCTGCACTCCGTCCTCGACACGCTCTCCGAGCGTGAGGCCGGCGTGGTCTCCATGCGCTTCGGTCTCACCGACGGCCAGCCGAAGACGCTGGACGAGATCGGCAAGGTCTACGGCGTGACGCGTGAGCGGATCCGCCAGATCGAGTCCAAGACGATGTCGAAGCTGCGTCACCCGTCGCGTTCGCAGGTGCTGCGCGACTACCTCGACTAGTCACCCGTCGCCGGCCGCCCCCTGCGGGGTGTGGCCGAGCGCCAGGCGTGAAAGGGCCCGGCTCCCCCGTGGGGGAGCCGGGCCCTTCCGCTGGGCGCGGCGCGGGTGCACGGAGGAGGAGCCTGGACGACGCTGGGTGCACGGAAAGTTCCGGAGAGTCAGGAGGCTCTATGCGTCGCCCCTTCGCCCGAGCAGTGACCGCTGCTCTGGGCCTCGTCTCGGCGGCGGCGGGGCCGCTCGCCGCCGCCCCGCCCGCGTTCGCCGACAGCGTCGTGGTCGGAGGCCAGCCGGCCCGGACCGAGGAGGCCCCCTGGGTCGTGGCCCTCTCCAGCCGTGACCGGTTCGGAGGTACCCGCGCGGGGCAGTTCTGCGGAGGTGTGGTCGTGGCGCCCACGCGGGTGCTCACGGCGGCCCACTGCCTCGGCAGGGAGGTGCTCGGCGGTGAGCCGTCCCAGCTGCCCGACTTCAAGGTCATCGCGGGCCGGAGTTCGCTCGGCGGCCAGGACGGCCGGGAGGTCCGGGTCTCGTCGACGTGGATCAGCCCGGACTACGACCCGAGGACCAACTCCGGCGACCTGGCGGTGCTGACCCTGGCGACCGCGCTGCCGCAGTCGTACGTGATCGGGGTCGCGAGTCCGGGCGACGCCGTCGAGAGCCCCGGCACGGCGGCGGAGGTCTACGGGTGGGGGGACACCACGGGAAACGGCCACTACGCGTCCGCCCTGCGCTCCGCCACGGTCCAGGTGCTGCCGGACACGGCGTGCGAGCGGGCGTATCCGGGCGGTTTCGGAGCCGGCTACCGGGCCGAGACCATGCTCTGCGCGGGAGACCCGCAGGGAGGCAAGGACGCCTGCCAGGGGGACAGCGGCGGGCCGCTGGTGGCCGGTGGACGGCTCATCGGCCTGGTGTCCTGGGGCAGCGGCTGCGGCCAGGCCGAGAACCCGGGCGTCTACACCCGCGTCTCCACGGTCCTGCCGCGGAACCTCTGAGACGCCCTTCCGGCGGCCTGTGAGCCGCCGCGGCGGTCCCCGGGCACGAGAACGGGCGGCCACCCCCCTTGATCGCGGGGGCGGCCGCCCGTCGTCCGGTCAGCGACCGGCCCATGGCTCGTCGTGGATGCGAGGCGTCAGCGGTCCTCGTCTACTGCCTTGGCCGGCACGTCGGTGAGCCGGTCCGTCTCATCCTGTATCTCCGCGGCGATCTTCTTGAGTTCCGGCTCGAACTTGCGCCCGTGGTGAGCGCAGAAGAGCAGGTCTCCACCACTGGTCAGCACGACGCGCAGGTAGGCCTGGGCGCCGCAGCGGTCGCAGCGGTCAGCGGCCGTCAGGGGGCTCGCGGGGGTCAGAACAGTAGTCACGTCGCCTCTTCTCTAGCTCGACGAGCTGTCGTACCAGGGTCAACATCCAACCAGGCCGAAAACGTTCCCGCTCGTGGCTTTTCCTGGAAACTTCTTACCAAGGTGGCTGTCTGCTGCCGGTTGGCGGCGAATGAGCCGTATTGCGTCGCTCTACGGATTTCGCGTTGCTGGGTCGGTTCGTCCTCCCGGCTGGTTGCCGGTTGTTGATGAGGACGTGCCCGGAGCCTAAATGGTTCATGCGCGGAAGGGAACGTGATGTTCACGTCACCCCTTCGAGGGATCGAACATCCATACGACTCTGGACTAGCATGAGAAATCAGGGAGGGTGGCGTGACAACGGCTCTACCAGGCATCGGTACCCTCTGAACCGGTGACAGACGCCGGGCCTTACCCACCGGGCCACATTTCAAATTCAGCGAGGAGCGAACCGCGTGACCGCCGAGACGTCCGTGCCGTCCAGTGCGCTGCTGACCGCAGACCGTGACGGTTCCAACTACACCGCGCGGCACCTGCTCGTACTCGAAGGGCTCGAAGCGGTTCGCAAACGCCCCGGCATGTACATCGGGTCCACCGACAGCCGTGGCCTGATGCACTGCATCTGGGAGATCATCGACAACTCGGTCGACGAGGCCCTCGGCGGGTACTGCGACCGGATCGACGTGATCCTCCACGACGACGGCTCCGTCGAGGTGCAGGACAACGGCCGGGGCATCCCGGTCGACGTCGAGCCCAAGACCGGGCTCTCCGGCGTCGAGGTCGTCATGACCAAGCTGCACGCCGGCGGCAAGTTCGGCGGCGGCTCGTACGCGGCCTCCGGCGGTCTGCACGGCGTGGGCGCCTCCGTGGTGAACGCCCTGTCCGCCCGGCTCGACGTCGAGGTCGACCGGAACAGCGCCACGCACGCGATCAGCTTCCGCCGCGGTGTCCCCGGCATCTTCACCGAGCAGGGCCCCGACAGCCCCTTCGACCCGGCCAACGGCCTCCTGAAGGGCAAGCGCGTCCCCAAGGCCCGCACCGGCACCCGCGTCCGGTACTGGGCCGACCGCCAGATCTTCCTGAAGGACGCCAAGCTCTCCCTGGAGACGCTCCACCAGCGTGCTCGCCAGACCGCCTTCCTGGTGCCCGGCCTGACCATCGTGGTCCGCGACGAGCGGGACCTGGAGGGCGTGGGCAAGAGCGAGGAGACCTTCCGCTTCGACGGGGGCATCAGCGAGTTCTGCGAGTTCCTCGCCCAGGACAAGGCCGTCTGCGACGTCCAGCGCCTGACGGGCACCGGCACGTTCAAGGAGACGGTGCCGGTCCTCGACGACCTCGGCCACATGACCCCCACCGAGGTCACCCGGGAACTGGGCGTCGACGTGGCCCTGCGCTGGGGCACCGGCTACGACACGATGCTCAAGTCGTTCGTGAACATCATCGCCACCCCCAAGGGCGGCACCCACGTGTCCGGCTTCGAGCAGGCCATCACGAAGACCGTCAACGAGGTGCTGCGCTCCGCCAAGCTGCTGCGCGTCGCCGAGGACGACGTCGTCAAGGACGACGCCCTGGAGGGGCTCACCGCGGTCGTGACCGTCCGGCTCGCCGAGCCGCAGTTCGAGGGGCAGACCAAGGAGGTGCTGGGCACCTCCGCGGCGCGCCGGATCGTCGCCAACGTGGTCGCCAAGGAGCTGAAGGCCTTCCTGACGTCCACCCGGCGCGACGACAAGGCCCAGGCCCGCGCCGTCCTGGAGAAGGCCGTGGCGGCCGCCAGGACCCGCATCGCGGCCCGCCAGCACAAGGACGCGCAGCGCAGGAAGACCGCCCTGGAGTCCTCCTCGCTGCCGGCCAAGCTCGCCGACTGCCGCAGCGACGACGTGGAGCGCAGCGAGCTCTTCATCGTCGAGGGCGACTCCGCGCTCGGCACCGCCAAGCTCGCGCGGAACAGCGAGTTCCAGGCGCTTCTGCCGATCCGCGGCAAGATCCTCAACGTCCAGAAGTCCTCGGTCTCGGACATGCTCAAGAACGCCGAGTGCGGGGCGATCATCCAGGTCATAGGGGCGGGATCGGGCCGCACCTTCGACATCGACGCGGCCCGGTACGGCAAGGTCATCATGATGACCGACGCCGATGTCGACGGTTCCCACATCCGCACGCTGCTGCTGACGCTCTTCCAGCGCTACATGCGGCCCATGGTCGAGGCCGGCCGGGTCTTCGCGGCCGTGCCGCCGCTGCACCGCATCGAGCTCGTCCAGCCCAAGCGGGGCCAGGACAAGTACGTGTACACGTACTCGGACAACGAGCTGCGCCAGACGCTGCTGGAGTACCAGCGCAAGGGCATCCGCTACAAGGACGCCATCCAGCGCTACAAGGGCCTCGGCGAGATGGACGCCGACCAGCTGGCGGAGACCACCATGGACCCGCGCCACCGCACCCTGCGCCGGATCAACATCGGCGACCTGGAGTCCTCCGAGCAGGTCTTCGACCTGCTCATGGGCAACGACGTGGCTCCCCGCAAGGAATTCATCACCAGCTCGGCGGCGACCCTGGACCGCTCGCGCATCGACGCCTGACCGGCCGGAGCACGCGACCGAGGCCCCGAGCGGAATCCCGCTCGGGGCCTCGTGCCCGTCCGGGCACCGCGCCTCCCGGCGCCCCGTGTCCACCCGGGGGTGGAGGCGCGTGATCCGTCTCCGTGACGATCCCCTCGCCCGTGCCCGTCCGTAGCATCGTCACGACGAAGGGGGGACGACGATGGCGGACGGCGACAGGCGCGGCACCGGCAGGTGGACGGCCTGGCCCGCTCCCGAGGCGCTGAGCCGGGTCGGCGTGCCGCGGGGGCGCCTCGTGCTCGACGGCCTGCTCCTCGCGGCCCTGGGCTCCTGGGCGGTGACCAGCGCGTACCTCTCCGGTGCCTTCCCCGGCTGGTACGGCGTGGTGCCCCCGATCGGCGTGGCCCTCTGCGCGGCGGCGCTCGCCGGCTTCCACCGGACCACCCTCGCCAACCGGCTGCCCCACTCGCTCGGACTGCTCGCCGCCGTCACGGTCGTCGGACTCGGGGCGAGCCTCGCCGACGCCCCGGTGACCGCCACCCTCCTCTGGATCGTCGTCTGCGCCTCGGCCATGGAACGGCTGCCGCTCGTCGTCGGCCTCGCCACGGTCCTCGTGCTGCTCGCCGCCTTCGTCGAGGCCGACGACACCGGCATCCTCGGCGCCGCGGTCACCACCTCCGCCGTGCTGCTCGGCGGCTACTCGCTCCGGCTGGACGCCGAGGCACGCAGCGCCGGCTTCCGGCTGCTCGGGCAGGAACGGGCGGCACGTGAGGCGGAGGCCACCTCAGCGGCGCTCGCCGAGCGGGCCCGGATCGCGCGCGAGATCCACGACGTGCTGGCCCACAGCCTCTCGGCCCAGATGGTGCACCTGGAGGCCGCCCGCCTGCAGATCGAGGCCGGCGCCGACCGGGAGGTGATCCTGGAGCGGGTGGTCGCCGCCCGATCCATGGCCCGCGACGGCCTCGCGGAGACCCGCCACGCGCTCTCCGCGCTCCGCGGCGACATGGTGCCGGTGGAGGACTACCTGCGGGAGCTGGCCCGCGAGGACCGGGCGGAGGTCAGGGTGACCGGAGAGCGCCGGCCGCTGCCGGCGGAGGCATCGCAGGCGGTGCGCAGAGTGGCCCAGGAAGCCCTCACCAACGTCCGCAAGCACGCGCCGGGGGCGAGGACGACGCTGCTGCTCGCCTACGGAGCCGGGGACGTCGGTCTGGAGGTCCGGGACACCGGCACGCCCGCTGCCGAAACCGGCGGTGACGGCCCGGACGTCTCCCTGGCCGCCTCCGGCGCGGGCTACGGCCTGCTCGGCATGCGCGAGCGTGCCGAACTCCTCGGCGGCACCCTGGAGGCCGGTCCCGACGGCACGGGTTTCGCCGTACGCCTGCGGGTGCCGGCATGAGCGGGCCCGGGACGGAAGGGGCCACCGGCGAGCGGGTCGCCCGGGTGGTCGTCGCCGACGACCAGGCCATGGTCCGCGAGGGCATCGTGCTGGTCCTCGGCCTCCTTCCCGGCATCGAGGTGGTCGGTTCGGCCCGGGACGGGGAGGAGGCCGTCGCCCTGACCGCCGCACTGGCCCCCGACGTCGTCCTGATGGACCTGCGCATGCCGCGCTGCGACGGGGTGGAGGCCACCCGCCGCATCCGCGCCGAGCACCCCGGCACCGAGGTGGTCGTGCTCACCACCTACGCCGACGACGACTCGCTCTTCCCCGCGCTGCGGGCCGGAGCGCGGGGCTACCTCACCAAGGACGCGGGCGGGGAGGAGATCGTCCGGGCCGTCCGGGACGTGCTCGACGGGCGGGCCGGACTCGATCCCGCCGTCCAACGGCGGCTCCTGGAACGGCTGCTGGACCAGCCCGAACAGCACGTACCGCGCCGTGCGCCGTCCACCGGCTCGCGGGATGCCGCCGCGCCGCCCGACGGACTCACCGAGCGCGAGGCCGAGGTGCTGGCCCTGGTCGCGGACGGGCTGTCCAACCAGGAGATCTCCGTCCGCCTGCGCATCTCCACCGCGACCGTGAAGACGCACATCAACAACCTCTTCGCCAAGATCGGGGTTCGCGACCGGGCGCAGGCGGTCCGGTACGCCTATCAGCAAGGGCTCGTCAGGCCACGTGGGGATTCCGTCACCTGATGGGGTGAAGTGGCAGAGGAGAAGAGTCCTGGATCTTCCCGCTCTGTCCATTCTTGTGCACGCGGCCGAAACGGTTCGCTGACAAGGAGAGTTCACCGGTGGAGAAGCAGGAAGGGCCCGGCGCCCCCGCGGTGCGGATCGACGACCCCTGGTACGACGCCCTGGCCGCCGGCTGGGGCGAGCCGGCCGACACGGGTGAGCCGGCGGACTCCGGGTCGGCGACCGCGTTCGCGGACCGGGCCGCCGCGGGAGAGCGGGCGACGGCCGGGGACCGGCGGGACCCCTCCGGGGCACCGGACGCTCGCGCCCTGGCGCCCGGCGCCGTACCGCGGCAGCAGGCGGCCCACAGCGCCGCGGACATCTATCTGGAGGTCCAGCGCAGCCCGGCCTTCCAGGAAGTACGCAGCCGCTACCGCCGGTTCGTGATCCCGGCGTCGCTCGCCTTCCTCCTCTGGTACCTCGCCTACGTCGTGGCGGCGACCGCCGCCCCCGGGCTGATGGCCCGCCCCGTCGCCGGAGCGGTCAACGTGGCGATGCTCGCCGGACTCGGCCAGTTCCTCACCACCTTCCTGCTGACCTGGGCCTACGCCCGGCACGCCCGGCTGCGCCGGGATCGGGCAGCGCTGGAACTGCGCTGGGACACCCAGGAGATGACGAGGGGGTTCCAGCGGTGACCGGAGACCATCAGACCCTGGCGCTCGTCCTCTTCAGCGTGTTCATCGCGGTGACGCTCGGGATCACCACCTGGGTGAGCCGCAGCCGGCACGGCTCGGCCGAGGAGTTCTACGCCGGCGGCCGGCTCTTCTCCCCGATGGAGAACGGCTTCGCGATCGCCGGCGACTACATGTCCGCCGCCTCCTTCCTCGGCATCTCCGGCCTGATCGCGCTCTTCGGCTACGACGGCATGCTCTACTCCGTCGGCTTCCTGGTCGCCTGGCTCGTCGTCCTGCTGCTGGTCGCCGAACTGGTGCGCAACTGCGGCCGGTTCACCCTCGCCGACGTCGTCGCCTCCCGGATGGCCGAGCGCCCCGTGCGGATCGCCGCCGGAACCTCCTCGGTCACCGTCTCCGTGCTCTACCTCGTGGCCCAGATGGTCGGCGCCGGCAGCCTGGTCGCCCTCCTCCTCGGCGGCACGAGCGAGGCCGCCCGCTCCTGGACCGTGATCGGCGTCGGAGCGCTGATGGTGATCTACGTGTCGCTCGGCGGGATGCGGGCCACCACCTGGATCCAGATCGTCAAGGCCGTCCTGCTCATGGCGGGCACGATCGCCCTCACCGTGCTCGTCCTGCTCCGCTTCCACGGCGACTTCAACCAGCTGCTCACCACCGCCGCCGAACGCAGCGGCCACGGCCGGGACTTCCTCGGGCCGGGACTGCGCTACGGCGGAAGCTGGACCGCCCGCCTCGACTTCATCAGCCTCGGTATCGCCCTCGTCCTGGGCACCGCGGGCCTGCCGCACATCCTGTCGCGCTTCTACACGGTGCCCACCGCGCGGGCCGCCCGGCGCTCGGTCGTCTGGTCCATCGGACTGATCGGCAGCTTCTACCTGATGACGATCGTGCTCGGCTTCGGCGCGGCGGCGATCATCGGCCCGGACGCGGTCCGGGCCTCCAACGCGGCCGGCAACACCGCCGTCCCCCTGCTCGCGCTCGACCTCGGCGGGGGAGCCGGATCGACCGGCGGCACCGTGCTCTTCGCGGTCGTCGCGGCCGTCGCCTTCGCGACGATCCTGGCCGTCGTCGCGGGCATCACGCTCGCCTCCTCGGCGTCCGTCGCCCACGACCTGTACGCCTCGCTGCGCCGCCGCAGCGCCCATGCCAAGCAGTACAGCGAGGTGACGGTGGCCCGGCTCGCCGCCGCCGGGATCGGGGCGGCCGCGATCGGCCTGGGGCTCCTCGCGCGCGACCTCAACGTGGCCTTCCTGGTCGGCCTCGCCTTCGCGGTCGCCGCGTCCGCCAACCTGCCCGTGCTGCTCTACTCGCTCTTCTGGCGGAACTTCACCACGCGGGGGGCGGTCTGGGCGGTGTACGGAGGGCTCGTCCCGGCCGTCGTGCTGGTGGTCCTCTCCCCGGTGGTCTCCGGCACTCCGGAGGCGCTGTTCCCCGGTGCCGACTTCCGCGTCTTCCCGCTGCAGAACCCCGGGGTGGTCTCCATCCCGCTGGGCTTCCTGGCCGGCTGGATCGGGACCATCACCTCACCCGAGCCGCCGGACGAGGCCCGGCACGCCGAGACGGAGGTCCGCGCGCTCACGGGGGCGGGGGCGGTCTGACCGGTCCAGGCCCCGTCCGGGCCGCCGGAGTCCGCACCTCCCGGCTCCGCCCGCTCCCCGGTCGGTCTCAGCCGCCCGAGGCCGCCCAGACGTAGCGGTGCTCGGGGCGTCGTCGTCCACGACGAGGACGCCGATCACCGGGCCTCCTCCGGGGAGCCGGTGCCGACCGGGAGGCCCGGCTCCGCCACCGGCCCGTCCGGCGCGGGCTCGTCCAGCGCCTCCGGGAGGACGACGGTGAACTCCGCCCCGCTCCCGTCGGGCCCCGCGCCGACCCGGGCGCTGCCGCCCCGGCGTTCGGCGAGGCGGCGTACGAGCGCCAGGCCCAGGCCGCGCTTGCCGTGGGACGGCGGCTCCTTGGTGGTCCAGCCCTCGGTGAAGATCAGCTCGCGCCGGTCGGGGGGCACGCCCGGGCCGCTGTCGGCGACCCGCAGGACGACGGTGCGTCCCTCGGCGCGGACGGTGAGCTCGACCCGCGGTTCGGGCGTGCCCGCGGCGGCGTCGAGCGCGTTGTCGACGAGGTTGCCGACGACCGTGACGAGCTCGCGCGGGTCCACCAGACGGTCGGGGAGCAGCGAGCCGGGGGTGATCCGCAGGGCGACGCCCCGCTCCGCCGCGACGGTGCCCTTGCCGACGAGGAGGGCGGCCAGCAGCGGGTCGTGGATCTTCTCCGTGACCTGCTCGGCGGTGGCGCGATGGACCCCGACGACCTCGGTGACGAACTCGACGGCCTCCTCGTGCAGGTCCAGTTCCAGCAGGCCGAGCAGGGTGTGGAGCCGGTTGGCGTGCTCGTGGTCCTGCGCGCGCAGCGCGTCGATGAGGCCTCGGGTGGAGTCCAGTTCGCGGCCGAGCCGTTCCAGCTCGGTGCGGTCGCGCAGGGTGGCGACGGCGCCGCCGTCGTCCGTGGGCATCCGGTTGGCGATCAGCACCCGGTGGCCGCGCACGGTCACCAGATCCTCGCCGGTGACGCGGCCGGCCAGCACGTCGGCCGTACGGCCGGAGCCGAGTACCTCCTCCAGCGGGCGCCCGGCGGCCTCGGGACCGATCCCGAGGAGGCGCTGCGCCTCGTCGTTCATCAGCCGGACGCGGCCGGAACCGTCCAGGGCGACGACCCCCTCACGAATGCCGTGCAGCATCGCCTCGCGTTCGGCGAGCAACGCGGAGATGTCGGAGAAGGCCAGGTCGTGGGTCTGCCGCTGGAGCCTGCGGGAGATCAGGTACGCGGCGAGCGCGCCGGCGGCCAGCGCGCCGCCGGCATACGCGAGGAGACCAGGGATCGCCCCGAGGAGACGGTCGTGGACGCTGTCGTACTCGATGCCGACCGACACCGCGCCGACGATGGCACCGCCGGAGTCCCGCAGCGGTGCCTTCCCGCGCGCGGAGCGGCCGAGGGTGCCGTCGTCGATCTCCATGACCTCGCGGCCGGCGAGCGCCGCGCTGGGATCGGTGGAGACGACCCTGCCGATCTGCGCGGGGTCGGTGTGGGACCAGCGCACGCCCCGGGTGTCCATGACGACGACGTACTCGGCGCCGGTCGACCGCCGGATCCGCTCCGCCTCCGCCTGCACCAGGCCGCTCGCGGACGGCGCGGTCCGCCCGAGCGCGGCGGCCACCTCGGGGGAGGCCGTCGTCTCGGCGATGGCGAGCGCGCGCCGCATGGCCTGGTCGTCGAGCTGGGCGCTCAGCGGCGCCAGGAAGAGGCCGGTGGCCAGCACCGTGACACCGGTGGCGATGGCCAGCTGCATGAGCAGGACCTGCGAGAAGACCCGTCGAGGCCGGCCGAACCGCGGACGGCGCGCGAGGTGCCGTGGCGCGGTGGTCGAAGCGGGACGCATGCCGGGAACCGTAAGCGGAACCGGAGCGTGACCGGAAGTCCCGGAGCTCCGGGAACCGTAAGCGGAACCGGAGCGTGACCGGAAGTCCCGGAGCCCCGGCCGTGCCCCGGGGCGTGCCTATCCTGGGGGCTTCGCCGAGACACCGGAGGGCTTCCCTTGAGCACGCAGCAGATCCCCGTCGTGATCCTCTCCGGGTTCCTGGGGGCGGGCAAGACGACGCTGCTCAACCATCTGCTGCGCAGTGCCCGCGGGACCCGGATCGGGGTCATGGTCAACGACTTCGGGGACATCGGGATCGACGCGATGACCGTCGCCGGACAGGTCGGGTCCACCGTGTCCCTCGGCAACGGCTGCCTGTGCTGCGCCGTCGACGCGAGCGAACTGGACGAGTACCTGGAGGTCCTCACCCGACCCTCCTCCGGGCTCGACGTGATCGTCATCGAGGCGAGCGGCCTGGCCGAGCCGCAGGAGCTGGTACGGATGGTGCTCGCCAGTGAGAACGCGCGGGTCATGTACGGCGGCCTCGTCCAGGTCGTCGACGCCGCCGAGTTCGCCGCGACCCGGGAGCGGCACCCCGAGACCGACCGCCACCTCGCCCTCGCGGACCTCGTCGTGGTGAACAAGGCGGACCGGGTGCCGGAGGAGGAGCTCGGCACCGTGCACGAGACGGTCGCCGAACTGGCGGACCGGGCCGCCGTGATCCGCGCCTCGTACGGGCGCGTCGACCCCGAGGTCCTCTTCGACCGGGTCGTGCCCGAGGGCGAGATCGAGGGGCAGATGTCCATCGAGGACCTGCTCCACGGCGACCCGGACGACGAGGCGGGGCATCCGCACGCGCACTACGAGGCCCTGTCGTTCTCCACCGGCACCGCCCTGCACCCGCGACGCCTGATGGCCTTCCTCGACTCCCGGCCGCGGGGCCTCTACCGCATCAAGGGCTTCGTCGATCTCGGCTCGGCCGATCCGGACAACCGTTACCTCGTCCACGCGGTCGGCCGCTTCCTGCGCTTCTTCCCCGAGCCCTGGCCCGCCGGCGAGGAGAGGCTGACCCAGCTGGTGCTCATCGGCTCCGGCATCGACGCGCCGGCGCTGCGCAAGGGGCTCGCCGGGTGCGAGCTGAACGGCCCCGGGGACGTCCCCGACGAGCACAGCATGTGGGGCGTCCTGCGCTACGTACCGGAGCCGGAGCCCGCGCCGGACGTGGTGCCGTAGCGGCCCGTCAGGCTCCGGCGGCCGCCGGGACGGGGGCGACGCCGACGGCGGCGAGGTAGTCCGCGAGACCGTCCGCGCTCTCGCCCGCCCAGCCCACGTACCCGTCGGGCCGGATCAGGAAGAGGCCCGTCCCGTAGGGCTCGTACGCGTCGAGGCGGGCCGTGCGCACCGTGGGTGTCCCGAGGGCCGGGGGCTCCGTGCCGACGGCGAGGAGCGTGAAGTGCGGCCCGCGGAAGACGTCGAAGAGGCGCTCCCGGCCGTACGGCCCGTCCGGAGCGCGGTCGCCCGCCCGCAGCGCGTCCTCGGCGAGCCCGGTCCGGGTCTCGACGGCGAGGGCCGAGTCCCGGTACCCCAGGCCGAGCTGCTGGACCTCCTCGCCCCGCCGGGTGTTCTCCCCCTCGGCGGAGGCGCGGTGGATCCGCGTGCTGATGCCGAGCACGTCGGCGGCGACCGGCATCCGCTCGGCCTCGTAGGAGTCGAGCAGCGCGGCCGGGGCGCCGTGGCGCAGCACCTGGCCGAGCTTCCACCCGAGGTTGTAGGCGTCCTGCATGCTCGTGTTGAGGCCCTGGCCGCCGGCGGGGGAGTGCACGTGCGCCGCGTCGCCCGCCAGGAAGACCCGCCCGTCGCGGAACCGGTCCGCCATCGCCGCGCGGGCCCGGAAGTCGGAGGCCCACAGCACCTCGACGACGTCCGCGGCGGCGAGCGGGGTGCGCTCGGCGACGAGCCCGCGCACCGCCTCTGCCGAGGTGTCCACGAGGGCCGCCTCGTCCTCGAACCCGGCGATCAGCTGGAAGTGGTCGGCCCCGGGCAGCGGGCACAGTGCCACGCCACCGCCGGGCGCCTTGGGCCAGATGTGCCAGTTGGCCCGGTCCGCGAGCGCCTTCGCGGAGAGCCGGACGTCGGCGACGAGCATCGGCCGCGGGTCGACGGTCTCGCCCGTCATGCCGATGCCGAGGGCCTTGCGGACCGTGGAGCGTCCGCCGTCGGCCGCCACGAGGTAGGACGCCCGCACCGTCTCGCCGGTGGAGAGCTCCGCCTCGACCCCGTCCGCGGACCGGCGGAAGCCGGTGAGCGCCGCGCCGAACCGGACCCCGCCCCCGAGCTCCGCCAGCCGCTCGTGCAGCAGCTCCTGGGTCCGGGACTGCGGGATGAGCAGCGTGTTGGCGTACGGGACCTGCTCGGTCGGCTCGGAGCGCTTCATCATGTCCCACTCGTGCTGACGCTCCGTGCCCTCCCAGGCGAGCATCCGCGGGTAGAGGGACGCAGACGCCTGGACGCGGGGCAGCACGCCGAGGTCGTCCAGGACCTCCTGACTGCGCGGCTGGACGCCCTTTCCGCGCGAGCCGGGGAAGAGCCGGTCCGCCTGCTCGACCAGCAGGGTGCGCACGCCCCGGCGGGCCAGGTCGATGGCGAGCACCAGTCCGGTGGGGCCCGCTCCGACGACGAGGACGTCCGTCCCGGTGTTCGTGTCGCTGCTCATGCCACTGTCTCCACGTTCCTTAACGCTGTTAAGTTCCATGGCCCGGAGCATCTCCTTAACGGTGTTAAGTTGTCAAGGGGATACCGTGACGGGGTGGCGACGAAGAAGACGAACCGGCTGGACCCCGCGCAGGTGGCGGAGACCGCGCTGGGCCTGCTGAACGAGCGGGGCCTCGAAGGGCTCACGCTGCGCGCGATCGCCCAGGAGCTGAACGTGCAGGCGCCCGCGCTCTACTGGCACTTCAAGAACAAGCAGGCGCTGCTCGACGAGATGGCGACCGTGATGTACCGGCAGATGGTCGCCGACCCCACGGCGCGGCCGGCCGGCGACCTGGGCTGGCAGGAGCGGATCCTCGCGGTCAACCGGGGCCTGCGCGCCGGGCTGCTGCGCTATCGCGACGGCGCCAAGGTCTACAGCGGCGCCCGCTTCACCGGGACCGACTTCGCCGCGGACATGGAGCTCCAGCTCGGCGCGCTCGTCGAGGCGGGCTTCTCGCTGCACCAGGCGGTACGGGCCAGCACCACGGCGTACATGTTCACGCTGGGCTTCGTGACGGAGGAGCAGGGCGCCGAGCCGGTGCCGGGGCAGCCGCGCGAGGGCTTCGACGTCGAGCGGCGGGCGGAGCGGCTGGCCGAGTACCCGCTCTCGGCGGCGGCCGGGACGGAGCTCTTCACCGACTACGACACCGGCTTCGAGGACGGACTGCGCCTGATCGTCGCCGGGATCGAGGCGACGTACGCGCCCACGGTCCCGCCCCGCGACCCGTCCTGACACCGGCCCTCGCCCGGGCCGCGGGACGGCGAACGCCCCCTGTCCCGCGCCGTGGCGCGGGACAGGGGGCGTTCGCGTGGGGTCGGAGCGCTATCCGAGAGGGCCGGCCAGGGAGGCCACGGCCGCGGTCGGCGGGGTGCCCGAGCCGTCCCGTCGCGGGTCGGTCTCCGGGAGCTCTACCGGCGTGCCGTTCTGCTGCGCCGCGCGGGCCGGTGCCTCGCCCGCCCAGGCCAGCAGGAGCATGTCCTCGCCCTTCAGGAACCGCTGGCAGCGCACACCACCGGTCGCCCGTCCCTTGCGGGGGTACTGGTCGAACGGCGTCAGCTTCCACGACGTGCCGGCCGAGTCGTCCAGCGTGCCCGTGGAGCCCGCGACCGTGAACACCACCGCGTCCGCTCCCGGATCCACCGCCGTGAACGAGAGCACCTCGGCACCGGCGCCGAGCTTGATGCCCGCCATGCCGCCCGCGGGACGGCCCTGCGGGCGCACCTGGGACGCCTGGTAGCGCAGGAGCTGGGCTTCGGACGTGATGAACACCAGGTCCTCCTCGCCCGTGCGCAGCTCGGTCGCGCCGACGATCCGGTCACCGTCCTTGAGGGTGATGACCTCCAGCTCCTCCTTGTTCGCCGGGTAGTCCGGCACCACCCGCTTCACCACGCCCTGGAGCGTGCCGAGCGCCAGGCCCTGCGAGGACTCGTCGAGCGTGGTCAGGCAGACCACCGTCTCGTCGTCCTCCAGGTTGAGGAACTCCGTCACCGGCGCCCCGCCGGCGAGGTTCGGCGCGGACGCGGTGTCCGGGAGCTGGGGCAGATCGATCACCGCGAGCCGCAGCAGGCGCCCGGCCGAGGTCACGGCACCGACCTCGCCCCGCTGGGTGGCCGCGACGGCCGAGACGACCACGTCGTGCTTGACCCGCCTGCCGTCCTCCGCCGCCGGCACGTCCGCCTTCGCCGTGCGGGCCAGCAGGCCCGTCGAGGAGAGCAGCACCCGGCACGGGTCGTCCGCGACCTGCAGGGCCACGGCCGCGACCGGCGCGCCCGCCGACTCCAGCAGGACCGTGCGGCGGTCCGTCCCGAACTTCTTCGCCACCGCGGCCAGTTCGGCGGAGACGAGCTTGCGCAGCTCGCTGTCCGAGTCGAGGATCCCGGTCAGCTCGTCGATCTCGCCGTTGAGCCGGTCGCGCTCGGTCTCCAGCTCGATCCGGTCGAACTTGGTGAGCCGGCGCAGCGGGGTGTCCAGGATGTACTGCGTCTGGACCTCGCTCAGCGAGAAGTGCTCGATCAGGCGCTCCTTGGCCTGCGCGGAGTTCTCGCTGGAACGGATGAGGCGGATGACCTCGTCGATGTCGAGCAGTGCGACGAGCAGGCCCTCGACCAGGTGCAGCCGGTCGCGCTTCTTGCCCCGGCGGAACTCGGAGCGGCGGCGCACCACCGTGAAGCGGTGGTCGAGGTAGACCTCCAGGAGCTCCTTGAGCCCCAGGGTGAGGGGCTGACCGTCGACCAGCGCCACGTTGTTGATGCCGAAGGACTCCTCCATCGGCGTCAGCTTGTACAGCTGCTCCAGGACGGCCTCCGGCACGAAGCCGTTCTTGACCTCGATGACGAGACGCAGTCCGTGGGCGCGGTCGGTGAGGTCCTTGACGTCCGCGATGCCCTGGAGCTTCTTGGAGCCGACCAGGTCCTTGATCTTGGAGATGACCTTCTCGGGGCCGACCGTGAAGGGCAGTTCGGTGACGACGATGCCCTTGCGGCGGGCGGTCACGGTCTCCACCGTCGTCGTGGCGCGGATCTTGAACGTGCCGCGGCCGCTCTCGTAGGCGTCCTTGATGCCGGACAGGCCGACGATCCGGCCGCCGGTCGGCAGGTCGGGTCCGGGCACGAAGCGCATGAGCGCTTCCAGGTCCGCGTTCGGGTGGCGGATCAGGTGTCGGGCGGCGGCGATCACCTCGCCGAGGTTGTGCGGCGGCATGTTCGTCGCCATGCCGACGGCGATCCCGGACGCGCCGTTGACCAGCAGGTTCGGGTACGCGGCGGGGAGCGCGACCGGCTCCTGCTCCTGGCCGTCGTAGTTCGGCGCGAAGTCGACGGTGTCCTCGTCGATCGACTCCGTCATCATCAGCGCCGCGGCGGCCATCCGGGACTCGGTGTACCTCATGGCGGCCGGCGGGTCGTCGTTGCCGAGGGAGCCGAAGTTGCCGTGGCCGTCGACGAGGGGGACGCGCATGGAGAACGGCTGGGCCATCCGGACCATGGCGTCGTAGATCGACGAGTCGCCGTGCGGGTGCAGCTTGCCCATGACCTCGCCGACGACGCGCGCGCACTTCACGTAGCCGCGGTCGGGGCGCAGGCCCATCTCGTTCATCTGGTACACGATGCGGCGCTGCACCGGCTTCATGCCGTCGCGGGCGTCCGGCAGCGCGCGCGAGTAGATCACCGAGTACGCGTACTCGAGGAAGGAGCCCTGCATCTCGTCGACGACGTCGATGTCGAGGATTCTCTCCTCGAACGCGTCGTCCGGCGGCGGTGTCTTCGTGCTGCGGCGGGCCATCGCGGCTGCGGCTCCTTCACCAACATGGTTGATCTGACGCGGACCATTGTGGACCGTGCCACTGACAAGTCCGACCGCGACCCGGTCAAGGCGTCCGTCGGCCGTACGCGAGCGCCGCGGTACCCGGAAGAGGGACGCCACGAACCTGCGGGAACTTCGCCAGGTGTCAGCGCGCTTGCATACAGTGGCAGGACTTTTCCACATCGCGATCGAAGGGACGTACATGCCCATGGGTCACACGGCCACAGCCGAGGCCGGCTCCGGAGGCCTGACAGCGACCGAGCACCGGCTGGCCAACGGCCTGCGCGTGGTGCTCTCCGAGGACCACCTGACCCCGGTCGCCGCGGTCTGCCTCTGGTACGACGTCGGTTCGCGCCACGAGGTCGCGGGCCGCACCGGCCTGGCCCACCTCTTCGAGCACCTGATGTTCCAGGGATCGAAGCAGGTCCACGGCAACGGCCACTTCGAGCTGGTCCAGGGCGCGGGCGGTTCGCTCAACGGTACGACGAGCTTCGAGCGCACCAACTACTTCGAGACCATGCCGACCCACCAGCTGGAGCTCGCGCTCTGGCTGGAGGCGGACCGCATGGGCTCGCTGCTCACCGCGCTGGACGACACCTCGATGGAGAACCAGCGGGACGTCGTCAAGAACGAGCGCCGCCAGCGGTACGACAACGTTCCCTACGGCACCGCCTTCGAGCGGCTGACCGCGCTGGCCTACCCGGACGGCCACCCGTACCACCACACCCCGATCGGCTCCATGGCCGACCTGGACGCGGCCACCCTGGAGGACGCGCGGGCCTTCTTCCGCACGTACTACGCGCCGAACAACGCGGTGCTGTCGGTCGTCGGCGACATCGATCCGGCGCAGACCCTCGCCTGGATCGAGAAGTACTTCGGCTCCATCCCGTCCCACGACGGCAAGCTGCCCCCGCGCGACGGCACCCTGCCCGACGTCATCGGCGAGCAGCTGCGCGAGGTCGTCGAGGAGGAGGTCCCGGCCCGCGCGCTGATGGCCGCCTACCGCCTGCCGCACGACGGCACGCGCGAGTGCGACGCCGCCGACCTGGCCCTGACCGTCCTCGGTGGCGGGGAGTCCTCCCGGCTGCACAACCGCCTGGTCCGCCGCGACCGCACGGCCGTCGCCGCCGGCTTCGGGCTGCTGCGGCTCGCGGGCGCCCCCTCGCTCGGCTGGCTGGACGTCAAGACCTCCGGCGGCGTCGAGGTGCCCGAGATCGAGGCCGCCGTCGACGAGGAGCTGGCCCGCTTCGCGGCCGAGGGCCCGACGCCGGAGGAGATGGAGCGCGCGCAGGCCCAGTTGGAGCGCGAGTGGCTGGACCGGCTCGGCACCGTCGCCGGCCGTGCCGACGAACTGTGCCGCTTCGCGGTGCTGTTCGGCGACCCGCAGCTCGCCCTGACCGCGGTGAACCGCGTCCTGGACGTCACCGCCGACGAGGTGCGCGCGGTGGCCCAGGCCCGCCTGCGTCCGGACAACCGCGCGGTCCTGGTCTACGAGCCGGTCGCCGCCGAGCAGAGCGACAGCGACGAGGAAGAGGGAGCGGAGCAGTGACCGACGCCGCCGCGTCTTTGACGAGCATGGAGTTCCACCCGCAGCCGACGCCCGGTGCGGCCCGCCCCTGGGCCTTCCCGGCCCCGGACCGCGGCGCGCTGGACAACGGCCTGACCGTGCTGCGCTGCCTGCGCCCGGGCCAGCAGGTGGTGGCCGTGGAGATCTTCCTCGACGCCCCGCTGGACGCCGAGCCCGAGGGCCTGGACGGCGTGGCCACCATCATGGCCCGCGCCCTGTCCGAGGGCACGGACAAGCACTCCGCCGAGGAGTTCGCCGCCGAGCTGGAGCGCTGCGGCGCCACGCTCGACGCGCACGCCGACCACCCCGGCGTCCGGGTGTCCCTGGAGGTGCCCGTCTCCCGGCTGCCCAAGGCCCTCGGCCTGGTCGCCGAGGCCCTGATCGCGCCGGCCTTCGTCGAGACCGAGATCGAGCGCCTGGTGCGCAACCGGCTCGACGAGATCCCGCACGAGACGGCGAACCCGGGGCGCCGGGCGGCCAAGCAGCTCTCCAAGGAGCTGTTCCCGGCCGGCTCGCGCATGTCCCGGCCGCGGCAGGGCACCGAGGAGACGGTCGCCGCGATCGACGCCTCGGCCGTCCGTGCCTTCTACGAGGCCCACGTCCGCCCCGCCACGGCCACCGCCGTCGTCGTCGGCGACTTCACCGACGTGGACGTGGACAAGATCCTCGCCGAGACGCTGGGCGCCTGGACGGGCGACACCGCCGAGGCCCGCCCCGTCCCGCCGATCACGGCCGACGACACCGGCCGGGTGGTCATCGTGGACCGTCCCGGCGCCGTCCAGACCCAGCTGCTGATCGGCCGCGTCGGGGCCGACCGGCACGACCGCGTATGGCCCGCCCAGGTCCTCGGGACGTACTGCCTCGGCGGCACGCTCACCTCCCGCCTGGACCGCGTGCTGCGCGAGGAGAAGGGCTACACCTACGGTGTCCGGTCCTTCGGGCAGGTGCTCCGCTCCGACGGCGCGGGCAACGGCGCCTCGATGCTCGCCATCAGCGGATCCGTGGACACCCCCAACACCGGACCGGCACTTGACGACCTGTGGAAGGTGCTCCGCACCCTCGCCGCCGAGGGTCTGACGGACGCCGAGCGGGACGTGGCCGTGCAGAACCTCGTGGGCGTGGCGCCGCTCAAGTACGAGACGGCCGCCTCCGTCGCCGCGACGCTCGCCGACCAGGTCGAGCAGCACCTTCCGGACGACTACCAGGCGCAGTTGTACGCGCGGCTGGCCGAGACGGGCACGGTCGAGGCGACCGCCGCCGTCGTCAACGCATTCCCGGTGGACCGTCTGGTCACCGTCCTCGTTGGCGACGCCGCCGCGATCGCGGACCCGGTCCGTGCGCTCGGCATCGGCGCAGTGACCGTCGTCTCCGGCTGATTGCCGAGACCGGTGGCCGAAAAGGCACGGCAGCGGGACCCCGATCGAGTGGTATGTCGGGGTCCTCTGCTTTGTCCGGAATGGAGGGCTGAGTGATCGTTTGCCCTGTGGCATGTCTTACAAACGGGCCTGTCTGTTTGGCGATTGAAAGACGGTCCGCTTAGCTTCGTTCCGGCTGTCCGCCAGTTGCACCCGCCGCGCCCGCGGCATCGGACAGTCATCGCCGAGTCCCCGTCAGGCGCGAGCCTGGGGAGCCGGGGACCCACAACGAAGTCCCTGGGGTGAATCGGACGCCTTCGCACCCGTGCGGAGGGGCCCGTAGGAGACCTTCCTGCTCCGAACCCGTCAGCTAACCCGGTAGGCGAGAAGGAAGGAAAGGATCAGCCACTACATGGCGTTCACCCGTGCCACCGGGAAGCATCGTGGACCGAGCCGTATGGCGCGCCGTGGCGCCGGCATCGCCGGCATCGCCACCCTCGCCACCACCGGCGTCATCGGAACCCTCGCTTCCCCGGCGCTCGCCGCCGACACGGAAGCCCCCTCGCTGGAGGACACCGGCCTCAACCAGACCGTCGTCGCCGACGTCCTGGCGGACACCGTGAGCGCCCAGGCCGCCGCCCAGGAGCGGGAGGCCGTCGAGGCCGCCGCCCGGGAGAGGGCCGCGGCGGAGGCCAAGCGCAAGGCCGAGGCCCGCGCCAAGGAGATCCGCCTGGCCAAGGAGCGCGCGGCCCGCGAGGCCGAGCGCAAGCGCCTCGCCTCCTTCCAGCTCCCCGTCGCCGGTTCGTACGTCAGCACCGGCTACAAGACCGGCGGCTCGCTCTGGTCCTCCGGCAGCCACTCCGGGGTCGACTTCCACGCCTCCTCGGGCACCAAGGTCGTCTCCGTGGGCTCCGGCACCGTCGTGGAGGCCGGCTGGGGCGGCGCGTACGGCAACAACATCGTCATCCGGATGCACGACGGCACGTACACCCAGTACGGTCACCTCTCGGCGATCAGCGTCTCGGTCGGCCAGACCGTCACCCCGGGCCAGAAGATAGGTCTCTCGGGGTCGACCGGTAACTCCACCGGTCCCCACCTCCACTTCGAGGCCCGCAGCACCGCCGAGTACGGCTCCGACATCAACCCGATCGCGTACCTGCGTGCGCGCGGTGTGAGCGTCTGAACCCCGCCCGCGTCAGAAAAGCCCCGGCTCGTACTGAGCCGGGGCTTTTTTGCAGGCCAAAAGAAATCCATGGGCCGACGGTGGCCTTCGGAAATATCCCTCTGCTGCAATAGAGTTCACGAAGGGTCGGCGAACAGGCGTCCATCGGATGGGTTTCGCGCGGATTAAGGCGGAGGTCGAACATGCGCATTCCCGCGCACTCGGTATGCACGGCGATCCGGGACGACATCGTCTCCGGTGTCTTCGAGCGCGGCAGCCGGCTGACCGAGGAGCAGCTGGCGCGCCGCTACGGAGTCTCCCGCGTCCCGGTCCGCGAGGCCCTGCGCACCCTGGAGTCGGAGGGGTTCGTGGTCACCCGCCGGCACGCCGGGGCCCATGTCGCCGAGCCCACCGAGCAGGAGGCGGCGGACCTGCTGGACATGCGGGCCCTGCTGGAGCCGCTGGGCGCCGCGCGCGCGGCGCAGCGCCGCACCGAGGCCCATCTCAAGGTGCTGCGCGGCCTGGTCAGGCTGGGCCAGGAGCGGGCCAGACGGGGGCAGGGCGACGATCTGCGGTCCCTGGGGGGCTGGTTCCACGAGACCCTGGCGCAGGCCGCCGGCAGTCCGGCCCTGACGGCGCTCCTCACCCAGCTCCGCCACAAGATCGCCTGGATGTACGCGATCGAGCCGGCGGCGCAGCCGGTGGAGGAGTGGGCGGAGCACGGGGCGATCGTGGACGCGGTGGCCCGCGGCGACGCCGAGCGGGCGCGGGCGCTGACCGCGCTGCACGCCGAGCGCTCGCTGGCGCGGCACCGTCCCAAACGGTCCGGGCACGGCCGTGTGAGGCCTTCGCAACATGCCGTAAACACCGCGAGCATCCGGAATTAACGGCGGCGCCGTATACAAAGACAGTGAATACGGGGGCCGGATATCGTGCTGCCCGAAATTCGGTGTGCGCATTTCCTGGGCGGCGATCAATGGCCCGTACCGCCCCGGATGAATCCGGAATGGACGAAGGAGCCGCACCCGCCGGAATTCGGACGGATGCGGCTCCCGCGTGAGGTGTCGTCAGACGGTCTCGGGAAGCTCCTCGAGCCCCTCGGCAACCAGCTTCGCCAGACGGTCCAGAGCGACCTCGGCGCCGTCGGCGTCCGAAGCGAGCACGATCTCCTCGCCGCCCTGCGCACCCAGGCCGAGCACCGCGAGCATGGACGCGGCGTTCACCGGGTTGCCGTCGGCCTTGGCGATCGTCACGGGGATCCCGGAGGCCGTGGTGGCACGGACGAAGATGGAGGCGGGGCGGGCGTGCAGGCCCTCGGCCCAGCCGACGTTGACGCGGCGCTCAGCCATGGTGTTGCCCTTCAAGTCTTGGCCGGTTGTCTAGACCAGTCTCTCATGGGTTGCGAGGTGCTCGTGCCGACCTCCGGCCCGGCCGGAACAGCCCTCCGGCCCTCCCACCTTGCACGGCACCCACGTCGTGCGCGACCGGTGCCGGCGTCGTGCCCCGGTCGTAGGCTGACCCCATGCAGAGCGCGTCGGAACAGCCTGAACACGCATACCCCGACCACTGGGAGGCGGACGTCGTCCTGCGCGACGGCGGCACCGCGCGCATCAGGCCGATCACCGTCGACGACGCCGACCGCCTGGTCAGCTTCTACGAGCAGGTCTCGGACGAGTCGAAGTACTACCGGTTCTTCGCGCCCTACCCCCGGCTCTCCGCCAAGGACGTCCACCGCTTCACCCACCACGACTTCGTGGACCGGGTCGGACTCGCGGCGACCGTCGGCGGCGAGTTCATCGCCACCGTGCGCTACGACCGCATCGACGCCACCGGCCGGCCCGCCAGCGCCCCGGCCGACGAGGCCGAGGTCGCCTTCCTTGTGCAGGACGCGCACCAGGGCCGGGGGGTGGCCTCGGCCCTGCTCGAACACATCGCGGCGGTCGCCCGGGAGAGGGACATCCGGCGGTTCGCGGCCGAGGTGCTCCCCGCCAACTCCAAGATGATCAAGGTCTTCACGGACGCCGGCTACACCCAGAAGCGCAGCTTCGAGGACGGAGCCGTACGGCTCCACCTCGACCTGGAACCCACCGTTCGCTCGCTCGCCGTCCAGCGCGCACGGGAGCAGCGGGCCGAGGCCCACTCCGTGCAGCGCCTCCTGGCCCCCGGCTCGGTCGCCGTGATCGGCGCCGGGCGCGCCCCGGGCGGGGTGGGCCGGACGGTGCTGCGCAACCTCGTCGCCTCCGGCTACACCGGCCGCGTCCTCGCCGTGAACCGGAGCCTGGAGGCGGGCGCGCCCGCCGCGTTCGACGGGGTGCCGGCCTTCCGCTCCGTGGGCGAGATCGGCGAACCGGTGGACCTGGCGGTCGTCGCCGTCCCCGCGGAACGGGTGCCGGAGGCCGTCGCCGACTGCGGCGAGCACGGCGTCCGCGGACTCGTCGTCCTCTCCGCGGGCTACGCGGAGAGCGGTGCCGAGGGCCGGGAACGGCAGCGCGCACTGGTCCGGCAGGCCCGCTCGTACGGGATGCGGATCATCGGGCCCAACGCCTTCGGGATCATCAACACGTCCGCCGGGATCCGGCTCAACGCCTCGCTCGCCCCGCAGATGCCGGCGGCCGGCCGGATCGGCCTGTTCACCCAGTCCGGAGCCATCGGCATCGCCCTGCTCGCCGGGCTGCACCGGCGCGGCGCCGGGCTCTCCTCCTTCATCTCCGCGGGCAACCGCGCGGACGTCTCCGGCAACGACTTCCTCCAGCACTGGTACGACGACCCCGAGACGGACGTCGTCCTGCTCTACCTGGAGTCGATCGGCAACCCCCGCAAGTTCACCCGGCTGGCCCGCCGCACGGCGGCGGTCAAGCCGGTCGTGGTGGTCAAGGGCGCCCGGCACAGCGGCAGCGCGCCGCCCGGACACCGGGTGCCCGTCACCCGCATCCCGCACGCCACGGTCTCCGCGCTCCTCCGGCAGGCCGGGGTGATCCGCGTCGACACCGTCACCGAGCTGGTCGACGCCGGCCTGCTCCTCGCGGGCCAGCCCCTGCCGGCCGGGCCGCGGGTGGCGATCCTCGGCAACTCCGAGTCGCTGGGGCTGCTGACGTACGACGCCTGCCTGACGGAGGGTCTGCGCCCGCTGCGCCCGCTCGACCTGACCACCGCCGCGAGCCCGGCGGACTTCCGCGACGCGCTGGCGGCGGCGCTTGTGGACGACGCCAACGACGCGGTCGTGGTGACGGCGATCCCCTGGGTCGGGGAGAACGGCGCCGTCGAGTCCGGCGACGGCGAGGTCCTCGCGGCCCACCTCCGCGCGGCGGTCGCCTCCGCCCCGGCCGCGGCGAAGCCGGTGCTCGTCGTGCACGTCGAGATGGGCGGTCTGGCGGAGGCCCTCTCCGCCGCCACCAGCACGCGACCGCAGCCGGCGGCCGGCCCGGCAGGCCCGGGGTCCACCGCCGGCCGGGCCGCTCCCGGCGCCGCACAGCCGACGGCCGGTTCCTCGCCGCCCCCGGCTCCCGGTGCCTCCCGCGTCGCCCCCGCCCCGGCCGGCGCACCCGGTGCCCCCACGTCCGGCCCGCCCGGGCCCCCGGGATCCGCCCCCCGCGGCGTCGACGGCTCCGTGCCTCGCACCGGCGACGGCCCCGCGCCCGGTGGCCACGCCACCGGGGGCATCCCCGCCTACCCCGCCGCCGAGCGGGCCGTGCGGGCGCTCGCCGAAGCCGTGCGGTACGGACAGTGGCGGCGGCAGGCCGCCGAGCCCGGGCGGGTGCCGGAGTACGACGACATCGACGAGAGCGGCGCCGCCGCCCAGATCGAGCGGCTGCTCGGGGAGGACGCCGAAGCCGCCGGGGTGACCCTGGACGCGGACGCGGCGGGCGAGCTTCTCGCGCGGTACGGGATCGCCGTCCGGCCGACGCAGCCCGCGCCCGGCCCCGACGAAGCCGTCGCGGCCGCCGCGCGGCTCGGCTACCCCGTGGCGCTGAAGACCACCGCGCCCCATCTGCGCCACCGCCCCGACCTCGGGGGCGTCCGGCTCGACCTGGCCACCGAACAGCAACTGCGAACCGCCTACGCCGAGATGACCCAGGCCCTCGGCAAGCCCGAGGAGCTCCACCCCGTCGTACAGGCGATGGTGCCCCGCGGCGTCGACACCGTCGTCCGTTCGGCCATCGACCCCGCCGTCGGCGCCGTGCTGTCCTTCGGGCTCGCCGGAGCCGCCTCCGAGCTGCTGGGCGACACGTCCCACCGGCTGGTCCCCGCAACCGACCGGGACGCCGCCGAGCTCGTGCGCTCCATCCGCACCGCCCCGCTGCTCTTCGGCTGGCGCGGCTCCGCCCCGGTCGACACCCCGGCCCTGGAGGAACTGCTGCTGCGCGTCTCCCGCCTCGTCGACGACCATCCCGAGGTCGTCGCGATCACCCTGGAACCCGTCGTCGTGGCCCCGCACGGGCTCTCCGTGCTCGGCGCCACCGTCCGCCTCGCCCCGCCCCCGCCCCGCACCGACCTCGGCCCGCGCCGCCTGCCGAGCTACTGAGAGAGGCCACCCCTCCCAGCGGCCCGCCCCGCCTCATCGGCCCGCAAGCCGGACGGGTGCTCGCCCAAGCGTCCCGGAGCGCCCCTTCCGACGGATTAGGATGGAGTCCATGGCAAAGACCGGTACGACGACCCAGGGGCTGCGCGCGGCGATCGAGCGCAGCGGCTACTACCCGGCCCTCGTGGCCGAGGCGGTGGAGGCCGCCGTCGGTGGGGAGGCGATCGCGTCGTACCTGGTCCACCAGGAGACCACGTTCGACTCCAACGAGGTCCGCCGCCACGTCACCGTGCTCGTCCTGACGGCCAACCGTTTCATCGTCAGCCACACCGACGAGCAGAACGCCGACACCAGCTCCCCGACGCCCTACGCCACGACCTCCACCGAATCGGTCAAGCTCGACCGGATCTCCTCGGTCGTCGTCAGCCGCGTCGTCGCGAACCCGGAGTCGTACACCCCCGGCACCCTGCCCCGTGAGGTCGTCCTCACCATCGGCTGGGGCGCCGTCTCGCGCATCGACCTGGAGCCCGCCGCCTGCGGCGACCCCAACTGCGACGCCGACCACGGCTACACCGGAAACGCCACCGCCGACGACCTCAGCCTGCGCGTCAGCGACGCGGGCGACGGGCCGGACACCGTCCGGCAGACCCTGGCCTTCGCGCAGTCGCTCTCCGAAGCCACCGCGGCGACCCGCTGATGGTGCAGCCCGCCGTCGTCGCCTCCGGGTGGCCGGACGATCCGGTCCCGCTCGCCCTGGACACCGCGCCCCTCCCGGCGTACGGCTCCGGCTCGCTCGCCGACCTCCTCCCGACCCTCGTCGCCGGACAGGGGGTGCCCGGTTTCGAGGCCCGGATCGCCGAGCTCACCCCGGCGGACCGGAACTGCGTCTTCCTCATCGACGGGCTCGGCTGGGAGCAGATCAAGGCCCACCCGGACGAGGCGCCGTACCTCACCTCGCTGCTCGCCGGATCGCGCGGCGGCACCGGGCGCCCGATCACCGCGGGGTTCCCCGCGACCACCGCGACCTCGCTCGCCTCGGTCGGCACCGGCCGGTTCCCCGGCGAGCATGGGCTGCCGGGCTACACGGCCCGCAACCCCGCGACCGGTGCGCTGATGAACCAGCTCCGCTGGAAGCCGTGGACCTCCCCGCGCGTCTGGCAGCCGTACCCCACGGTCTTCGAGCTCGCCCACAAGGCCGGCATCCACACCGCGCAGGTCTCCTCGCCGATCTTCCAGGACACACCGCTCACCAAGATCGCGCTGAGCGGCGGCTCGTTCCACGGACGTCTCTCCGGCGAGGAGCGGATGGACTTCGCGGCCGAGCAGCTCGCCGGCGGGGACCGCTCGCTGGTCTACACGTACTACAGCGAACTCGACGGCGCCGGACACCGGTTCGGAGTCGACTCCGACGCCTGGCGCGGCCAGCTGATGTTCGTCGACCGGCTCGTCCAGCGCTTGGCCGAACAGCTGCCGCCCCGCTCCGCGCTCTACGTCACCGCGGACCACGGCATGGTCGACATCCCCTTCGACGAGCAGTCCCGGATCGACTTCGACGAGGACTGGGAGCTGCGGGCGGGCGTCGCCCTGCTCGGTGGTGAAGGGCGTGCCCGCCACGTCTACGCCGTCCCGGGTGCCGAGGCCGACGTCCTGACCTGCTGGCGCGAGGTGCTCGGGGAGCAGTTCTGGGTGGCGAGCCGGGAGGAGGCCGTCGCGCTCGGCTGGTTCGGCCGGCCCGGTGACGGGATCGACGAGCGGGTGCACGGCCGGATCGGCGACGTCGTCGCCGCCGCCCACGACGACGTCATCATCACCGCCTCCGTCAACGAACCGCACGAGTCGGCGATGGTCGGCGTCCACGGATCGATGACACCCGCGGAGCAGCTCGTGCCGCTCCTCGAGGTCCGTTCCTGACCCTGCCCGTCCCTTCCCCGTTCCGCTCCCGCGGCCCCTCCGCTTCCCAGACCCGAAAGGTCCCCGACCTCCCATGCCCGAGCTGGTGTTCTTTTCCGGAACGATGGACTGCGGGAAAAGCACGTTGGCCCTGCAGATCGGGCACAACCGCTCGGCGCGCGGCCTGCAGGGCGTGATCTTCACGCGCGACGACCGGGCGGGGGAGGGCAAGCTCTCCTCGCGCCTCGGCCTGGTGACCGAGGCGGTCGAGGCCGCCCCCGGAATGGACCTGTACGCCTACCTGGTGGACCAGATGTCCCGTGGCGGCAAGGTCGACTACGTGATCGTCGACGAGGCGCAGTTCCTCGCTCCCGAGCAGATCGACCAGCTCGGGCGGGTGGTGGACGACCTGGACCTCGACGTCTTCGCGTTCGGGATCACCACCGACTTCCGCACCAAGCTGTTCCCCGGATCGCAGCGCCTGATCGAGCTGGCCGACCGCATCGAGACCCTCCAGGTCGAGGCGATGTGCTGGTGCGGGGCCCGCGCCACGCACAACGCGCGCACGGTGGGCGGCGAGATGGTCGTGGAGGGCGAGCAGGTCGTCGTCGGCGACGTGAACCGGCCGGCCGAGGAGATCGGCTACGAGGTGCTGTGCCGGCGCCACCACCGGCGCCGGATGACCAGCGCCTCGGCGCACGCCGGCTCGCTCTCCCCGGACGTGCTCCCCGTCACCCCCTCCTGACCGTCCCTCCCGGCCGGCCGCGGCACCGCGAGTTCACCTCGGGTGTACCCGCGCACCGTCTGCCGATCGGATGCGGGTCGCCCGGCTCGGCGGTAATGGCCGTCGGCCCGTGACGTCCCGCCCGGGCTCCGCGCATCCGCGCGACACATCCCGGAGGACGCGTGCCCCCTGCTGCCGAGACCGCATCCGCCCAGGCCGAGAGTGAACGCGCCGGGGGTGCGACGGCCGGGGACACCCGGACCGAGGACGACGGACGGCCGGCGTCGACCTCGGGACCCGAGGACACCGGGCACGCCACGGCAGCGCGCTGGCACCGGGCCCGGGCGTGGACGCGACGCGCCCGGCACAGGGCCCCGCAGCGCGCCTCGGCCGCCGCCGCCCTCCTGACCTGCGCCGTCCTCTGCCTCGGCGGCCTGCTGGCCGGCAGCCATCCCTTCGGGCCCACCACCCGCAACACCGTCGACCTCGGCCAGCAGTACCTGCCGTTCCACGCGTACTGGCGCCGGCTGCTGCGCGGCGACACCCACGGCGACCTCTTCCTCAACTGGAACTCCGGCTTCGGCGCCAACTTCCTCGGCGACTACGGCACGTACCTCAGCAGCCCGTTCGACCTGCTGGTCCTGCTCTTCCCCGCGGACAGCGCCGAACTCGCCCTCTACGTCGTCACCGCCGCCAAGATCACCGCCGCAGGGGCCGCCATGGCGCTGCTGCTCCTGAGGCTGCGCCCCGGCCCGTGGCCGGTCGCGGCCGTCCTGGGGACGGCGTACGCGCTGTGCGGCTGGACCCTGAACTTCGCCGCCACCGTCCCGATGTGGTTCGACGGCCTGCTGGCCTTCCCGCTGCTCTGCCTGGTCGGCGAGTGGGCCCGGGCCGGGCGCCGCCCCGTCCTCGGCCCGCTGGTCGTGGCCGTGGCCTGGTACGCGAACTTCTACACCGCGTACATGGCGACGCTCGGCGCGGCCGTCGTGCTCGCCGTCCGCCTGTGCACGGCCGACGACACCGGCCGCCGGCGTCTCGCCGGACTGCTCCGTGCCGCCCGGGGGGTGCTCGTCGGCGTCGGACTGGCGGCCCCGCTCGTCCTGGTGATCTTCCTGGCCACCCGGGTCGCCGACCCCACGCCCGAGACGACGTTCACGGCCGTCGCCTGGACGGAGTTCCTCGCCCGTCTGCTGCCCGCCACCGCGAGCGTCGCCAGCCCCGCCCTCTTCATCGGCACCCCGGCCCTCCTGCTGGCCCTCACCCTCCCCTTCAACGGGGCCGTCACCCCGCGGACCCGGCTCGGCTGGACGGCCGCGATCGCACTGGTCGCGCTCTCGATGCAGTGGGAACCCACGCATCTCCTCTGGCACGCGGGCGCCTCGCCCAACGGCATCCCCTACCGTCAGACCTTCGTGCTCTGCGGCCTGTTGCTGATCGCGGCCTGGCTGTCCACGGCCCAGGGGCTGCCCCGGACGCCCGCGCTGCTCGGCGCGGGCGCGGTCCTCGCCGCCCTCACCCTGGCCACCCGGGAGAGCCCGGTCGTCGACCGCTGGACGTATCCCGCCTTCGCCGCCGCCCTGGCGCTCGCCGTCCTCGCAGCCGCGGCCGTCCTCCTCGCCCGGCGGAAGGCGGTCGGCACCAAGGTCATGCCCGCGGTGGCCGTCGCCCTGCTCGTCCTCGCCCAGGCGGGCGAGACCGCGATCGGCGCGGGCCGGATCGAGCGGCAGCAGCTGGCCGAGGTCTCCTGGGCCCCGAGGCTCGGGCCCTGGCACGCGGACATGGCACGGGCCACCGAGAGCAAGGACGCCTGGCCCCGGCAGCGCACCGACCCCGGCGAGGTCCCCGGCGGCAACGACGTGCTGCTCGTCGGCGGCCAGGGAGCCGACTACTACAGCAGCCTGACCGCCGACGTCACCTCGCGCACCCTGGCCTCGCTCGGCTTCGGCTCCTACGCCAAGGGCCGCCACCCGGTCAGCCTGGACAACCCCGTGACCGACGCGATCTTCTCCATCGGGACCCGGATGCGCTCGGCGCCGTCGGCCCCGCTGCGCACCGACCGGCTGCCCGAGGCCACGATCACCACCGCCGACACGCCCGTGCCGCCGCTCGTCACCGTCCGTCCCGACCTGCGGCTGCCGGCCCGCGAGGCCCGCTTCGGCCCGTCCGCCTTCGCCAACCAGGAGGCCCTGCTCGGCGCCGACGTCTACGAGGTGCCCGCCGCGCCCCGCCGCGCCACCGGCCCGCGGGGCGGCGCGGTCACCCTCACCGCCTCCTGCCCCGCCGGCGCCCAGGTGTGGTTCTGGGCTCCCGACTACCGGGGGACCGCGGCCCTGGCGGGCGGCGCCCCGGTCGCCTTCGCCGGCCGTCCGCCCGCCGTCATCGGCCCCATGCAGCCGCTCGGCACCGTGCCCGCCTCGGGCGAGGTACGGATCGCACTGGATCCCGCCACGCGGCCCGCACTGCCCCGGCAGCCGGTCGGCTGCCTGATCGAGGACCGGCTGACCGAGGCCGTGCGCCGGTCGACCGCGACCGGAGCCACCGCGGTACGGACCTCGGGCCACACCCTCACCGCCGAACTCCCGCCGGGCAGCAAGGGCACCGCCCTCGTCGCCGTCCCGCGGATCTCCGGCTGGACCTGCTCCGCGGGGAACGCCGCCCCCGTCCCCGCCCGGCGCCACCTGGGCCTGATCGCCGTTCCGCTCGACGGCACGGCGACCACCGTCGGCTGCTCGTTCCGGCCGCCCGGACTGCGGCTCGGCGGCGCGATCGGCGCCACGGCCCTGCTCTGCCTGCTGGCGATCGGCGCGCGGCAGCGGTTTCTCCGCAGGACCGGAAGAGTTCATCCGGCGTGCACACCGGCCTCGTCCGACGGGAATTGACCGTCGATACGCTGCCCGCCTGAGCGGCGTCCGGGATGGTCACCGGGCGCGTTCGCCCGATGGTTCTCGTGTGTGAGTGTTGGGATTCCGTGTGCCGAAACTGTCCGTCGTCGTCCCCTTCCACAACGTCGGGGCCTACGCCCCCGACACCCTGCGCAGCCTCGCGATCAACGCGGACCCGGAATTCGAGTTCCTGCTGGTCGACGACTGCTCCACGGACGACACCCCGTACGTGCTCGACCGGCTGAAGGACCGCGTTCCGAACGCCACCGTCATCCGGCACGAGACGAATCTCGGGGTGGCCCAGGCACGCAACACCGGAATCGACGCGGCGACCGGCGACTACGTCACCTTCCTCGACGGCGACGACTGGTACGCGCCCGGTCACCTGCGCGCCATGGTCGACGGAATCGAGGCCCTGGGCTGCGACTTCGCCCGCACCGACCACGTCCTGTCGACCGGCCGGACCCGCGCCGTACGCTACGCCCCGGCCAAGCTCCGCGACACGGTGATGAACCCCCGCGACGGAATCGCCCCGGCCTCCATGGTGACGATGGTCGACTATCCCTTCGTCCCGTTCGGCATCTATTCCGGCCGTCTCTTCGCCGACGGGGCCTCGCGATTCGAGACGAAACTGCGCACCGCCGAGGACCGCCTGTGGATCTGGCGGCTGCATCTGACCACCACGTCCTATGCGGCGCTCAGCCTGCACGGTGCCTTCTACCGCCGCGGAGTCACCACCTCGCTCACCCAGATCACCGACAACCGCCAGCTCGACTTCATCCCCTCGTACGACCTGCTGCTGGAAGACGTGTCCGCGGACGCCGAGGCGGACCGGTTCCTGCCGAAAGCGGTCCGCACCTATTGCGCGATGATCGCCTTTCACATGGGAAAGGCCGACCAGTACGAGCCGGCCGTCGCCAGACGCCTCCGGCACGACGTCACCGACGCCCTGCGCAGGATGCCGCAGCGGGTCCTCGACGAGACGCTGGCCGGCATGGACAGCGCGCGCGGCACGCTGCTCAGCAGCCTGCGCGCCACCGGAAAGGCGGCCTGACCCATGGCCACGGACTCCACCCCGCCGGGCACCGCCCCGACAGTGCCCGCACCGAGCCCGGACGCACCCCCGTCGAGCCGCCGTGGGCAGCGCGTGCAGATCTTCCAGGTGTCGACCCTGTACGGCGCCGCCACCGTGGCCGCCGCCCTGGACTCCGGCCGGTTCGGCGCCCGCGGGCACGCACGGCGGGTCCTGCTGGTGTCCCACAACGCCGAGATCCCCGAGACCGCGCTGCGACTCGACGCCATGACCGGCTACGACCGCGTCGCGGCCCGCTTCGACACCACGGTCGAGTGGAACGAGGCCATCCACCCCCACCACCCCGGCTCCTGGGCGCCCCGGCCCGAGGAGACCCCGCTCTGGCAGCGGGTCCTGCGCACCGCCTGGGACCTGGGCGACGGCCCGGTCGAACTCATCGTCGAGTCCATCCAGGCCAACCCCGCCAAGGCGCTCGCCGCCGTCTTCGCCGAGAGCACCGTGCAGCTCTACGCCGACGGGCTGATGAGCTACGGCCCCACCCGCGACGAGCTGCCCCAGTCGATCGGCTGCCGCGTCCGGCGGCTGCTCCACCTCGATCTGGTGCCCGGACTGCGCCCGCTGCTCCTCGCCGAGTACGGCGTCGAACCGGAGATCGTGCCCGACTTCGCCTTCCGGGCGGTCCTCGCCGAGATCGCCGATGCGGCCGAGGGGGACCCGCACGTCGCGGCGGCCGTCGAGGCCGCCCCCACCGCCGTGCTCCTCGGTCAGTACCTCGCCGTCCTCGGCATCCTCACCGCCGACGAGGAGGAGGACCTGCACGCCCGGATGGTGCGCGGCGCCGCGGCGGCCGGACACCGCTCCGTGATCTTCAAACCGCACCCGACCGCACCCGCCCGCTACTCCCGGGCCCTGCGGGAGGCGGCCGAGGCCGCCGGTGTGCGGCTGACCGTCCTGGACGGCCCGCTGCTCGCCGAGACCTTCTACGCCCGCTGCCGGCCCCGGCTCGTCGTCGGCTGCTTCTCGACCGCGATGCTCACGGCCTCCGTGTACTACGGCGTCCCCATCGCCCGGGTCGGCACGGGAACGGTGCTGGAGCGGCTCAAGCCGTACGAGAACAGCAACCGCGTGCCGCTGACCCTCGTCGACCACCTGGTGCCCGACCTGGAGTCGGGCGCCGCTCCGGCCGTCCCGGGAGCCGCGCCGGACACGCTGGAACCGCTGGTCGAGGCGGTGGGCTACTGCATGCAGCCGAAGCTGCACCCCGGTCTGCGCGCGGAGGCCGTCGCACTCCTCGACGGCCTGCGTCCGGACGACCCGCTCGCCCGCTACGTCGACCGGGACCGGCTGACCGAACTCGGCCTGCCCGGCGGGGACGCGGGCCGCTCCCCCTCCCGGACGCGGCGGAGGCCGGTGCGCGGCCGGCGGGCCTGACCCGGCGGGGCCGTTGCCCCGGGGCCGCGAGGTGGGGCACCGGGACGGAGCGCGCGTCCGGGCGTCCGGTGCGCGGGCTCAGGCGTCGGCCGACCGGACGATCGTGAAGACGGCACCCTCGGGGTCCGTGACGGTCGCCAGGCGGCCCGCCGTGCCCTCCCGGGGCGGCCGCAGGACCCTGCCGCCCAGCTCCGTGACCAGGCGGGCGGCCGCGTCCGTGTCGGCGACCTCGAAGTACGTCATCCAGTGCGCGCCCCGGTCGCGCGGGAGCGCGGTGCCGACCCCGTGCAGGGACGCGACCGGACGGCCGTCCAGGTGGAGGGTCAGGTAGTCGAAGTCCGCGGAGACGACCGGCTCGATCTCGTACCCGAAGACCGTCCGGTAGAACTTGGCGACCATCGAGGTCTCGTGCGTCAGCAGCTCGTTCCAGACCGGCGTCCCGGGCGGTCCCGCGGTCGCCGTGCCGTGGTGCGCCTCGGCCTGCCAGACGCCGAAGACGGCGCCCGTCGGGTCCGAGCAGATCGCCAGCCGGCCCGCCTCGCCGGCGTCCAGCGGCCCGACGGCGACGGTGCCGCCGCAGCAGCGGATGGTCTCGGTGGTCCCGGCGGCGTCGTCGGTGGCCAGATAGGTGGTCCAGGCGACCGGCAGATGCCGGTCGGGCGGCAGCTGGCCGATCCCCGCCACCTCCTTGCCGTCCAGGAGGGCGCGGACGTACGGGCCGAGCTGGTGGGGCCCGGGCACGAACTCCCAGCCGAAGAGCGCGCCGTAGAACTCCTGCGTCGCGTCAAGGCCGTGCACCATCAGGCTCACCCACGAAGGTGTACCGGGTGTGCGTCGCGTCGCCTCGGTCATCGTCACTCTCTCCTCGGACCATCGTCGTGGCCGCACGGGGGACCGGGCGTCCGTACGCACGCGTACGGAGCGATGGGCCCGGGCGCCGGCTCCGGAGCGGAGGTCCACACCCGCCGTCGCGCCGGCCGCGCACGTGCCTCACCGCGCGCCCGGTGCCGATCGTTGCACCGTTGGGCGCGCGGTGCGCCCCGGCCGCGCCGATTTTGGCGCGATCCGGCACGAGGATGCCTGGAATGCCGGGTCCTGGCCGCCGTCGACCGGTCGGCCTGACCTACCGAGCGGCCCGCGGCGTCGCGGGCTGCGCGAGGATGGCACCCATGAAGCCCATCATCACCGCAAGCGAACTCGTGAGCGAGTCGGCCGGGCCGAGGCCCCCGGTCCTGCTGGACGTCCGCTGGCAGCTGGGAGGCCCGCCCGGGCTGCCCGAGTACGAGGCCGGCCACCTCCCCGGCGCGGTCTACGTCGACCTCGACGCCGAGCTGGCCGGAGCGCCCGGCGCCGGCGGCCGGCACCCCCTGCCGGACATGGCGGTCTTCGGCGCGGCGATGCGCCGGGCGGGTGTCTCGGCCGGCACACCGGTCGTGGTCTACGACGGCGGACTCGGCTGGGGCGCGGCCCGTGCCTGGTGGCTGCTGCGCTTCACGGGCCACACCGACGTGCGGGTCCTCGACGGAGGGCTCGCGGCCTGGACGGGGGAGCTGTCGAAGGAGACCCCGCAGCCGGAGCCGGGCGACTTCGCACCGGAGCCGAGCCCGGTCGGACTGCTCGACGCCGACGGCGCGGCGGCGGTGGCCCGCTCGGGGCTCCTCCTGGACGCACGGGCGGCGGAGCGCTACCGGGGCGACGTCGAGCCCATCGACCGGGTCGGCGGCCACATCCCGGGCGCGGTCTCGGCACCCACGACGGAGAACGTCGCTCCCGACGGCCGCTTCCTGCCGGCGGACGCGCTGGCCGCCCGTTTCTCGGGCCTGGGCGCGACCGCCGACTCCGAGGTCGCCGTCTACTGCGGTTCGGGCGTCTCGGGCGCCCACGAGGTCCTGGCCCTGGCTCTGGCCGGCATCCCCGCGGCTCTGTACGCGGGCTCGTGGTCGGAGTGGTCCCACGACCCCGCCCGCCCGGTGGCCACGGGACCGGAACCCCGGTAAGGGGCCGGCCCGCCCGGGCACGCGAAGGGCCCGCGCCGTGCGACGGCGCGGGCCCCTTCCCGTGTGGTGACGGACGTGCGGAGTGCCGTCAGTCCTGCTTCTTCCGGCGGGTGCCGAAGACGATCTCGTCCCAGCTCGGGACCGCCGCGCGGCGGCCCGGCCGGACGCCGTCGGCCTCGGCCTGGCGGTCGGTGGTGCCCGTCAGACGGTCGCGGTGACCCGAGACCGCCCGGGGCATCAGGACGTCCGCGTACGCCGAGCCCGCACCGGCCGAGGCCGCCGGAGCCGGCGGCTCCTCCGCCTCGGGCTCGTCGGACGGTTCGGTCGACGACGGTTCGGTGTTGCGGTCAGGGACGACCATGTCGCCGCGGAAGCTCGGCACCGCCTCCAGCAGGCTGGTCAGCGAGTCCCGTTCCTCCTCCGGCTCCGCGGAGGCGGACGGCCGTTCCGGCTGGCGCTCGATCTGCCGGTCCAGCGCGCGGTCGAGCGGCCGGTCCCGGGGCAGCCGGGCGATCCGCGGCACGAACGGGAAGCTCGGCTCCGGCGCGGCGGCGATCGTGTCGTCCGTCTCGCCGATCAGCGCCCGCGCCTCGTCGTCCACGGCCTGGACGAGCCGCCGGGGCGGGTCGTACGTCCAGCTCGCCGTGTGCACCTCGCCCGCCACCCGGTAGACGAGCAGCACCTCCCAGGTGCCGTCGTCACGGCGCCAGGAGTCCCACTGCACGGTGTCCTTCTCGGCGCCGCGCAGCAGCAGCCGCTCCTGCACAGCCTCGCCGAGCTGGGGTCCGGTGTTCTCGCCGGGCCGGCGCACGGGGGTCTTGCGGGCCCGCTCCGCCATGAACGCCCGCTCCGCGAGCACGGGGCCCTCGAAGCGGCGTACGCGGTCGACGGGGATTCCGGCGAGCTGGGCGACCTCCTCGGCGGAGGCACCGGCCCTTATGCGCGCCTGGATGTCACGGGGGCGGAGGTGGCTCTCCACCTCGATCTCGATCTGGCCGAGGCGCGCGCGGTCGTTGCGTACGGCGGCGCGCAGCCGCTCGTCGATCGGAAGCGTGTACTCCGTGCTGTCAGCAGCCTTCAGCACCAGTCGTGTGCCGTCGTTGGAGACGGCCACGACACGCAGTTCGGGCATGGGGACCTCCCGGGTGGTGCCTGCCGACGTCACGTGCGTCGCTGCTTCCGCTAGTCGAGTGTGGCCTGCCCGGGTGCAGCCTGCCACAACCTTGCCGAGTTGCCCGGCGTGTCGGGCATGGACCCTGGACCGCCGTTATGGCACGGTTACCTGTCTGCACACGTAGAGTGACAGATCGTCACGCTGTGCAGCGGGCGTCCGTGCGGTGCCGCGGTGCCGCCGGTTCGAGTGCCACCTTCGGCCCCCTCCCGATGACCCGGACGCCCATGAGAGAGCCCGGACCCAGGGCTCGACACAGTACTCCATTCGGGCCACCTGGGTGGACCGGCGCGCCGCCCAACTTTGCCGACGGTACGGGAGTTGAGTCTCCGCGATCTTGTACCCGCGTGGCGCTGTTCACATAAACGCCAGAAGCGGAACTATCCCCTTCGCCCAAATGTCCCTTGTGGGTGCATGGTGGAACGAATGAGCAGGCAAGGGGCGGGAATGGATCACGCCGAGGACGCGAAGAAGGAGCACGCCGCGTCGGACGGGAAGAAGAAGCGGCTCGACCTGAGTGTGGCCCAGGTCTCCGCCAGTGCGGTGGCCGCCGTCGTGGCGGCCAAGCTCGCCTCCAGCCTGGGCGTGTACGGCACGATCCTGGGTGCCGGGCTGATCAGTGTCATCGCGACCTGCGGCGGCTCCTTCCTCCAGCACCTCTTCAGGCGCACGGGCGAGCAGATACGCGAAGTCGCCGTCCACGGCGAGCCGGTGAGGGCCGCGCGGGCCGTCGAGGTTCCGTCGGCCGCCCGGCAGGCCGGGTCCGTCGCCGCGCACGGCCCGGCGTGGCAGCCGGTCGGGGCCGGCCCGCCGTACGACGAGGAGTTCGGCGCCGCCACCACGCACGGCACCCGAGTCCGCGGCTGGAAGCGCTCCGCCGTCGCCGCGGCCCTCGTCTTCCTCGTCTCGATGGGCGGCATCACCGCCTACGAGCTGATCTCCGATCAGGACTTCAGCGGCACCAAGGGATCGACCACCTTCGGCTCGGTCGTCCGGGGCCAGGACGGCACCGGAAGCACCCCGTCGACCCGCGAGACCCCGGAGGAGCGGCAGGACGACGGCGCCGACCCGACGCCCCGCGCGGAGGAGGAAGGCGGAGGCCCGTCCCGCGGCACCGGAGAGGGCACGCCGGAGCCCGGGCCGACGCCCTCGGACTCCGGCGACCCGACACCCGAGCCGTCGGCCACGCCGTCCGCGCCGTCGACGACGCCCGCTCCCACCCCGCCCGCGACCGGAACCCCGTCCGCCGGTGCACCGGCGGACGAGACGCCGGCCGGCTGAGGCGCCGTCAGCCGCCCAGGACCCGCCGCAGGTAGTCGTTGCCGAAGAGCCGGTCCGGGTCCAGCCGGTCGCGCAGGGCCGTGAACTCGGCGAAGCGCGGGTAGACCTCCGCGAAGTAGGCGGCGTCCCGGGTGTGCACCTTGCCCCAGTGCGGACGCCCCCCGTGCGCCGTCATGATGCTCTCCACCGCGGTGAAGTACGCGCGGTGGGGAGTGCCCTTGTAGAGGTGGACGGCGATGTAGGCGCTCTCCCGGCCCGAGGCGGTCGAGAGCGTGATGTCGTCCGCCGGAGCCGTCCGCACCTCGACCGGGAAGCTCACCTTCAGCGGCGAGCGCTCGACCATCGCCTTGACCTCGCGCAGCGCAGAGACGGCCGCCTCGCGCGGCAGCGCGTACTCCATCTCCAGGAACCGCACCCGGCGCGGCGAGGTGAACACCTTGTAGGGGATGTCGGTGTAGGTGCGGGCCGACAGCGCCCGGCTGGAGACCTTGGCGATCGAAGGGATCACCGGGGGCACCGCGCGGCCGAGGGAGCAGGCCAGCTGGAAGACCCCGTTGGACAGGAACTCGTCCTCGACCCAGCCGCTGAGCCGCCCGGGAGGGGCGGCCGGTCCCGCGCTGCGGTTGTTGCGCTTGGTGTTGCAGTTGTCCGTGTGGGGGAACCAGTAGAACTCGAAGTGCTCGTTCTCCGCGTGCAGCGCGTCGAACTCCGCGGTGACCCGGTCGAAGGTCATCGGCTCCTCGCGCGCGGTGAGCAGGAAGACCGGCTCCACGGCGAAGGTGATCGCCGTGATCACACCGAGCGCGCCGAGCCCGAGGCGCGCGGCCGCGAAGACCTCCGGGTTCTCCTTCTCCGAGCAGGTCATCAGCCGCCCGTCGGCCGTGACCAGCTCCAGCTCGCGGATCTGGGCGGCGAGGGAGGCCGAGTCCCGGCCGGTGCCGTGCGTCCCGGTGGAGGTGGCGCCGGCGACCGTCTGCTCCATGATGTCGCCCATGTTCGTGAGCGACAGGCCCTCCCGGGCCAGCGCCACGTTCAGCCGCTTGAGGGGCGTGCCCGACTCGACGGTGACCGTCATCGCCTCGCGGTCGATCCGCCGGATCCCGGCCAGCAGATGGGGGCGGACGAGCAGGCCGTCCGTGGCGGCGATCGAGGTGAAGGAGTGGCCGGTCCCGACCGTCTTCACCCGCAGCCCGTCCTCGGCCGCCTTCGCGATCGCCTCGGCCAGTTCGTCGGCCGACGCGGGGCTCACCTCCCGCACGGGGCGGGAGGTGACGTTCCCGGCCCAGTTACGCCACGGGCTGCTCGTCGCCCCGGTGCTCTCCCTCGTGGTCCCGCTCACGCTGCCCCTCCCCAGTCGGCACCGGCTTGCCCAGCCGGCGGTACCCCAGGAGACCCACCACCACCGCGACGCCACCCGATACGACGGGCACCACGTACCCCGCCTCCGCACCCCGGGCGTCGACCACCCAGCCGGCGGCCGAGGAGCCGAGCGCCACACCGATCGCGAGCCCGGTACCCGTCCAGGTCATGCCCTCGGTCAGCTTGGTGCGCGGTACGTGCGCTTCGACGAGGGCCATCGTGGTCACCATCGTCGGTGCGATGGAGAGGCCCGCGACAAAGAGCGCCACGGCCAGCAACGGCAGGTTCCCGGCCAGTAGGAGGGGGATCATACTCACGGCCATCGCGCAGACGCCCAGCAGCCAGCGCCGGGACGGCTCGCCCTTGAGATGCAGCAGCCCGAAGACCGCGCCCGCCAGGCAGGAGCCGAGCGCGTACACGGCGAGGACCAGGCTGGCGGCCGCCTTGGCGCCCCGCTCGTCGGCGAAGGCCACCGTCACCACGTCGACCGAGCCGAAGATCGCGCCGGTGGCGACGAAGGCGAGCGCGAGCACCTGGAGCCCGGGGGAGCGCAGGGCGGAGCCGCCGGAGTCCGCGGTGCGCGGATGCGGCCGGGGCTCGGTGGCGCGCAGCGAGGTCAGCCAGAAGACGCCGATCGCGAGGAACACGCCGGCGAACAGCGGGCCTGCCTCGGGGAACCAGATCGTGGACAGGCCGATGGAGAGGATCGGGCCGAAGATGAAGCACACCTCGTCGACGATCGACTCCCACGAGTACGCGGTGTGCAGCCGACGGCCCTCGCCGCGGTAGATCTCCGCCCAGCGGGCCCGGGTCATGGCGCCGACGCTCGGCACGCAGCCGACGAGGGCCGTGAAGGCGAAGAGCGTCCAGTCCGGGGCGTCCTGCTGGACGCAGACGAGCAGTCCGGCGCCCGCGGCCAGCGCGATCAGGGTCGCCGGGCGCAGCACGCGCCGCTGGCCGTACCGGTCGACCAGCTGGGACACCCGCGGGCCCATCACCGCGGCGGACGCGGCCAGGGTCGCGGAGAGCGCGCCCGCCAGGCCGTAGCGTCCGGTGACCTGGGAGATCATGGTGACGATGCCGATGCCCATCATGGACAGTGGCATCCGGCCGACGAAGCCGGCCACGGAGAAGGACGTGGTGCCGGGCGCCGCGAAGATCGCGCGATAGGGACTGGGCAAGGGGATCTCCGGGCGTCGGCTCTACACGTGTAATTAATAGCTAAAGCCTACGGTGTTGAAGTGGGTGCGGTCAGCCTGTTTTTCCGTCGGGCCGCGCCTCGGCCGCGTGAGGCGGGTGGGAAGATCGGTCCATGTCCGATCAGCACGATCCCGCCCCGTACGACGCCCTTCTGCTGCTGTCCTTCGGCGGCCCCGAGGGCCCGGACGACGTGGTCCCGTTCCTGGAGAACGTGACCCGCGGCCGAGGCATCCCGAAGGAACGGCTCAAAGAGGTGGGGCAGCACTACTTCCTCTTCGGCGGCGTCAGCCCGATCAACGACCAGAACCGCGCGCTGCTCTCCGCGCTGCGGGAGGACTTCGCGCAGGCCGGCCTCGACCTGCCGGTCTACTGGGGAAACCGGAACTGGGCGCCCTATCTCACCGACACCCTGCGGGAGATGATCACCGACGGCCGACGCCACATCGCCGTGCTCACGACCAGCGCCTACGCCTCCTACTCCGGCTGCCGCCAGTATCGCGAGAACCTCGCCGACGCGCTCTCCGAGCTGGAGGCGGAAGGGCTGCCGCTGCCCCGGGTCGACAAACTCCGGCACTACTTCAACCACCCCGGGTTCGTCGAGCCCATGGTCGAAGGCGTCCTCGCCTCCCTGGACGAACTCGACCCGTCCGTGCGGTCCGGCGTCCACCTCGCCTTCACCACCCACTCCATCCCCGACTCCGCGGCGGACTCCTCCGGACCGGCGGCCGAGCACGGCGCGGGCGGGGCCTACGTGAAGCAGCACCTCGACGTCGCGCGGGTGATCGTGGACGCGGTCCGCGAGCGGACCGGCGAGGACCACCCCTGGCGGCTCGTCTACCAGTCCCGCAGCGGCGCCCCGCACATCCCCTGGCTCGAACCCGACATCTGCGACCACCTGGAGGAGCTCCACGGCGCCGGAGCCCCGGCCGCCGTGATGGTCCCCATCGGCTTCGTCTCGGACCACATGGAGGTCCTCTACGACCTCGACACGGAGGCCACCGCCAAGGCCGCGGAGCTGGGGCTCCCGGTGCGGCGCTCGGCGACCGTCGGGGCGGACCCGCGCTTCGCCGCAGCCGTGCGCGAGCTCGTCCTGGAGCGCGCCGCGAGCGAGCGGGGCGTCCGCACCGAGCGCTGCGCGCTGGGCGCACTCGGAGCCTCCCACGACCTCTGCCCGATCGGCTGCTGCCCGGCGCGGGCCGACCGGCCGGCGGCCGCCGGCGCCGACAGCCCGTACGCCTAAGGAGCACCCATGACCGAGCCCGTGACCCCCGGGTCCACCGGCCCCGCGCCGGCCGACCCCCTCGTCGCCGAACTGCTCACTCTCGCCCTGGAGGCCGGCCGCCGGGCCGGCGCGCTGCTGCGCGACGGCCGGCCGGACGACCTCGCCGTGGCCGCGACCAAGACGAGCCCGATCGACGTCGTCACCGAGATGGACCTCGCCGCCGAGAAGCTGATCACCGGCTACCTGTCCGAGCACCGTCCCGACGACGGCTTCCTCGGCGAGGAAGGCGCCGCCAGCCCCGGCACCAGCGGCATCCGCTGGGTCATCGACCCGCTCGACGGCACCGTGAACTATCTCTACGGGCTTCCCACCTGGGCGGTCTCCATCGCCGCCGAACGCGACGGCGAGACCGTCGTCGGCGTCGTGGCGGCCCCGCTGCGCGGCGAGACCTACCACGCGGTCCTGGGCGGGGGCGCCTACGTCGGTGACCGCCGCCTCGCCGCCCGTCCGTCGCCCCCGCTGGACCAGGCCCTGATCTCCACCGGCTTCGGCTACCTCCAGCACCGCCGGGCCCACCAGGCCGACGTCGCCCAGCGCATGATCCCGCTCCTGCGGGACATCCGCAGGGGCGGCTCCGCGGCCATCGACCTGTGCGACGTCGCGGCCGGCCGCCTCGACGGCTACTACGAGCGCGGCCTCAACCCCTGGGACCTCGCCGCGGGGGACCTCATCGCCCGCGAGGCGGGCTGCCTGACCGGCGGACGCCCCGGCGAGCCCGCCTCGGGCGAGCTGACCGTCGCGGCGTCCCCCGGCGTCTTCGCCCCCCTCCAGAAGCTCCTGGAGGAGCACGGCGCCTGGCACGACTAGGACGGACACCGCGAGCCCTGCCGGCGCCACTTTGGAGACAGGCCCTGAGGGCCGTCCCCGGACACGTGAAGGGGCCCCGTGCGCATCCGCACGGGGCCCCTTCACGTCGGTGGGGTCAGGCGCAGGTCGCGCCGATCTCCACGCCGTGTTCGGCGGCCAGGCGATGCAGGTCTTCGAGCTCAGCCTGCTCGACGTCCGCGAGGAAGTCGTCGCCCGTCTCGCGAGCCCGTGTGAGGTCGGTCTGCGCCGTCCTAATGCGCTGCAGCAGTCCTGCGGTGAAAGCGTCCATCGTGCGCCCCCTCGTCATGGGTCGGTGGCACGGGGTGTGCCGAGGGTGGGTGGATCACACGCTGCAACCTCTGGGGGACAGAACGGCTTGTGGCGTGCCACATACAGGGCGTGATCACGGGGTGTGCAGTCGTCCTCCCCAGGCCCTTCCTCACAGAAACCTCAACTGGCCCGTGAATCAGGTGAATTCTCGGCGCGCCCCTGCCCGCCCCCGGCGCACGCCCCCGGATCCTGCCGGGAAAGTCCCGCCCGCGCACCGGACCCCGGGGACACCCCGCACCGGCCCCGGGAGACGCCCGGCACCCGCCCCGGGCGGGGGCGGCCGCAGCCCGTCTTACAGCCGGTTTACGCGCGTTCGGGGCAGGATGGACACGCACAGTCAGTGCTCAGGAACCGCCCGGTCCGCGCTCTTCGCGTCCATGACCAGGGCACTCGGGAAGGAATTGCGACGTGCGTGTACTCGTCGTCGAGGACGAGCAGCTGCTCGCCGATGCGGTGGCCACCGGACTGCGCCGGGAGGCACTGGCCGTCGACGTCGTGTACGACGGCGCCGCGGCCCTCGAGCGCATCGGGGTGAACGACTACGACGTGGTCGTCCTCGACCGCGACCTCCCGCTCGTCCACGGCGACGACGTCTGCCGCAAGATCGTCGAGCTCGGGATGCCCACGCGCGTCCTGATGCTCACCGCCTCCGCCGACGTCAGCGAGCGCGTGGAGGGGCTGGAGCTCGGCGCGGACGACTACCTGCCGAAGCCCTTCGCGTTCACGGAGCTGACCGCGCGGGTGCGGGCGCTCGGCCGGCGCACCACGGTGCCGCTGCCGCCCGTCCTGGAGCGCGCCGGGATCAAGCTCGACCCGAACCGCCGCGAGGTCCTGCGCGACGGCCGGGAGGTGCAGCTCGCCCCGAAGGAGTTCGCCGTCCTGGAGGTGCTGATGCGCAGCGAGGGAGCCGTCGTCTCGGCCGAGCAGCTGCTGGAGAAGGCCTGGGACGAGAACACCGACCCGTTCACCAACGTCGTGCGGGTCACGGTGATGACCCTGCGCCGCAAGCTCGGGGAGCCCCCCGTCATCGTCACCGTGCCCGGCTCCGGCTACCGGATCTGACCACCGTGACCACGACCCCTGCGCCGCCCCAGGCGCCCCCGAAGCCGACCTGGGACCCCCGGGACCCGGTCCGGCCGCTGTTGCGTCCGACGATCCGCATACGGCTCACGCTGCTCTACGGCGGCATGTTCCTGATCGCGGGCATCCTGCTGCTGTCGATCATCTACCTGCTCACCGCCAACGCGCTGAACGTCACCGTCGCCGATCTGCCCTTCAAGATCGTCGAAGGCAAGGTGCTGCCCACCACCTCCGGGTGCGTCCTGCCCGAGCAGGGCAATGTGGACGACTTCAACCGCGCCGTCACGGCCTGCTTCCAGCACCAGCGCGACGTGGCCCTCGACGACCTCCTGCGGCGCTCGCTGTTCGCGCTGCTCGGTCTGAGCATCATCGCCTTCGCCTTCGGCTACGCCATGGCCGGCCGGGTGCTCTCCCCGCTCGGCCGGATCACCCGGACCGCCCGCCAGGTGGCCGGATCCGACCTGACCCGGCGGATCAAGCTGGACGGCCCCGACGACGAGCTCAAGGAGCTCGCCGACACCTTCGACGACATGCTGGACCGGCTGGAACGGGCCTTCACCGCCCAGCAGCGGTTCGTCGCCAACGCCTCGCACGAGCTGCGCACGCCGCTGGCGATCAACCGCACGCTTCTGGAAGTCCACCTCTCCGACCCCGGGGCGCCCGTGGAGCTCCAGCAGCTCGGCAAGACGCTGCTGGCCACCAACGAGCGCAGTGAGCAGCTCGTGGAGGGCCTGCTGCTGCTGGCCCGCAGCGACAACGAGATCATCGAGCGCAAACCGGTGGACCTCGCCGAGGTCGCCTCACGCGCCATCGACCAGGCGCACGCGGAGGCCGAGGCCAAGGGCGTCGAGATCCGCGGCGAGCGGGAGCCCGCCGTGGTGCAGGGGAACGGCGTCCTGCTGGAGCGGATCGCCCTGAACCTGGTGCAGAACGGCGTGCGCTACAACGTGGCGGAGGAGGGCTGGGTGGAGGTGACCACGGAGGTCGACCACGGACAGGCGGTCATGGTGGTCTCGAACACGGGTCCCGTGGTTCCCGCGTACGAGGTCGACAACCTCTTCGAGCCGTTCAGACGGCTGCGCACGGAGCGTACGGGGAGCGACAAGGGCGTCGGTCTCGGCCTGTCGATCGCCCGGTCCGTCGCGCGCGCCCACGGCGGCCGTATCATCGCGGAGCCCCGCGAAGGCGGCGGTCTCGTGATGCGTGTCACTCTTCCGATCTGACACACTTCGGGTACCAGCCGGTTCCGTTCGCTTTGCGCGGAATTTTCGGAGCCCGTTCCTGAGACGCACCTGTGTGATCGATCACAGGAGCGAGCACCCGACTCTCTACTCTCCGTGATCGAGAATTTCAGTGGAAAACCGGGAAAACTACGGGTTTCCGGGGCCCTGGATGACGGGAAGTACACGGGGTGGCACCCGTGAGGGACGGCAGGTGGACCGTGTACGGTCCCGTTCGCCACCCAAAGCCGATCACTCGTGAGAGGGCGGGTTGGGTGTCGATTGAGTAACAGACCTTGATGTGAGGCAAAATCTCCGCCTCGGGTCGGGCACAAGTCCGGCCTCTCACGCGTTACGTGCGCTGGAGACACCGCAACCACCCAGAGGGGGAGAGCGACATGGCAACGGATTACGACACCCCACGCAAGACCGACGACGACGTCGATTCGGACAGCCTTGAGGAACTGAAGGCCCGCCGGAACGACAAGTCGACCTCGACGGTCGACGTCGACGAGTTCGAGGCCGCAGAAGGCCTGGAGCTTCCCGGCGCCGACCTGTCCAACGAAGAGCTCGCCGTCCGGGTCCTGCCCAAGCAGGCCGACGAGTTCACCTGCATGAGCTGCTTCCTCGTGCACCACCGCAGCCAGCTGGCGCGAGAGAAGAACGGTCAGCCGATCTGCCGCGACTGCGACTGAGGCCGGTCGGCCGTGGCAGGCGACACACCGTCTCGGAAGCGTCGCTTCCGCCTCCCTGGGAGGCCGGAGGCGCACCCGGGCGGCTCCGGCCCGGCCGAGGGTGCCCAGGAGGCTCCCGAAGCCGAGCAGACCGCCTTCCTGCCCGTCCTCGGCGTACGTGACGACGAGCGGGGCCCCTCGGCCTCGCTCGAAGCGGCCACGACGCCGGATCCGGTCGAGCGGGAGACACCGCGTGGCGGCCGTCTCGGCGCCGTCAGGCGGGCCGCCGAACCGGCGCGCGCCCAGCTGGACCGGCTCAAACCCGACCGTGCCCGGATGGACGCGGTCAGGCGCGGCGTGAAGCGCGGCGGCGAGAGCGCCAAGGCCGGTATCGGCTATCTCGCCGACCGGCTGATCGAGCTGGCTCCGCGCATCCCCGTGCGCGACCTGGCGACCCTGCGCAAGCACTTCCCGGGGCTCGGTCCCGAGCAGATCGCCGACAAGCTCGTGGCGGGCGCCGCCAACGCCAGCTCCACCGTCGGCGCCGGCATCGGCGCCGCCGCCATGCTGCCCGTACCCCCCGCGATGCCGGCCGAGCTGGCCGCGGAGATCACGGGCGTCGCGGCCATCGAGCTGAAGCTCATCGCCGAACTGCACGAGGTCTACGGCCTCCGGCCGCCCGGGTCGCTCACCCAGCGCTCGACGGCCTATCTGACGTCCTGGGCCGAGGAGCGGGGGATCGACCCCACCCGGCCGACCACCGTCAACGCGGCGCTCGGCGGGCAGCTCAAGCGCGAACTGCGTCAGCAGATCATGAAGCGCATGGTGCGCAACCTGCCCAACCTCATGCCGTTCATGGTCGGCGCCGCCGTCGGCGCCGTGATGAACCGGCGCGACACCAAGAAGCTCGCGGGACACATCCGCAAGGACCTGCGCAAGCGCCAGGTCCCCTGGGAGGCCCTCGGCGGCCTGCCCCCGCTGGAGCAGCCGAAGAACCCCAAGGAGATCGGCTTCTAGGCCCTCCCGGTCCTGCCGGACGAGACCGGTCGGGGACGGACCGGCAGCCGGCCGTCCCGCCGCGTCAGCCGGCCGTCCGGACGCCGCTCCGAAGGGCGGGCCCTACGCCTCCGCGGACCTCGCGCTCGCGTCCCCCGCCGCCTCCGCGCCGGCCGCCTCCAGGGCCGCCGCCAGACCCTGCGGGTCCCGGGTCGAGAGGTAGACGTACGGCGTCGGGTCCGCCGGATCGGTGACCTCGACACGGAGCGCGGTCGGGACGTAGCTCCGCAGCAGCATGAACGCGCGCGGATCGGCCTTGTAGCTGCGCCAGGCACGCGCCTCCTCCGCGTCCAGGACCTCGGGCGTACCCAGCGCGGAGACCGGGATCCGCGCGTCGCCGGCGACCAGCGACCCCGCCACCACACGGATGCGGGCGGAGCCGTACGAGGAGACCACCACGGCCGCCGCGGCCGCCGCGGCGATCAGGCCGGCGAGCATCGGGATCGTGCCCAGCGGGAACGTCACCAGACCGCCGGACAGGCCCAGCAGCGCCACGATCACCCACCACGAAGGGGGGGCGGTCAGTCGTTCGTCGAAGCGCGGCGCGGAGGACGGTGCGGAGGGCTGCATGCCTCCAAGCTTGGCACGGCGCGACCAGGCCCTACCCGCGCGGGTAAGGTCTGCGCCTGTGACTGCAACATCTGCCGCCCTCACCCCGCCGGCCGACGCCATACCGCCGGTACGCCACCCCGACGCGCCCGCCCCCGGCGAGCTGCTCGGCGCGCACTACGAGCACTGCTTCGGGTGCGGCGGCGGGCAGCCCCACGGACTCCATCTCGCGGCCCGCGCCGGCGAGGGCGTGACCGTCACCGCCGAGTTCACCGTGACCCCCGACCACCAGGGCGCCCCCGGCCTCGCGCACGGCGGCGTCCTCGCCACCGCGCTCGACGAGACCCTCGGTTCCCTGAACTGGCTGCTGCGGGTCATCGCCGTCACCGGACGCCTGGAGACCGACTTCGCCCGGCCCGTGCCGGTGGGCACCGTCCTGCACCTGGAGGCCGCGGTCACCGCCGTGCACGGGCGCAAGATCTACTCGACCGCGACCGGCCGGATCGGCGGGCCCGAGGGCCCCGTCGCCGTCCGTGCCGACGCCCTCTTCATAGAGGTCAAGGTCGACCACTTCATCGACAACGGCCGGCCGGAGGAGATCCAGGCCGCCATGTCCGACCCCGACCAGGTCAGGCGCGCCCGCGCCTTCGAGGTGAACCCCTGATGCGCAACCCCGTCGACGTACTCATCCGGCGCGTGGACCCGGACGTACCGCTCCCGTCCTACGGCCATCCCGGGGACGCCGGGGCCGACCTCGTGACCACCGAGGCGGCCGTCCTGGCCCCCGGTGAGCGGGCCGTGCTCCCCACCGGGGTCTCCATCGCGCTGCCCGACGGCTACGCCGCCTTCGTGCACCCCCGCTCGGGCCTGGCCGCCCGCTGCGGAGTAGCCCTCGTGAATGCCCCGGGGACGGTGGATGCCGGGTACCGTGGAGAGATCAAGGTGATCGTGGTCAATCTCGACCCGCGCGAGAGCGTGCGGTTCGAACGATTCGACAGGATTGCCCAACTTGTCGTCCAGCAGGTCGAGAAGGTGCGCTTCCACGAGGTGGCGGAGCTTCCCGGCTCGGCGCGGGCCGAGGGGGGCTTCGGGTCCACCGGCGGGCATGCCGCCGTGGACGGCACATCGGGTGGGAATCGATACGCTTCGGTCGTATCCGACCGGGAAGGACAGTGACGTGTTCGGACGTCGCAAGAAGAGTGGTTCCGCTGGGGACGTGGCGGACGCAGCGGGCGAGGCCGAGCAGGTCGTCGACGAGCTCGACACCGACGACACGGCCGGCGCGCCGCGCCGGGTGAACCTTCCGCCGGCTCCCCGGCCCGACGGACCGTGGGACATCTCCGAGGTCTCCAAGCCGGAGGACGGCCGGGTGGACCTGGGCGGCATCTTCGTGCCCGGAGTCGACGGCATGGAGCTGCGGGTCGAGGTGGCGGGCGACGCGATCGTCGCGGCCACCGTCGTGCTGCGTGACAGCGCCGTGCAGCTGCAGGCGTTCGCCGCGCCGAAGAAGGAAGGCATCTGGGGCGAGGTCCGCGAGGAGATCGCCTCCGGCATCACCCAGCAGGGCGGTGTCATCGACGAGGTCGAGGGCCCGCTGGGCTGGGAGCTTCGTGCCCAGGTCCCCGTACAGCTGCCGGACGGCACCGGCGGCGTGCAGCTGGTGCGCTTCGTGGGCGTCGACGGGCCCCGCTGGTTCCTGCGCGGAGTGATCTCCGGCCAGGGCGCGGTGCAGCCCGAGGCCGCCGGCCTCCTGGAGCAGATCGTCCGGGACACCGTGGTGGTCCGGGGCGAGGGGCCGATGGCCCCCCGCGACCCGATCGTCCTCAAGCTGCCGAACGACGCGCAGATGGTGCCCGAGGGCGTCCAGCAGGAGGAGCAGGAAGGCTCGCGCTTCTCCGGCGGCATGGGCCAGCTCCAGCGCGGTCCCGAGATCACCGAGGTCCGCTGACCCCGGTCCCCGCACGGACCTCCGCACGACCGGTGGGCCGGTCCCCGTACCAGGCGTACGGGGACCGGCCCACCGCCGTTCCGTGGATCTTCGCCCCTCCGAGTCTGGCCCGCGGGCGCCCCGGCGGCACATACTGACGGGCGCACGTGTCCGACGACGGGGGGAGCCCAGGGTGAGTGAGAGCAGCGCGCGGTCCGGTACGGCGGTGGCCGAGGACCCGTCCGGCGGTCCCATGGTGCGCGTCCGGAACCTGCACCGGTCGTACGGCACGGGCGCGGCGGCCGTCCACGCCCTGCGCGGTGTCTCCTTCGACATCCCGCGCGGCGAGCTCGTCGCCCTCAAGGGCCGCTCGGGTTCCGGCAAGACGACCCTGCTCAACCTGGTCGGCGGCCTGGACACCCCGGACGACGGGCGGATCACCATCGGCGGCACGGACCTCGCCGAGCTGGGCGAGAACGGCCTCCTGGAGCTCCGCCGGGACCGCGTCGGCTTCATCTTCCAGTCCTTCGGCCTCATCCCCATCCTGACGGCCGCCGAGAACGTGGGCGTCCCGCTGCGCCTGCGGAAGGCCGACCCCAGGGAGCGTGAGGAGCGGGTCGCCCTGCTGCTCGCCCTGGTGGGCCTCGCCGACCACGCCGCGCAGCGGCCCGGCGAGCTGTCCGGCGGCCAGCAGCAGCGCGTCGCCATCGCCCGCGCCCTGGCCAACAAGCCGGCCCTGCTGATCGCCGACGAGCCGACGGGCCAGCTGGACGCGGAGACCGGACTCGCGGTGATGGAGCTGCTGCGCGCCGTGGTGCGCAGCGAGGGCGTCACGGCGCTGGTGGCCACCCACGACCCGCAGCTGCTGGGCCTGGCGGACCGGGTCCTCGAACTCGGCGACGGCGAGATCATCGAGCACTAGGGGCGTCTTGCCGATCTTGCCGGGCTCCCGGTGTGCTGAGACTCCGTCTCCCGCGTTGTCGTCAGTCGGCATGGCTCCGCCATGACTTCTTCCTCCGCCTTGGATCCGAAGCCCCAGCACACCGCTCACTGACCCGGCCTGATCGGCAAGACACCCCCTAGGGTTCCCGGGCCTCCGGCCCGCGGGAGGGAGCGCGCACCGGCACGGGGCCCCAGGGGCCTCAGGGACTCTGCCGTGCCGCCCCCAGCGCCGACGCCCGCAGCGTCAGGTAGTGGCGTTCCGGCAGGCTCGCCGTGCGGGCCGCCGCACGCAGGTACTCCTGCCGGGCCGCCTCCGGTTCCCCCGCGCGCTCCAGCAGATGGGCACGCACCACATGGACCCGGTAGTGGTCCTTCAGCTCGCCCCGCCCGGCCAGGTCGTCCACGATCTCCAGGCCCGCGACCGGGCCCTGGACCATCGCCACCGCGACCGCGCGGTTGAGGGACACGACCGGGCTGGGCGAGACCCGCTCCAGGACCCCGTAGAGCGCCAGGATCTGCGGCCAGTCCGTCTCCCGCGCCGTCGGCGCCTCGTCGTGCACCGCCGCGATCGCGGCCTGCACCTGGTAGGGCCCCACCGGCCCCCGGGGCAGCGCTGCGGTGACCAGGGCCACGCCCTCGGCGATCGCCGCCGCGTCCCACCATGAGCGGTCCTGGTCCGCGAGCGGGATCAGCTCGCCGGACGGGCCCGTGCGGGCCGCGCCCCGCGCGTTGGTGAGCAGCATCAGCGCCAGCAGGCCCGCGACCTCACTGTCGTCGGGCAGCGTCGCGTGCACGGCGCGCGTCAGCCGGATCGCCTCGGCCGACAGCTCCACCCGGCGCAGTTCGGCCCCGTCGCTCGTCGCGTACCCCTCGTTGAAGATCAGGTACAGCACGTGCAGGACGGCCGCGAGCCGCGCCGCCCGGTCCTTCTCCTCGGGCATGCCGAACGGCACGCCGGAGGACTTGATCCGCTGCTTCGCCCGGGAGATCCGCTGGCCCATGGTCGACTCCGGCACCAGGAAGGCCCGCGCGATCTCGCCGGTCGTCAGCCCGCCCACCGACCGCAGCGTGAGGGCGACGGCGGACGCCCGCGACAGCGCCGGATGGCAGCACAGGAAGAGCAGCGTGAGGGTGTCGTCCCGGCCCGCCGCGTCGTCCGCGTCCGCAGCGGGCGCGGCCCACCGGTCCGCCGGCTCCAGACCGGCCGCCCGGTCCTCCCGGCGCCGACGTGCCTGCTCGGCGCGGACCAGATCGGCCATCCGGCGCGCGGCCACCTGGATCAGCCAGCCCCGCGGATTGCCCGGAACCCCCTGCTCCGGCCACTGGGCGGCCGCGTCGGCCAGCGCCTCCTGCACCGCGTCCTCGGCCGCGTCGAAGTCCCCGTAGCGGCGCGTGAGCACGCCGACGACCTGCGGCGCCAGCGGGCGCAGCAGGTCGTCGATCCGGTGCTCGGTGCTCACAGCTCCGTCGGAGGCGCGGACATGACCTCGCGGACCTCGATCGGCATGTTCAGCGGAGCCCCGCCCGGGCCGGGCGCGGTCGAGACCTCGGCCGCGATGGCGACGGCCCGCTCCGGCGTCTCCACGTCCACGATCCACCAGCCGGCCAGGAACTCCTTGGTCTCCGCGAACGGGCCCTCGGTGACCAGCGCCGACCCGTCGGCCGCCGCGCGCACGATCCTCGCGGTGTCCGGCATCGCCAGACCCTGGGCGTCGACCAGCTCACCGGCGGCGGCGAGCTTCTCGTTCGTGGTCCTCATGAACCCGATGTGCGCCTGGATCTCCTCCGGCCGCCACTCGCCGACCGCCGGGGCGTCCAGCGTCTGCGAGCTGAACTGCATCAGCAGCATGTACTTCATGGTGTGCTCCTCGTGTCCGTCGTGGGGCCCGTAGGGCCCGGATGCACGGACAGGTCGAAGCCGGCCCGGGGATTTCGACACCCGCGAGGGGTTTCCGCCGAGAATATCCAGCGGGATTCCCCGGGCCCCGCGCGCACGCGCATCAGAATCCCGTCAATACGGCTCCACGCACCCCACGCCCGTGCAGAATGTCCGAATCCCCGGACGTATGGTCGAGCCATGGGTGGACGCGGCAAGCTACGGATCTACCTCGGTGCTGCCCCGGGCGTCGGCAAGACGTACGCGATGCTCTCCGAGGGACACCGGCGCGTCGAGCGCGGCACGGACTGCGTCGTCGCCTTCGTCGAGCACCACGACCGCCCGCGCACCGAGGTCATGCTGCACGGGCTGGAGCAGGTACCGCGCCGCTCCCTGACCCACCAGGGCGCCGCCTTCACCGAGATGGACGTGGACGCGGTCCTGGCCCGGCGGCCCGCCGTCGCCCTCGTGGACGAGCTCGCCCACACGAACGTGCCCGGCTCCCGAAACGGCAAGCGCTGGCAGGACGTCGAGGAGCTGCTCGCCGCCGGCGTCGACGTCATATCGACCGTCAACATCCAGCACCTGGAGTCACTCGGCGACGTCGTGGAGTCGATCACCGGGGTCCGCCAGCGCGAGACGCTGCCCGACGAGGTCGTCCGCCGCGCGGACCAGATCGAGCTGGTCGACATGTCGCCCGAGGCGCTGCGCCGCCGCATGGCGCACGGGAACATATACAAACCCGACCGCATCGACGCCTCGCTGTCGAACTACTTCCGGCCCGGCAACCTGACCGCGCTGCGCGAGCTCGCCCTGCTGTGGACGGCCGACCGGGTCGACGAGTACCTCCGGCAGTACCGGGGCGAGCACAACATCCGCTCCACCTGGCAGGCCCGCGAGCGGATCGTCGTCGGTCTCACCGGCGGTCCCGAGGGCCGCACCCTCATCCGGCGCGCCGCCCGCCTCGCCGAGAAGGGCGCCGGCGGCGAGGTGCTCGCCGTGTACATCGCCCGCAGCGACGGGCTCACGGCCGCCTCGCCCAAGGAGCTGGCGGTGCAGCGCACCCTGGCGGAGGACCTCGGCGGAACGTTCCACCACGTCATCGGCGACGACATCCCCTCGGGCCTGCTGGAGTTCGCCCGGGGCGTCAACGCCACCCAGATCGTCCTCGGCTCCAGCCGCCGCAAGACCTGGCAGTACGTCTTCGGCCCCGGCGTCGGCCAGACCGTCGCCCGCGAGTCGGGACCCGACCTCGACGTCCACATCGTCACCCACGAGGAGGTCGCCAAGGGACGCGGGCTGCCCGTCACCCGCGGCGCCCGCCTCGGCCGCCCCCGGATCATCTGGGGCTGGGTCGTCGGCGTCGGCGGTCCGGCGCTGCTCAGCCTCCTCCTCACCCATGTCGACGCCGACCTCGGCCTGGCCAACGACATGCTGCTGTTCCTGGCCCTCGCGGTGGCCGCCGCACTGCTGGGCGGGCTGCTGCCGGCCCTGGCCTCGGTGGTCTTCGGCTCCTTCCTGCTGAACTGGTTCTTCACCCCGCCGGTGCACCGGATCACGATCGCCGACCCCCGGAACATCGTCGCCATCGCCGTCTTCTTCGGTGTCGCCGTGTCGGTGGCCTCGGTGGTCGACCTCGCCGCCCGGCGCACCCACCAGGCCGCCCGCCTGCGCGCCGAGTCCGAGGTGCTCTCCTACCTCGCCGGCAGCGTGCTGCGCGGGGAGTCGAGCTTGGAGGCCCTCCTGGAGCGGGGCCGGGAGACCTTCTCGATGGAGTCGGTCGCCCTGCTGGAACGGGCGAGCGACGTCGACCCGTGGACCTGCGCGGCGAGCGTGGGCACCCGGCCCGCCGCCCGCCCCGAGGACGCGGACGTGGACATGCCCGTCGGCGAGCACCTGGCGCTCGTGCTCACCGGCCGGGCCCTGCCCGCCGAGGACCGGCGGGTGCTCGGCGCCTTCGCGGCACAGGCCGCGGTCGTCCTCGACCGGCAGCGACTCGTCGGAGAGGCCGAGGACGCCCGGAAGCTCGCCGAGGGCAACAAGATCCGGACCTCGCTGCTGGCCGCCGTCAGCCACGACCTGCGCACCCCGCTCGCCGCGATCAAGGCCGCCGTCTCCTCGCTGCGCTCCGACGACGTCGAATGGTCCGAGGCGGACCGGGCCGAGCTCCTGGCCGGCATCGAGGACGGCTCCGACCGGCTCGACCACCTCGTGGGGAACCTCCTCGACATGTCCCGCCTCCAGACCGGCACCGTCACCCCGCTGATCCGCGCCGTCGACCTGGACGAGGTCGTGCCCATGGCACTCGGCGGAGTCCCGGACGGCAGCGCGGAGCTGGACGTCCCCGAGAGCCTGCCGATGGTCGAGGTCGACAAGGGACTCCTGGAGCGGGCGGTCGCCAACATCGTCGAGAACGCCGTCAAGTACAGCCCGCCCCAGGTGCCGGTCGTCGTCGCCGCCAGCGTGCTGGGCGACCGGGTCGAACTGCGGGTCGTGGACCGCGGGCCGGGAGTGCCCGACGAGGACAAGGACGGCATCTTCGAACCGTTCCAGCGCTTCGGGGACGCCCCGCGCGGCTCCGGCGTCGGCCTCGGCCTCGCCGTCGCCCGGGGCTTCGTCGAGGCGATGGGCGGCACCGTCACGGCCGACGACACACCGGGCGGGGGCCTGACGATGACCCTGACCCTCAAGGCCGTACGCGGACGGCCGCCGGCGGACGCGCCGGAACTGCCCGCCCGGGCCGCACCCTGACCGCGCACCGCACCGCACCGCACCGCCCACTGAGAGCCGTACAGAGAGAAGGACTGCTTCGATGACCCGGGTTCTCGTCGTCGACGACGAGCCGCAGATCGTCCGCGCGCTGGTGATCAACCTCAAGGCGCGGAAGTACGAGGTGGACGCGGCGGCCGACGGCGCGACCGCCCTCCGGCTCGCCGCCGAACGCCATCCCGACGTGGTCGTCCTCGACCTGGGGCTGCCCGACATCGACGGGGTCGAGGTCATCAAGGGCCTGCGCGGCTGGACCCGGGTGCCGATCCTGGTGCTCTCGGCCCGGCAGACCTCGGACGAGAAGGTCGAGGCCCTCGACGCGGGCGCCGACGACTACGTCACCAAGCCCTTCGGCATGGACGAGCTGCTGGCCCGGCTGCGCGCCGCCGTGCGGCGGGCCGAACCGGTCGGCGGCGCCGAGGACGGCGTCGTCCTCGTCGAGACGGCCGGCTTCACCGTCGACCTCGCGGCCAAGAAGGTCCACCGCGACGGGCGGGACGTCCGGCTCACCCCCACGGAGTGGCACCTGCTGGAGGTCCTCGTCCGCAACAGCGGCCGCCTGGTCAGCCAGAAGCAGCTCCTCCAGGAGGTCTGGGGGCCCTCGTACGGCACCGAGACGAACTACCTGCGCGTGTACATGGCCCAGCTGCGGCGCAAGCTGGAGGCCGACCCCTCGCACCCGCGTCACTTCGTCACCGAACCGGGCATGGGCTACCGCTTCGAGCGCTGATGCGAACGCCGCGGCGGCGGCCCGTCCGGCCACCGGTGCGGCGACCGTCCCGGGGCGGGACCGAGGCGGGATCCGAGGGCGGGAGAGCCGTGGGAAGCGGCCGGTTCCCGTGGGGAGGAGGGCCGGTACGCTTTCTGTATGAGTGCTGCACCGCGTACAGAGAAGCCGGCCGGGCGCTTCCGGCGGATGCTCGACCGGCTGTCCACCTCCCAGGAGGAACTGGAGTCCGAAGAGCTCCAGGAGGACGCCCAGGCGTCGGGGTGCACGCGTATCTCCGACTGTTCCGACCGCCAGGTGGTCAAGGTGACTGGTACCTTGCGCACGGTCACCCTGCGGCCGCGGGCCGGCGTGCCCGCGCTGGAGGCCGAGCTGTTCGACGGCACGGCCCCGCTGGACGTGGTGTGGCTGGGCAGGCGGTCCATCGTGGGCATCGAACCGGGCCGCAAGCTCATCGCCTCCGGCCGGATCTCCATGAGCCACGGCCGGCGGGTCCTCTTCAATCCCAAATACGAGCTCCGACCGCTCGGACAGGAGTAGCCGGTGACGTCCCTCGACAAGCCGACCACCGATCAGGCGGCGCAGGACGCCAAGGACGCCCAGGCCTCGAAGGAGGTCACCGAGGCCGCGCTGTTCGAGGCCTTCGGCGGCGTGCGCGGCATGGTCGAGACCGTCGTGCCCGGTCTGCTGTTCGTGACGATCTTCACGATCAACAAGGACCTGCACATCTCGGCGATCGCCGCGCTCGCGGTCTCGCTGGCCCTCGTCGTGGTCCGGCTGATCCGCCGGGACACCGTGAAGCACGCCTTCAGCGGCGTCTTCGGCGTCGCCTTCGGTGTGGTCTTCGCGATGATGACCGGCAACGCGAAGGACTTCTACCTGCCGGGCATGCTGTACACGCTGGGCCTCGCCCTCGCCTACATCATCACCACGCTCGCCGGCGTGCCGCTGATCGGTCTCATCCTCGGGCCGGTCTTCAAGGAGAACCTCTCCTGGCGCACCCGCAACCCCGGCCGCAAGAAGGCGTACGCCAAGGCGAGCTGGGCGTGGGGCCTGATCCTGCTCGGCAAGTGCGCGATCCTCTTCCCGATGTACTGGTGGGCCGACACGACCAAGTTCGGCTGGGTGCTGGTCGCGCTGAAGATCCCGCCCTTCCTGCTGGCCGTCTACCTCACCTGGGTCTTCCTCGCCAAGGCGCCGCCGCCGATCGACGTCTTCGCCGAGATGGAGGCGGAGGAGGAGGCCGAGAAGGCCCGCAAGGCCGAGGCGGCGCAGCGCCCGGAGGCGTAGCCGCCCGCCCGTGACACCTGGCACGGCCGGGGGCCGTGACGGCGAAGGGGCTGTGAGGAAGCGATTCCGCTTCCTCACAGCCCCTTCGTTCGTCCCGGTGCCGGATCCGCTCGCCGGGACCGCGGCCCCGGCCGGAGCCGGCCCCCGCCCGCGTCAGCCGGCGGACGACTCCTCGCCGCGGCGGACCGACAACAGGTCCTCCAACTGCTCCTCGCGCGCCTGCGCGGCCACGAACAGCAGCTCGTCGCCCGCCTCCAGCGTCTCCTCCGCGCTCGGGGTCAGCACCCGGGAGCCGCGGATGATGGTCACCAGCGAGGTGTCCTGCGGCCAGGCCACGTCGCCCACCGACGTCCCCGCGACCGCGGACTCCGGCGGCAGGGTCAGCTCCACCAGGTTGGCGTCGCCGTGGCTGAAGCGCAGCAGCCGGACCAGGTCGCCGACGCTCACCGCCTCCTCCACCAGGGCCGACATCAGACGCGGCGTCGAGACGGCGACGTCCACGCCCCAGGACTCGTTGAAGAGCCACTCGTTCTTGGGGTTGTTCACCCGGGCGACCACCCGCGGCACGCCGTACTCGGTCTTCGCGAGCAGCGAGACGACCAGGTTCACCTTGTCGTCACCGGTCGCCGCGATCACCACGTTGCAGCGCTGCAGCGCCGCCTCGTCGAGCGAGGTGATCTCGCAGGCGTCGGCCAGCAGCCACTCCGCCTGCGGCACCCGCTCCACCGAGATGGCGGTCGGGGCCTTGTCGACCAGCAGGACCTCGTGGCCGTTCTCCAGGAGCTCGCCCGCGATGGAACGGCCCACCGCACCCGCGCCCGCAATAGCGACACGCATCAGTGACCGCCCTCCTCAGGACCCTCGGCGAAGGCCGCCTCGACCTTCGCGATCTCGTCCGTACGCATCATCACGTGCACGAGGTCGCCCTCCTGCAACACCGTCTGCGAAGAGGGGAGAATCGCTTCGCCCAGCCGGGTGAGGAACGCCACGCGCACCCCCGTCTCGTCCTGCAGGCGGCTGACCTTGTGGCCGATCCACGCGGGCGATGTGTGCACCTCGGCCAGCTGGACGCCCCCGCTCGGGTCGCTCCACAGCGGCTCCGCGCCGGACGGCAGCAGCCGCCGCAGCATCTGGTCGGCGGTCCAGCGGACGGTCGCGACGGTCGGGATGCCGAGCCGCTGGTAGACCTCGGCGCGCCGCGGGTCGTAGATCCGCGCGGCCACGTTCTCGATGCCGAACATCTCGCGCGCGACCCGCGCGGCGATGATGTTGGAGTTGTCGCCGCTGCTCACCGCGGCGAAGGCGCCGGCCTCCTCGATCCCCGCCTCGCGCAGCGTGTCCTGATCGAAGCCCACGCCCGTGACGCGGCGTCCGCCGAAGCCGGAGCCCAGACGGCGGAAAGCCGTCGGGTCCTGGTCGACGACCGCGACGGTGTGGCCCTGCTGTTCCAGGGTCTGCGCGAGAGCGGCTCCCACTCGCCCGCAGCCCATGATGACGATGTGCACGTCCCCTTACCCCGCACTCCTGATCGCCTTGCTGACCTGCGAATACACCCTGCTCACAACTTTCCTCACCCGACTGGCCCGGGCCACGGCGGGCAACGCCCTGCCGTGTTGCCCGCTCCGAGCTTATGCGGCAACGCCTACCGCGACCTCATCCGAGGTGGTACGCAGGGAGATTCGGTGCGGATCGGGGGTGCCGGTGGGCGTGGCGGTTTTCGAACGCTTACGATCCTCTGCGTGCCCAAACTGACCGACGTGCCCAAACGAATCCTCATCGGGCGGGCCCTGCGCAGCGACAAGCTCGGGGAAACACTCCTCCCGAAGCGCATCGCGCTCCCCGTCTTCGCCTCCGACCCGCTCTCCTCGGTGGCGTACGCACCCGGCGAGGTGCTGCTCGTCCTCTCCATCGCGGGCCTGTCGGCGTACCACTTCAGCCCGTGGATCGCGCTGGCCGTCGTCGTCCTGATGTTCACCGTCGTCGCCTCGTACCGGCAGAACGTCCACGCCTACCCGAGCGGCGGTGGCGACTACGAGGTCGCCACCACCAACCTCGGCCCGAAAGCCGGACTCACCGTCGCCAGCGCGCTGCTCGTCGACTACGTCCTGACCGTCGCCGTCTCCATCTCCTCGGGCATCGAGAACCTCGGCTCGGCCATCCCCTTCGTCGTCGAGCACAAGGTGCTCTGCGCGGTCGCCGTCATCGTGCTGCTGACCCTGATGAACCTCCGCGGAGTGAAGGAGTCGGGCAGCCTCTTCGCCATCCCGACGTACGTCTTCGTCGCCGGCGTCTTCATCATGATCGCCTGGGGCGCCTACCGGGGGATCGTCCTCGGCGACACCATGCAGGCCCCCACCGCGGACTTCGAGATCAAGCCCGAGCACCAGGGCCTCGCCGGCTTCGCGCTGGTCTTCCTGCTGCTGCGCGCCTTCTCCTCCGGCTGTGCCGCCCTCACGGGCGTCGAGGCGATCTCCAACGGCGTCCCCGCCTTCCGCAAGCCGAAGTCGAGGAACGCGGCCACCACCCTCGCCCTCATGGGCGGCCTGGCCGTCACCATGTTCTGCGGCATCATCTTCCTGGCCATGGCCACCGACGTGCGGATGGCCGAGAAGCCCGCCCAGGACCTGCTGCTGAACGGCGTCCCGGTCGGCGAGAGTTACGTCCAGGACCCGGTCATCTCCCAGGTGGCCGCCGCCGTCTTCGGCGACGGCACCTTCCTCTTCGTCGTCCTCGCCGCGGCCACCGCCCTCGTCCTGTTCCTGGCCGCCAACACGGCGTACAACGGCTTCCCGCTCCTCGGCTCGATCCTCGCGCAGGACCGGTACCTGCCCCGGCAGCTGCACACCCGTGGCGACCGCCTCGCGTTCTCCAACGGAATCGTCCTGCTGGCCGGCGCCGCCGCGCTGCTCGTGTGGCTCTACGGAGCCGACTCGACGAAGCTCATCCAGCTCTACATCGTCGGCGTGTTCGTCTCCTTCACCCTCAGCCAGATCGGCATGGTGCGGCACTGGAACCGCCACCTGCGGAGCGAGAAGGACCAGGCCAAGCGCCGGCACATGATCCGCTCCCGTGCGATCAACACCTTCGGCGCCTTCTTCACCGGCCTCGTCCTGGTCGTCGTCCTCGCCACCAAGTTCACCCACGGCGCCTGGGTCGCGCTGCTCGGCATGGTGATCTTCTACGGGACGATGACGGCGATCCGCCGCCACTACGACCGTGTGGCCGAGGAGATCGCGGCGGCCGAGGAACGCCCGGACGAGTACGTCCGCCCCTCCCGGGTCCGCTCCGTCGTCCTGGTCTCCAAGCTGCACAAGCCGACGCTGCGGGCGCTCGCCTACGCCAAGCTGCTGCACGCCCACGAACTGGAGGCGCTGAGCGTCAACGTCGACCCGGCCGAGACCAAGGCGCTCAAGGAGGAGTGGGAGCGGCGCGGCATCAACGTCCCGCTCAAGATCCTCGACTCGCCGTACCGCGAGATCACCCGCCCGGTCATCGAGTACGTCAAGAGCATCCGCCGGGAGAGCCCGCGCGACGCCGTCTCCGTGTACATCCCGGAGTACGTCGTCGGTCACTGGTACGAGCACCTGCTGCACAACCAGAGCGCCCTGCGGCTCAAGGGCCGGCTGCTGTTCACCCCCGGCGTCATGGTGACCTCGGTGCCCTACCAGCTGCAGTCCTCCGAGGCCGCCAAGAAGCGGGCGAGGAAGCGCCAGGACTGGAACGCGCCGGGATCCGTGCGCCGCGGCCCCGTCGAGAAGCGGGCCAAGGAGCCGACCGCCAAGAGCTGAGGCCGAATCCGTCCCCACGGGCACGTAGACTGGTGGGCTGCCGCTGCGGCAGCCCACCTCTCTCATTCTCTGGAGTCTCCCCGTCATGCAGAACGCATCTGAGTCGTCGCTCGTCGGGGAGGAGTACGAGGTCGAGGTCGGCCCCGTCGCACACGGTGGCCACTGCATCGCCCGCACCGAGGAAGGCCGCGTCCTCTTCGTCCGCCACGCCCTGCCGGGCGAGCGGATCGTCGCCCGCGTCACCGAGGGCGAGGAGACCTCCCGCTTCCTGCGGGCGGACGCCGTCACCGTCCTCGAAGCCTCCAAGGACCGGGTCGAGGCGCCCTGCCCCTTCGCCGGGCCGGGCAAGTGCGGCGGCTGCGACTGGCAGCACGCCAAGCCGGGCGCCCAGCGCCGCCTCAAGGGCGAGGTCATCGCCGAACAGCTCCAGCGCCTCGCCGGGCTCAGGCCCGAGGAGGCCGGCTGGGACGGCACCGTCATGCCGGCCGAGGGCGACAAGCTCCCGGCAGGCGAGGTCCCGCAGTGGCGCACCCGCGTGCAGTACGCGGTCGACACCGAGGGCCACGCGGGCCTGCGCCGCCACCGCTCGCACGAGGTCGAGGTGATCGACCGCTGCATGATCGCGGCCGAGGGCGTCTCCGAGCTCGGCATCGAGAAGCGGAACTGGGAGGGCATGGCCTCCATCGAGGCGATCGCGGCCTCCGGTTCCTCCGACCGCCAGGTGATCCTCACCCCGCGCCCCGGCGCGCGCCTCCCCCTGGTGGAGCTCGACAAGCCGGTCTCGGTCATGCGCGTGGACGAGAAGGACGGCGGCGTCCACCGCGTCCACGGCCGCGCCTTCGTCCGCGAGCGCGCCGACGACCGCACCCACCGCGTGGGCAGCGGCGGCTTCTGGCAGGTCCACCCGAAGGCCGCCGACACGCTCATGAAGGCCGTCATGCAGGGCCTCCTCCCGCGCAAGGGCGACACCGCCCTCGACCTCTACTGCGGCGTCGGCCTCTTCGCGGGCGCCCTCGCGGACCGGGTCGGTGACCAGGGCGCCGTCCTCGGCATCGAGTCCGGCAAGCGCGCGGTGGAGGACGCCCGCCACAACCTGGCCGACTTCCCGCGCGTCCGCATCGAACAGGGCAAGGTCGAGTCGGTCCTGCCGCGCACCGGCATCACCGACGTCGACCTCATCGTCCTGGACCCCCCGCGCGCCGGCGCCGGCAAGCAGACGGTCAAGCACCTCGCGGGCCTCGGCGCCCGCCGCATCGCCTACGTCGCCTGCGACCCGGCGGCCCTGGCCCGCGACCTCGCCTACTTCAAGGGGGGCGGCTACCGGGTCCGCACCCTGCGCGCGTTCGACCTGTTCCCGATGACCCATCATGTCGAGTGTGTCGCGATCCTTGAGCCTGCCGAAAAGGGCCGCTGACCTGCCGTTTCCCCGAGTGTGCGTTATGGGCGTTAGGTGCGTTAGGTGCGATATCTTGACGCATATTCGACGCACGTGACGCACGTTTGACGCACGGACGGCGCGGATTCTGATGGGTCGTCATGCGTGCTTGGCGACCGTCGGTGGACCCGTCAGCTGTGGGGTCGGAGGCGTCCTGAAGCGGCTGGAGCACTGGCTGCCGAGCTGTTGGCTACCCCTGCCCCATCCGCTTCTCGGTAGTGACGTTCCGTGAGGCCAGGTGAGGTGTCCGGTCCGTGTTGTGTCAGGGGCCGTACGGGCTCCAATGCCCGAGAATGGGCCTGAGATCGTCGTCTCGGGGTGTGGGGATGTCGGGAGCCGGGGCGGTGTGTTCAGCGGGTCGAGGCGCTCCACGCATGCCGAGGCGAACCTCGCACCGTTCCAATACCTCGACGGCTTCTCTAAGCCCCGCCGCATTCAGAAACGGCTCGGCTACCTCAGCCCCATCGAGTTCGATCAGTCAGGCGTGCAGGGTCCCGTCGAGGACGGTGACTGCGTGCCCGGTGAGATGGACGCGGTCACCGTACACGGCAGTCCTGACCAGCCCGGTGCGCGCGGATGCCTGTAGGCCGGTGAGCCCGTCGCGGCCGATCCGCGTCGACCAGTAGGGGGCCAGTGCGGTGTGGGCGCTGCCGGTTACCGGATCCTCGGAGATGCCCTCGGCGGGTGAGAAGAAGCGGGAGACGAAGTCGTACCCAAGGCCGGCACCGGGCGCCGGGGCCGTGATGATGACGCCGCGCAGATCCTCGCGGCGGGTTACGTCGGCCATCGCGTCGAGGTCGGGGGTAACGGCCCGGACGGTGGCCTCGTCGGGCAGGACGGTCAGCAGATCGCGGAGCGCACCGGTGCGGAAGGTGGCCTCCGGCTTTACTCCCAGGGCTTCTGGCAGGCCTTCCGGCACCGGTACTTCGGTGCCGGGTGCGGCGGGGAAGTCGAGGGTGATGCTGCCGTCCTCCTGTGCGTGCGCGGTGAGGGTGCCGCTGAACCGGCTGCGGAAACGCAGCGTGCCGACAGCCCCTCGCTCCCGCCGTAGTGTGTGCGCCGTGGCCAATGTGGCGTGGCCGCACAGATTGGTCTCGACGAGCGGGGTGAACCAACGGATCTCCCAGTCGGCGTCGTCGCCGACCGGGAGCTGCCGGGCGAAGGCGGTCTCCGAGTGGTTCAGTTCGGCGGCAACCTGCTGCATCCAGGCATCTTCGGGCCAGGCTTCGGCGTCGAGCAGGCATACGCCCGCAGGGTTGCCGGCGGAGGGCCGGTCTGTGAAGGCGTCTACGACGTGGATACGCATGCCGCGACTGTATCGACGCCAATCACGGCTACGCGAAGTCCAATTTGAGAGAAGTGGACTTGCTCTCCGTCCTGAGCTTCACCCGATCTGTGCCGCGAAGGCAGGCGGCAGGTGAGTCAGTTGGGGCGAGCAGCCGACCTCCGCGTTCCGGCTCGAGCGGACTCGCCGCGCATGGGCGACACCGTCCCAGAGGCCGGCTGCGGCGATGAGCGCGCTCCTGGCCGCCTTCCTGTGGCTCAGCGCGCATCGCGCTCGCCGTACGCCTCCGTCAGTTTCGAGCCTTGGTCGCGTTGTGCTCCAGGCGCGTGCGGAGGGTGTTAGCGAATTCCTCGGCGCGGGAGAGCTGGATGCGGAGCCTGTCGATCTGCTCGACGGCAGCCTGCTCGTACGTGCGGACGCGTTCCAGAAGGGCTTCGCACTCGGTGCCGTCGAGTTCGGTCGCGGCGTCGAGGCGATCGGTGGCGTCCAGGAGGTCGCGCATCTGGTCGAGGCTGAAACCGAGGGGCTTCATGCGGCGGATGACCATGAGCCGCTGCACGTCGTTCTCCGTGTAGAGGCGGAAGCCGCCCTGGGAGCGGGCGGAGGGCGCGACGAGGCCGGTCTCCTCGTAGTGCCGGATGGTCCGCAGGGACAGCTCGGTCCGTGTGGCGACCTCGCCGATCTGCATGTGCTTGCCGTTCACGCCCGTGATCCTCTGGCCTTTCGTCGTCGGCGGTTTCGGCCCGGGTGGGCGCCACCGTTCTCTACCCTAACGTTAGGGTAGAGTTTTTGGATGAGGGCGGTCGCGCCGCGATCTCCCTCATGGTGCCTGTCGGGGGCGACGGCGCCCTTGGTGAAGTTTCGATTCTTGCAGGAGAGAAGCGTGCGCGAGCCCTTGACGCCTGTCGGCGCCGCCTGCCCGCCGTGACGCTTCGCCCTTGGACGTGAGCCCCGGCGCAGTCGCGGGCGCGCTCCGTTCCTTCCCGTTTTTCCGGCTCCGCGACGACGGAGTCGTCTCGCGGGGCGCCGGCCCGGCCCCTCCGCGTCCTCCCGCCCGCCCTGGCCTGCCCCATGGGTGTGCCCGAGTACGAAGGTTCCCTCCCTTGTCTTTCGACGCTTCTGCTGTGTCCCCGGCCACGCGCCTGCGTGGCCTGAAGCCCGACTGGTTGTCCGATCCGAGGGTGTGGCGTACCGAGGTGCTGGCCGGCCTGGTCGTCGCGCTCGCGCTGATCCCGGAGGCGATCTCGTTCTCGATCATCGCCGGAGTGGATCCGGCGATCGGGCTCTTCGCCTCCTTCACTATGGCCGTGGTGATCTCCGTCGTCGGCGGACGGCGGGCGATGATCTCGGCGGCGACGGGTGCGGTCGCGCTGGTGATCGCACCGCTGAACCGGGAGCACGGCCTGGGGTACCTGATCGCGGCCGTCATCCTGGCCGGTGTGTTCCAGGTCGTGCTGGGCTCGCTGGGGGTGGCGAAGCTGATGCGGTTCATCCCGCGCTCGGTGATGGTCGGCTTCGTGAACTCCCTGGCCGTCCTGATCTTCATGGCCCAGGTTCCGGAGATGCGGGACGTGCCGTGGGCCGTGTACCCGCTGATCGCGGCCGGGCTGGCGCTGATGGTGTTCTTCCCCAAGGTGACCACCGTGGTCCCGGCCCCGCTCGTGTCGATCACGGTCCTGACCGTCATCACGGTCGCGGCCGGCATCGCGGTACCGGCCGTGGGTGACAAGGGCGCGCTGCCGTCCTCCCTGCCGGTGCCGGGCCTTCCCGACGTGCCGTTCACCATGGAGACCCTGACGACGATCGCCCCGTACGCGTTCGCGATGGCGCTGGTCGGCCTGATGGAGTCGCTGATGACCGCGAAGCTCGTCGACGAGATCACCGACACCCACTCCAGCAAGACCCGCGAGTCCATCGGCCAGGGGATCGCCAACATCGTCACCGGCTTCTTCGGCGGCATGGGCGGCTGCGCGATGATCGGCCAGACGATGATCAACGTGAAGGTCTCCGGTGCCCGTACCCGCCTTTCCACCTTCCTCGCGGGCGTCTTCCTGATGGTGCTGTGCGTCGCCTTCGGCCCGGTCGTCTCCGACATCCCGATGGCCGCCCTGGTTGCGGTCATGATCATGGTCTCGTTCGCGACCTTCGACTGGCACTCCATCGCGCCGAAGACCCTCAGGCGGATGCCCGCCGGGGAGATCGGCGTCATGGTCATCACCGTGGTGTGCGTGGTCGCCACGCACAACCTCGCGATCGGCGTCGTCAGCGGCTCCGTGGCCGCCATGGTCGTCTTCGCCAAGCGGGTCGCCCACCTCGCGGAGGTCACCGCCGTGGTCGACCCCGACGGCACGACGGTCGTCTACCGGGTCACCGGCGAGCTGTTCTTCGCCTCCTCCAACGACCTCGTCGGTCAGTTCGACTACGCGGGCGACCCGGGCCGGGTCATCATCGACCTCTCCTCCGCACACATCTGGGACGCCTCCTCCGTGGCCGCCCTCGACGCAGTCGAGATGAAATACGCCCAGCGCGGCAAGACCGTCGAGATCACCGGCCTCAACGACCCCAGCGCCCGGCTCCACGGCAAGCTCAGCGGCGAGCTCGCAGCCGGCCACTAAGGGCCTGCCGATCATCAAGGCCCCCCTTCGTTTCCCGTGTCTCTGCGCGCACCGCACCCGGTCCTCGGACCGACCGACCTGCACGGATGAAGGATCGATCTGCACGACGAAGGACCAGACGAAAGGTAGAGCTGCAAAACGAAGCGTTCGTGGTCGAAGGACAACATGGCCGAAGAGCAGTTGGGGCCAAGGTGTGGGCCGGTGCGCACGAAGGTATCTCTGGTCATGCGCCACGGCCGGGGTTGTTGCACTTTGAAGGCTCAGTGCGCAGGCTGCTGCATCCAGGCGTCGGGCCCGGGATCGTCGCCTTCGGCTCGGACCGCGAGGCGGTCGACGTAGTGCTGCCAGCCCTCGGCGTGGGCTGCACACGCCTCGGGTCCGGGCAGGCCGCTGTGGACCAGGCGCAGCAGGGTGCCGCCGGGGACGGGTTCGAGGGTGATCTCCACGGTGCTGGAGCCGGGCGGGACGGGCATGGCGCCGCCCTCCCAGCCCCAGGTGAAGACGAGCCGCTTGGGCGGGTCGACGGTGAGGAAGTGGCCGGAGGCGACGTTCTCTCCGGTGACGCGGGTGCGGTAGGCGCCGCCGGGTTCGAAGGAGAAGGTGCCGTCGGCGCCCATCCAGGACAGCCACTTCTTCCGGTCGGTGAAGAAGCCGAAGACGGTCTCGGGGCGGGCGGCGATGTGCCGTTCCAGGGTGACCGTGTCGGTGGGTGTCGAGGGGGTCGTCATGAGGGGGTCTCGTTCCGTTCGGCCTCTTCGGCGAGCCGGGCCAGGGTGTCGAGCTTGGTGCCCCACATGGCCCGGAGGTAGTCGGCGAGCGGGCCCAGCGCCTCCCGGTCGGCCCGGTAGAACCGCTTGGTCCCGTCCTTGCGCAGCGTAACCAGCCCGGTGTCGCGCAGCACCTTGAGGTGCTGGGACACGGCCCCGAAGGTGACCTCGAAACGGGCCGCGATGTCCCCCGCGGACAGCTCGTCGTCCCAGATCAGCCGCAGAATCTCGCGCCGCCTGGGTTCCGCTATGACCTGCACCGCGTCCATGCCTTGAATTTTAGTCCAGGCTTCAGCTTGCCGTCTCGACAGGCTTATTTTAGTCTGGACTTAAATAAGCCCCATGGGAACCAGAGCACCACCAGGAGCACGACATGACCACCGCGATCACCTACGAGACCGACATCGCCACCGACCGGGCCCGCGTCCTGGAGGGCCTCAACACCCACGACGGCCTCACCGGCTGGTGGACGAACGACGTGAACCGAAAGGGCGACGTCCTGTACTTCAACTTCCCCGGCGTGCCCGAGCCCTTCCAGCTCCGCCGAGAGCGGGCCGACGAGGAACGCGTCGTCTGGACGAACATCGGCGCCTTCCCGCCCCACTGGGCAGGCACCACCATCACCTGGGAGCTGGCCGAGACCGCCGAAGGCACCCGCCTCGTCTTCGTGCATTCCGGATTCCCGGACGGCGAGGCCGAGGTCCCGATGATCAGTGAGACCTGGGGCCTGCTGATGACCCGCCTGAAGGACTACGCCGAGACGGGCACGCCCGAGCCCTTCTTCACCGTCTGAGCCCGGAACATGCCGATGAAGGTCGATGTCCTGACCGAGACCGTGATCGCCGCGCCGTGCGAGCGGGTCGCCGCCTACGCGGCCGACCCCTCGCGCGCGCCGGAGTGGTACGAGAAGATCGCGTCCGTCGAGTGGCAGACCCCGCCGCCCGTCGCGGTCGGCTCTCGGATGGCGTTCGTCGCCCGGTTCCTCGGCCGGCGCCTCGCCTACACGTACGAGGTCACCGCGTACGAGCCCGGTCGGCGGCTGGTGATGCGGACCGCCGAGGGCCCCTTCCCCATGGAGACCACCTACACCTGGGAGCCGTACGGCGACGGCTCGGGCCACACGCGCATGACCCTGCGCAACCGAGGCGAACCCCGCGGCTTCGCCTCGCTCGCCGCCCCCGCCATGACCGCCGCAATGCGTCGCGCACAGAACCAGGATCTCGCCCGGCTCAAGACCCTCCTGGAGTGACCCGCCTGAGCGCCGTCACTTGGGCGGGAGCGTGCTCGCGAAGCCCACGGCCGTGGTGATCCAGTGGTCGAGGACCTGATCCTCCGCGAGCGCGGGGCCGCCGACGGTCACCCAGCCGCGTATCGGCTTGCCGGTGAAGTCCATCGGGCGGGCCTCCGGGCGGGTCAGGGCCTCCTCGGTGTGCTCGGGGCCCACCCGGGCGATGAGCTCGTCGCCGACCACGCCTACGGTCATGTTCCCGCCCAGCAGGAATGCCGGGCCGCCGAACATCCGCTTCTCGGTGATCTGCAGCCACTCTCCGAGCCGCTCCCTGATCCGCTGGGCCAGCCCTTCGTCGTACGTCGTGGAACCCACTCTCCCGCACGGCCGGACGACGCGCCGTGCGCGAGAGTGGGTGTCAGCCGGCGGCCTGAGCACCGCCCTGGAACGCAAGGCGGCGCTCCTGGACTTCCCACTGCCGGGCTGAGACCAGTGGCCCGACTGGAGGGGCCCTGTCCGGGTAGCGCTTGCCGGGGAAGCACGGCAGGCGTCGCCTCAGCCCATCATGATCAGGCATGGGAGGACCGCACCGCCTCCTGTGCGCAGCTCATGCTCTGTAGTCGAAGTCGCCAAAAATCTCCTGAGTTATTCGTCCTCTCGCGCGGCCCCGCTCTTCCCGCCGCAGGTCCGGTGACGGGAAGGCGTGGGCGGGCCGCCCGAACGTACGGGCGGCCCCGGCGTGTTCGGACGGCTACGCCGCCTCGGCCAGCGGGGCCGAGGCTGGGGCGGAGGCCCTCAGCCGACGGATGAAGACAGCCGCCAGCAAGCCCATGAGCAGCAGGATCGGCAATGCCTCCAGGGGTGCCAGTTCGGGACGGGCCACGCCGGCCACGGTGACGAGCACGAAGGCGCCCGCGGCAGCGATCGCCGCGCGCAGCAGCCGGGTGTTCGCGGGCAGCGCCAGGGCGAGCAAAGCGATGCCGGTGGTCGCGGCGGCGGTCTTGAGCTGGGCGATCACGTACAGGGTCATCACCGGTGCCGTCGTGAGCGGCTCCGCTGCGGACGCCTGCGCCGCGTGGACGGCGAGCACGGCGTTCTCCACCATGTCCAGGGCTCCGGCCGTGATCATCGCGGCGAGGCTGAGCGTGCCGAGCGGGCGGGAGATGGTCAGGGCCCTGGCCGCGGCGAAGGTCGTCATGTAGGCGACGACGAAGAGGGTGTCGAAGGCCATCCACAACAACACGGCGTCCGGGCTGCCGTTGAGGGGCCGGAGGAACTCTTCCAGGGACAGCGGCAGGTCGGTGGGCTGGAGGTGTACACCCGGGTGAACGGCGGTAAGGGCCGGGAAGGCCACCGCACATGTGAAGGTCACAAGAGCCCCCACCAGGCCGGCGCGGTGGAGAGCCCGGGCCGCGGGTGTCAGGGGTCGGGTCATCGGGTGTGCTCCGTTCTGGAGGCCGGAAGGACGGTGCCCGTGGTCCAGTGGTCCCCGCCCCGGTGGGACTCCATCTGCCCGACGACGTGGACGAGCCGGTCGCGCAGCACGGTGAGGTCCGTCAGCTGCCGCTCCACGTTCACGATGCGCCCGCGCAACAGCTCCACGGCGTGGTTCACCGGGCAGTCCGCGACCTGCTCGCAGGCGTCTGCCAGCTCCTTGATCTCCTCCAGGCTCAGCCCGAGGCGCTGACCGACCCGGATGAAGTCGAGCCGGTCCAGGGCCTCGGGCGGGTAACGGCGGTGGTCACCGCTGGTCCGCTCCGCGGGCGGGAGGAGCCCCTCCCGCTCGTAGAAACGGATGGCGTCCACCGAGACGCCACCGGCGCGCGCCAAGGCTCCGGTGCTGAGCCGGGACAAGCCCGGAAGGATTGCTGTGGTCATGTCCCTGACGCTAGATCCTGGACATGACTCCAGCTTCAACCTTCCCTCTGGTGACCTCTGTCACAGTGCATGTGGCGCGCGTCCCAGCCTGCGATCGCCCGCGGAGGGGCGAGGGTGCCTCTGGCTTCCGGGACGGAGCCGGCGGGTGTGTGGTCGGCTGCCGGTGCTTCACAGGCTCAGGACCAGCTTGCCGCGTACCCGGCCCTCCGTGCTGATGCGGTGTGCTTCGGCCGCCTTCTCCAGAGGGAGGACGGACTGGATCTCGACGTGCACGGCGCCGGAGTCGATGAGGGTGCCGATGTGGCGCAGGGCCTCGCCGTCGGGGGTGACGATGATGCGGTGGGCTGTGATGCAGGGCAGACGGTGTGCCTCGTCGACGGGTTCGGGGAGCGTGATGAGGGTGCCGCCGGGCCGCAGCAGTCGCCATGACGTGTGCTGCACCGGGCCTCCGACGGTGTCAAGGACGATGTCGAAGGGGTCCGAGGCGGTCAAGTCGGTTGTCGCGCGGTCGACGGGCTCGTCGACGCCGAGCCGGCGCAGGAAGTCCAGGTTGCGGGCGGAGGCGGTCGCGGTGACGTGCGCCCCGAGGTGCCGGGCGAACTGGACGGCGAAGTGGCCGACACCCCCGGCGCCCGCGTGCACCAGAACACGTGCCCCGGCGTTCACTCCGGCCGCCTCCAGGGCCTGCCATGCCGTGAGCGCGGCCAGGGGTACGGCGGCGGCCTCCGCGTAGGAGAGCCGGGCCGGCTTGGGCGCCACTGCGGAGGAGGGCAGGACGGCCAGTTCCTGGTACGCGCCGCCGTACGGCAGCGGCAGCATCCCGTACACGGCCTCGCCGACCGCCGGGCCGCCCGGCGCCGTGGCCCGCACCACCCCCGCCACGTCCCAGCCCATCCCCAGCGGGAACGGCCGGTCGCTGCGGACCGCTCCCTCGCGGTGCTTCCAGTCGACGGGGTTGACGCCGGCGGCCATGACCTCCACCAGGATCTCGCCGTCCGCGGGGGTCGGTGACGGCCGTTCTGTGAGCTCCAGAACGCTTTCGTCGCCGTACCGGGAGAAGACCACTGTACGCATCGAAGATGCTCCTGCTCTGTTGGGTGTCTGTTCGTGTCCGTCGCGGCTGTCGTACCGGCGACGGGGTCCATGCTGCGGGCCTGGAGGAGGCGCAGCCAGTCCCCCCGAGTACCAGGCGAGGAGGCCCGGCACGGGGCTGGGGGGTACTGGCAGGGACAGGCTGCCGGGCGCCGGGCGACGGATACTGGCGGGCATGAACTCAGCCAACGAGCTCGGCAGTTTCCTGACGTCACGGCGCGCCCGGGTGACTCCGGCGGCGGCCGGAATCCCCGTCACCGGCCGGCGACGGGTCGCGGGGCTGCGCCGCGAAGAGGTCGCCGAGCTCGCGGGCGTGAGTGTCGTCTACTACACGCGCCTGGAACAGGGCCGCGCCCACCATCCGTCCGACTCCGTACTGGATGCCCTGGCGCGGGTTCTGCGGCTCGACACTGCCGAGCGTGCGCATGTGAACGACCTGGCGCACCGGCCCCGCGCCCGCAGCGCCGCCGATCCGGCCCCGGCCGATGCCGCGGACCCCATACAGGACGGGTGCGTACGGGACGGGCTCCGGCGCCTGCTGGCCGCCGTGGGAGCCGTCCCGGCATACGTCCTCAGCCCCGCGATGGACGTACTCGACGCCAACGACCTGGCCCGCGCACTCATCCGCGCCCCGGCTGCGGTTACCGGTGGGCGACTCAACCTCGCCCGCCACGTGTTCCTCGACGCCACTGCCCGGGAGCTGTACCCGCGTTGGGAAGACGTGGCCCGCCAGACCGTAGGCTTCCTGCGCTTCTGTGCCGGACGCCGGCCCGGTGACGTGCGTCTGGCCCGGATCGTTGCCGAACTGTCCGGCCGCAGTGCGGAGTTCCGTTCCCTGTGGGCGGAGCAGGAGGTGGGCAAGGAGCCGTACGGCTTGAAGACTTTCCGGCACCCCGTCGTCGGCGGATTCGACCTCGCCTACGAGACGCTCGCGCTTCCCGGGGGCGAGGACCGGTCCCTGGTCGTCTTCACCGCCCCCGACACCCGCGCGGACACCGCGCTGCGCCTGCTCGGCAGCTGGGCGGTGTCCGCGGCTCCGGCAGGCGCGCCCGCATCGCCCCACTCGCCGCGAGTGCGCTCACCGAAGCCGCACTGACCTGCCTCGATCGCTCTCGTGGACAACACCGGCCAGCCACTCTGACCGGCGGTCCGGGACTACCGACGGGTGGGTGGGCAGGCTTGCATGTGCGGGTGAGACGGCGCCGGCTCCCCGGATCAGCGCCAGGGCCGCGCCTGACGCGTACTACGGTCAGCGGCTGCTGCCGCCCGTCGCGGCCCCGGGGTTATCGGCGCCGCCGTTGCCCGAGGCGTGCTCCTCTTCGTCGGACAGGTGGCGGTAGACGGCGTTGCGGCGCCGGAGCACGGCGCCGGCGGCCGCTGCGGAGATGAGTGAGGTGATCAGTACCGCGGCCTTGACGGATTCCGCGTTGACTCCCCCGGGGAAGGCGAGTTCACCGAAGAGCAGGGCGATGGTGAAGCCGATGCCGGCGAGCGCTGCGAGCCCGAGGACGTCGGCCCAGGCCAGTTCGGGGTTGAGCCGGGCGTGGGTGAAGCGCGCGGGGAGGAAGGCGCGCAGGGAGGCGGGCAGGTGGGTGGAGATCACGGCGAGGACGGCGAGCGCGAAGGCGATGTCGGTTGCTACGGGGACGGCCCAGCCCTCCGGGCTTCCCCCACCCGTTGCGGAGACGAGTACGTACAAGCCGGCGGGGACGGCCATGCCGCAGAGCGCGGCCACGATGGGCAGGGCGGCCGTGGCCGGGGCGCTCAGCTCGCCGCGGACGAGTTCGCGCTTGAGCTCGATGCCCGCGGCGAGGAAGAAGATGGCGAGCAAGCCGTCGGCGGTCCAATGGGCGACGGACAGGTGGAGACCGAGGGCAGACGGGCCGAACTCGAACTCTTTGACGTGTTCGTAGCTGTCGGCGAGCGGGCTGCTGGCCCACACCAGCGCGATGACGGCCGCGGCCAGCAGGACGAGCCCGCCAAACGTCTCCGCACGGAGGATCTCGGCCAGGGAGCGGCGCTCGGATCCTGGCAGCAGCCCCAGGAACGGCGGCGGTCCGGCACCCTGCCGCTTCCTGGTCATGACGCAGCGCCTTCCGGGGGTCGGCCGCTGACGGCGCTACGCCGGGCACTGTGACGCTCCTTCCACCGTAACCGCCGTCCGCTCGCTGAACACAGCAGTGCCGCCGTACTGGAATGCCTGCCGCTACGGCCGGGTGGGAGGCGCGCCGCCCGAGCGTGCTCGCCGGTTGCGGTACCAGCCCCGCAGGTACAGAGCCATGGTGACGAGCAGCGAGACCCAGGCGAGGGCGAAACACCAGATCAGCATGGGTGATGAGGTCGCGGCGGCAGCCACCAGCAGGCCGAGGCAGAGTACGGCCAGGATGCAGATGATTCCCGCCGCGAGGGGAGGCCACGCGATAACGCGCCGCCGGGACGTGGAGCGGAGCGTGTGCTGGAGCTCGACGTCAGCTTCCAGGGTCTGCTCGATGTCCGCCAGGATTTTGCGTTCCTGAGGCGACAGCGCGGGTCCCTCATCCATCCAAACCACCTCCGCTGTGTGCGAGGTGCCGGGCATGTACTCATTTTCGCCCCTCAGGACAGGTTCTTCCGCACGAACACCGGCCGGCCTGCCGGCGCCCGGGTGCCGAGTGCACGCCGGCCACCGCCGCACGTGACCCGGTCGGGCGTCGTCCCGAGAGTCGGTTCCGCTCACGGTGATGCCGGCACCTCAGCTGCGCAGCGCATCGGGTACTCCTGCGAGGGGCGGTCGGGCAGAGACGAGAGGCTCGCCGTCCGCCGGGCTCGCCATCTGCATCGCCGTTCGGGAGGACGTCTGTTCTGCCGGGTCCTGGTGATGGGCCCCGGCCCGTTCGAGGAAGCGCAGGAGCTCGACCGGGAAGGGCAGGACCAGGGTGGAGTTCTTCTCGGCGGCCACGGCCACGACGGTTTGCAGAAGCCGCAGCTGCAGGGCGGCGGGCTGTTCGGACATGACCGCCGCCGCCTGCGCGAGTTTCCGGGAGGCCTGGAGTTCGGCGTCGGCGTTGATCAGGCGGGAGCGGCGCTCCCGGTCGGCCTCGGCCTGACGGGCCATGGAGCGCTTCATGCCCTCGGGCAGGGAGACGTCCTTGATCTCGACCCGGTCGATGGTCACGCCCCACTCCACGGCCGGACTGTCCATCATCACTTCCAGGCCCTGATTCAGCTTCTCCCGGTTGGACAGCAGTTCGTCGAGGTCGCTCTTGCCCAGGATCGAGCGCAACGAAGTCTGCGCCATCTGCGATACGGCGAATCGGTAGTCCTCCACGCGGATGATCGCGTCCACGGGGTCGACGACCTTGAAGTAGATCACCGCGTCCACCCGTACGGTCACGTTGTCCCTGGTGATGCCGTCCTGGGCCGGCACCGGCATCGTGACGATCTGCATGTTCACCTTGTGCATCCGGTCGACCACGGGAACGACCATGGTGAACCCCGGCCCGCGGACGGACCCCATCAAGCGGCCGAAGCGCAGCACGACTCCCCGTTCGTACTGCCTGATCACCCGGGCGGCAGCCGCCAGGTACAGCGCTGCGGCGATGCCCGTCACGACCAGACCGGTCAGCAGTCCTTGCAGCATGACATTCACCAACAATCATGAAGCTTTACCTCTTTTTGGCATTCTTCCCGTTGCGTGGTGGAGTACCCGTGTGGGTGGGGCCCGGCGGTGTGCGGGTGCTGGCCGGTGGCCCGAGGACGGCGGTGCGTGCGCGTGTGAAACCGGGTGCGGAGGGCAGGAGCCGCAGGTGAGAGTGCTGATGCCGCCGGCTTGGTCTGGCTATGCGCGTCGCGCGCTGGTGACGGAAGGGAGGTGTTGGCCGTGGTGTTCTTCTTCGTCCTGGTGGCGGTGGCCTTCGTTCTCGGGATCGTGGGAGCGGCGGTCGACGGGCTGGCGTTCCTGGTCGCGGTCGGTGTCGTGGTCGCCGCCATGCTCATCGCCGCCAGGCGCTGGTCCACCCCCACGCGACGGCGCCACTTGAGGTAGCCGGCCGGCGGACGGGAGATGCCAATGAGCGAGGTTTCCGGGGGTGTGGTGGTCGGTGTCGTTGATGCCGAGGAACTGGTGCCGGTGGTGCGGGCGGCCGCCTGGGAGGCACTGGCCCACGGCGGTGTCCTGCGGGTCCTGCACGCGGTGGAGTGGCCGCTGCCGCCCGGCTCGCGGGAGGCGGGGATGGACCACGTGCAACGGGCGGAACGGGTGATCGCTCCCTTCGCCGACCTGGTGGCGAAGGAGTTCCCACAGGTCCGGGTCGTTCCCGACATCGTTTCGGGTTCGCCCGCCCCGGCGCTCGTGCGGCGTTCGCACGAGGTGGCTCTGGTCGTGGTGGGCCACCGGGGGTCGGGAGGGTTTCCCCGGCTTCCGCTGGGATCGGTTGCTCTCCAGGTCGCCACGCATTCCGGGTGCCCCGTCCTGGTGATCCGCCCGGGCGAAGAGCCGGATCCCGGACCGGGGCGCCGGTGGGTCGTGGTCGGGGCGGTGGCCGGCGGTGTACCGGCCGAAGTGATGGACTTCGCCGTGGAGGCGGCAGTCCGCCGCGAGGCGGACCTGGACGTGATCCACGCGGTGGCGCCACCGGTACTGGCGAGGGCCGGCACCACCGGGCCCGTTCTCACGGACCGGCAGGCGCTGAGGGACAGCGCGGCCGAGGCACTGGAGCGCGAACTCGCCGCCTACCAGGAACGGTGGCCCCGGCTGCGGTTGCATGTGAGCGAGGGGCGGCCCGCGAGCGTCCTGGTCGAGGCATCACGTACTGCGGAACTGCTGGTGGCGGGCACTCGGGGCCGTAGCGGGCTGGGGCGCCTCATGCTCGGCTCGGTCAGCGGCGAAGTCCTCCACCACGCCCACTGCCCGGTCGCCGTCATACCGTGCGCCACGCAAGACGAGGAACACCCGGACGGGCACTGAGGCAGCCGCGGGCGTCGGGGGAGTCGGTCAGTGCCGGAACCAGGCTTCCGTGGACAGTTCGGGCTGGATGCCGCGCTGGGTACGGGCGAGGACCACAGCGGTGGACAGCAGTCCGACGTGGCTGAGCCCCTGGGGGAAGTTTCCCAGGAACGAGCCGTCCGAGGCGTCGATCTGCTCGGGCAGCAGGCCGAGCGGGCTGGCGTAGGAGCACAGGTGCTCGAACAGCGCGCCGGCTTCATCGGTCCGGCCTTGGCCTGCGAGGTTGTCGGCCATCCAGAAGCTGCACAGCATGAACGCTCCCTCCGGCTCGTCGATCCCGTCGGGGGTGGCCTGGGGCAGGTAGCGGAACAGCAGACCGCCACCGGCGTCGAGGCGCTCACCTATGATCTGCGCGGTCGCGACCATGCGTGGATGGTCGGCCGGCAGAACACGACGCAACGGCAGGGCGAGGAGAGAGGCGTCCAGTTCTCCCCGGCCGCCCATCTGGGAAGCCAGCGCACCCACCTCGTCGTTCCAGGCCTCGGTGAGGATCCGCTCGGTGAGCGCGTGCGCGTCGGCGGCCCAACCGGACGCGTCGCCGGGCAGGTTCAGCCGGCGTGCCAGCCGGGCCGCGCGGTCGAGGGCGACCTGGCACATCGCCGCCGAGTAGGTGAACGGGCGGCCGGGCGTGCGGACCTCCCAGATGCCGTGGTCCGGACGCCGCCAGGCCGTGCGGGCTGCCTGGACCAGGCCGGTGAGCTGATGCCACAGTCTGTCGGGTAGTCGCCCTCCGGTGGCCGCCCACTGGAAGGCGCAGTCCAGGATCTCCCCGTACAGGTCGTGCTGGACCTGGTCGGCCGCCGCGTTGCCCCACCGCACCGGGGCTGACCGACGATAGCCCTCCAGAGTGGTGTCGATCACCTCGCCGGGCGGGGGCAGACCGTCGAGGTCGTACAGCACCAGGGGCCGCGGGCCCCGGCCGACGGCGTCCAGTACCCAGCGCAGGAATCCCTCCGCCTCACTCGGCAGCCCGACACGCCGCAGCGCGAACACCGCGTACGCCGCATCCCGGATCCAGGCGTAGCGGTAGTCCCAATTGCGGGTTCCGCCGATGTGCTCGGGCAGCGAGGAGGTGGGAGCGGCGAGGATGGCGCCGTTCTCGATGTGGTCGAGGAGCTTGAGCGTGATCGCGGAACGCAGGACCAGCCGTGGCCGGGGCAGATCGGACGGTACCTGGCCGGCCCACCGCCGCCACACCCGCACGGTCGCATCGATGCCCTGGTCGGCTCCCTCATGGGCCCGGGCCGGGCCGCCGCTCCAGTCCAGGCAGAGCGTGAACGTCTCGCCCTCCCGCAGCCTCACCGTGGTGTCCACGGCGGGGAGGGGGTGCGACGCCCCGATACGGACGGTGACCTTCTGGTCCGGGCAGAGAAGCTCCCATCCGTGCGGCCCCCACCGCACGGTCGCGGGAGGGCGAGGGGCGACGTTCACATGCAGCGTCACCCGGCCGCGGGTCACCCGGGCTCGGCGCAGCAGCCGTCCGGTCCCGGCCGGCACGTCGTCCTCCAGTCGGGCGCCCGGCTTGAGCAGGAACGCGTCGGTGACCTCGACGGTGCCCTCCGGCCCGGTCATCTCGGTCACGAGCACCCCGGTGCCCGGCTCGTACCACTGGCGGCTGCACCGCGTCTCCACCGGAGCGAGCAGGAGGGTGCCGCCGCTGTCGCGGTCCAGCAGGGCGGCGAACAGCGGTGCGGAATCGAAGCGGGGCACGCACATGAAGGCCACGGCGCCGTCCCGTCCGATCAGCGCACAGCTCTTTCCGTCACCGATCAGGCCGTGGTCGGCGATCGGCAGGTAGCCCTGATGCCGTTGCGGCGGGCGCGGCACGTCCATACCCCATGGTCGCCCTTCGGCCCGCACACGTCTCCCGCGGTACCCGGTGGGTGTCCGGCCAGGTGCACGGCTGTCAGTGACGGCGGATACTGGACCCAGGGGCGCGGGTGCGGGAGGTCGGCGCAGATGGAGTGGTGGATCTGGCTCGTCATCGTCCTGGCGGCCGTCGCGGTGTGCGCTGTCTCGGTGCTGGGAATCCAGGCGCGGCGGCGCGGCGGCGGGGTCATCGCGGGCAGGCGCCCGCGCAGGGGCGGCGGAGACAGGACGGGGTCATGAGCGGGTACATGCGGGCGAGTGACATCGCCAAGCTGCCGGTGGTGACCCTCGGCGGCGAGGACATCGCCCAGGTCAAGGACATCGTCTTCGACACCGCCCGCGGCAGCGTGCGCTGTTTCACCCTCAGTGGGCGCGGACTGCTCTCCGGCCCGCTCAAGCGGGATCTGCCGTGGAACAAGGTCCACGCGCTCGGCCCGGACGCGGTCATGATCCGGGACGAGAACGCGCTCGCAGACGACGACCAGACGACCAAGGACCTCACCGCCGACGGCGGCGGCAACGTCCTCGGTGCCCGGGCCATGACCGACGGCGGTACCGACCTCGGCAAGATCGTCGACGTCATCATCGAGACAGGCCGCACACCGACCGTGGCCGGCTACGAGATCGAGGCCGCCGGACGCGGCCACCAGCGGGTCCTGCTGCCCGTGATCAAGCCCGTCGCCGTTTCCGGCGAGATGGTCCTCGTCCCCGACGCCACCGGCGAATTCACCGCCGGAGACCTGGCCGGGTTCCCTGAAGCAGCCCGCGGGCTGCGCACCCGCCTAGAAGGGGAGACGTGACAATGCCGCTGTTCAGCCAGGCCAAGGGCCGCGGCATTATCGGCTTGTCCACCGCCGAGACACTCGCCACCGTCACGGGGCTCGCCATCGCCGCCTCACCGGCCCGCATCGCCGCCCTCCGCGTGAAGACCAAAGCCTCCGGCACACTCGTCACCTGGAACCACGTCCAGACGTTTGGACCCGACGCCATCACCGTCCGCTCCGCCGACGACTTCCAGAGCGAGGACGACACCAAGACCCCGGCGGGCAAGCGCCACGACCCGCTCGGCAAACGCGTCCTGACCGAGACCGGACAGGACCTCGGCACGGTGCAGGACATCGAGTTCCACGCAGCCACCGGCCACATCCAGCGCCTCATCCTCGGCGACCAGGACGTCGATGGCGAGCGCCTCCTCGGCGCCGGCAGCTACGCCGTCATCGTCGCCGCCCCCTGAACCGCCGACACCCCAGGCAGCACCCAGATGCCCGGCCGGCTCCGCGCAGCGCACGACAGGTGTCGATAGCGACCGGATCGAAGCTGGTCTTCATCGCCGGGCGGGTCGCCTGGGACGTCGACGGCGCCACGGTCGGCGAAGGCGACGTCGCCGCTCAGGTGGAGCAGTGCTACCTCCACGTCGGCACTGCCCTGGCCGGAGTGGGCGGCTCTTTCGACGACGTGGCGAAACTGACCGTCTACGTCGTCGACTGGACCCCGGACAAGATACCCCTGCTCATGGAGGGGCTCGGCCGGGCAGCCGCGAAGCTGGGAGTCACCGCGACACCTCCCGCCTCGCTGCTGGGCGTCGCGGTACTGGACGTCCCCGACCATCTGGCCGAGATCGAGGCAACCGCCGTCCTCGGCTGAGTAGGAGCCCCCGGTCGCGGGTGTGTGGAGCCGACGGCCGATGCGCGACGAGGCGGGCAGGGGGTGCCCGATGGTGGTATCGGTGGGGGACACCGGGCGACCAGGTTCCGATCGGCGGTGACTCGGCGGACCGGTCGGGCCTCCTTGAACCCCTGCCGTACGAGACCACGAGGCCGACGGTACGGCCTTTCTCAGCGGCCACCCGGCAGCTTGGGCCCCGCACCGCGACTGGGCGGTGAGGGCGGGAGCGGGGCAGCAGGCGGGCCGTTCGTGCTGGCAGCCTTGGCGGACTCCTCGTGGAGAGCCTGGGACAACTCTCGGCGCCAGTCGGCGAACCGGCCGCGGATCGCGGCAGCCGCTTGTGCGTCGATTCCATAGGCTGCGAACTGTTTGTCGGTGTGGTGTTCCACCCGGGCGAGGGCGGAGACGTACTCCGACAGGTTCGGTTCGGCCTCGTTCCGAGCGGCGAGTTCGAGCAGGCGGGCGCGGTTGTACCCGGCTCGCAGGAGGGCGTCGACATCGATGGCGTCGCGCACTTCGGCCCGGCCGAACAAGGCGCCGGTCTTCGCGGCCGCCAAGTCGTCCAGATGGAGGACGGGACCGAGGTCCGAGTCGACGGGCGGATGGTGCAGGAGATCACCGACGAGCTCGACCTTGGACTGCGCGCCGGTCCCCGGATCGGTGACGTGCAGGCGCGCGTACACCTGGGCCTGCTGCGTGACCTGGACCTTGTACCCGGCCGCCTCGTACGCCTCGACGAGCCGGGCAATCGCCTGAGGAAGCTCGCCCTCGGCGCGTCCGATCGGAGTGAAAAGGTCGACATCATCGCTGACCCGGCTGACGAGACGGTGGGCCTGGACGGCGTACCCGCCGGCGAGCCGGTAGCCGAAGTCCTTCGCGAGCGCTTCCAGACCGATGCGGATGAGCCGATGGTGCAGGTCTTCCACTACGCGGCCGCCGCCGGCGTACTGGCGAGCTCGGGGAAACGGGCCTCCCAGGTGGCCCTCGCCGGACGGGGCAGGAACAGGGTGCGCCAGTGGGCCCGCAGCATGTCCGCGTTGAGGTGGGCGTGCAGGTCCTCCGGCGCCTGCGCCTCGCGGATCACCCGCTCGTACATCAGCCGCACGTCAGCGTCGTCGGCCAGGTCGAATTCGTAGTGCGGGCCCCAGTCCAGATGCCTGGGCAGGACCACGATGCCGCTCCCCGGACCCCTCAGCTGCCCGAGCGAGTCCGGCAGCGCATACGGCCGGAGCTGTGCGTACCTGCTGCTCATGCTCCCCAGCATGCCCGAAACCGCAGCTCTGCGGTACGCATACCTGCGGACGCGGCGTCCCGGCAGCCAGCCGAGGTGCAAGCCGCCTCTGCGCTGGGCACGCATGGTCTGGTCTATCGGGCGGCCATCGGCTCTGCGGAAGAGGCGTGAATCCAGCCCCGAGCCAACTTCGCCCATCGACGACGCCTCCGGCGCCGTGGTGCCGTGCGCGTCTGGCCGACTCCGCGGGCGATATCGGGCCCAGAATGTCCAGAAGGAAGCGAGAAAGCAGCGTCAGCGCACTGCACATATCGCTCGCTATGCACGTATTGAGCCGAAACTGATGGGTTTCCTACTGGATCGTGTAGCGGACGTGTCGGCCGTGGAAGTAGCCGGTCACGATGTGGGGTTGCCGCTGTCGGCGGTGGAGGAAGCGCCGGGTTTCGCGGGCGAGGTCGTCAGTCGAGGTGGCGCGGGCCGCGTGGACATGGTGTTTCAGGTCGGCGTTCAGCAGCTCGTCGGGGTTGAGTTCCGGGCTGTAGCCGGGCATCAGGTGCAGCTCGATCCGCTCTGCGTTCTCGGCGAGCCACCGCTTCACGGCCTTGCTGCGGTGGACCGGGTGCCGGTCCACGATGACGTGCACCTTCCGGCGGGCCTGTCGGGCGAGACGGTCGAGGAACGCGCAGAACACGTCCGCGGTGAACTTCTCCGGGAAGACGGTGAACCACAGCGCGCCCCGCGAAGCGACCGCAGACATGATGTTGACCTTGAAGCGTCGGCCGTTGACCCGCACGATCGGGGTGTGCCCGGCCGGGGCCCAGGAGCGTCCGGGCGGCGCCGTGTCGGAGCGCAGGCCGCACTGATCGGCCCAGACCAGCTCGGCCTTCTCCCGCCTGGCCCGCGCGGCGATCGCCGGGTACTCCTCCTCCAGCCAGGCCCGCACCTGTTCGTCCTGCTGCCTGTAGGAGCGGCGGGCGGGACGCTGCGGCGTGAAGCCGTGCCGGCGCAGCCATTTACCCACCCCCTGTTCCGTCATCGACACCCCGCACACCAGCCGGATTAAGGCCTGCGTCGAGGCACGGGTCCACATCACCCCGCTCTGCCCCAGGTCGGCCGGGGTGTAGTCCCGCATCGCCCGCAACACCGCACCCCGTGCGGCATCGTCGAGTAACTCGCCCTTCCCCGCCTGCGATTCACGCTCGGCCGCCAGCAGCGCCGGCCTGCCAGCGGCCTTGAAGGCCCGCCACCAGGTGCCCACCGACCTTTCCGAGACGCCGAACAACTCCGCGGCACGGCCGTACGTCGCCACCCGCCCCGACTCCAGCGCCGCAACCACCCGCAGACGCAGGTCCTCCTGCGCGGCCGGCGACAGCCGGCGCATATCCCCACCCTCGATCACACCCGACCAACGACCAGGCAACCGATGAGTTTCGGCTCAATAGCAGGCACGCGTGACGGCTGGATTTGCCGTTGGGGAACGGTGTGACCACTGCGGCAGCCGTAGGCCTTTTGGGGCGCGCTCGTCGGCCCGGTCCGGTGCTCGGCGGGTCGCGGCCGTGATCCGCGTGAGGGCGGGGCGGTCACGCTGCGTGGGGCCGCGGCACCGTTCGTCGACCAGGACGGTATGCGGGGCGCTGGTGAAGCTGGTGAACGCCGCCTACGCCGCCCGCGACGAGATGTGGTGGGGCACGCGCAGGGGCTGTACCCGCGACAGCCGCAAGTTCGCGGTCTGGTCCCAGGGCCTGATGGCCGAGTGGCACCAGCACTACCGGAGCCCCGACGCGGGTGATCTGCCGACACTGCGAGTGGGGGCGGGTAGGCCTCTGGTCCCGGCTCAAGTTCCGTGCGGCCTCCAAGGTCGCCTCGACGGTCGGGGGTGCGACGCGGCATCGCACCGGCACGGAGGCCGACCCTGCCCCTGGCCCTGTTCCTGACAGCCCTCGCGGCCAGCCTTCTGCGAGGCGCCGGCATACCGCAGATCGCCGCCGCGATAGCCTTCCCCCTCAACCTCGCCGCGCTCATCCTTGCGATCACTGAGATCCGCACCCACCGCCACCGCCACCGACAGCACCAGGCCTGAGGTATCAGTCCCTCATCGGGTGCCCGCCCTCCCCGGTGTCCGGAGCATCAGGCCGAAGTGCGGCAGACGCACCTCTCTGCTGTCTACGCGTTGGGCATGGTCGGGTAGTAGCCGCAGCTGCAGGTGCCGAACCGGGGCATGGAATCCCCCTGCTCCTGGGCCAGGGCCATGTACTCGTCCACCTCGATCTGCGTCAGATGGAACCCTTCACAAGCACGTTCCCTCTTCTGGCTCTCGCCCGAGGTCTCCAGCCACTTACGGAACCACCCCATGACCCACCCCCCTGAAGCTGAACTCCTTCGCCGTTATCACGGCAGGGAATACTTCCCTTGAGCCCTGATGGGTACACAAAACCCTTTCGCGTGAAGTCGCCTTGTACGAGGCAGAAAGACGGGCGCCCGGTGAAGGTCCACCCACCTGGACCGGTCCAGGATCGACTCGGCCGGCTGCACGCAAGTGAAGTCAGAGCCTGGCTCCGGCGGATCGCTGTGTCCGTCTTGCAGTCGGTCTGCGTCCCTGGTGCGTCGACGAGCGGGACGCCGGGATCGTTCGCCAGCCGGGACGGGGGTGCGGCATCTCTCGGTGCCGGGCAGACGGATACTCGGCGCTGAGGGGCCCGGCCTGCCGCCTCTTCGTACGCCAGGAGGCTGCACGTGGCGCCCATCATGCACGTAATGCACATTGATCTTGCGTCCGTTTTGCGTTTCGCGCACCTCTGACCTGCGGTTTCTTTTAACCTGTTTTGGCTAGACCTTATTGCGATGACCCACCATGTCGAGTGTGTCGCGATCCTTGAGCCTGCCGAAAAGGGCCGCTGACCTGCGGCTTTGCCAAGTGTGCATTATGTGCGTTACGTGCGTTACGGGCGATATCTTGACGCATATTCGACGCACGTGACGCACGTTTGACGCACGCCTGACGCACGCCCGGCTCATACGCTGACTACCCGTCAGCAACAGAAAGCCGCCCTTCCGGCCGGTGTGACAACCCGGTCGGAAGGGCGGCTTTCTGCTGTGCGCGCCCCAGGGCGCCATCGCTCTCGCCTCGCTTGCCTGTATCGGCGGTCGAACACGCTCCGTAGCTGCACGTCGGCCTGGAAATATGCCTGCAGCCTTATGCGTTGGAGCCGACCACGGAATGGGGAGGTGTGGGAACTGCGGTTGTTCAAGACCATGGACAGGGGCGTGAGCGAGCTCGCGCCCCGGCTCGCCGCTGCCGAAATGGACGTGCAGCGCCTTGTCGAGACAGACATGGAGGCGTTGTTGGGCGTCCGGTTTCTGGCATCCGAATACAGTACGGGGCCTGTTCACGCCGGCCGAATCGATTCGCTGGGGCTCGACGCGAACGGGGCACCCGTCGTGGTCGAGTACAAGCGCGGCACGGATCCGGGCGTGATCAACCAGGGGCTCTTCTACCTGAGCTGGCTCGTCGATCACCGCAGCGAGTTCGAGCACCTGGTCCGTGACAAGCTCGGGGCGAACGCCGCGGCCCAGGTGCTCTGGAGCGGACCCCGATTGATCTGTGTGGCCGGGGACTACACACGCTACGACCTCCACGCCGTGCGTGAGCACCGGCGCAGCATCGATCTGGTCCGCTACCGCTTCTTCGGCAGGGACCTTATTGGCCTTGAGACCGTGGCCACGGTCGCAGGACGGCCGACGCAAGGCAGGCGAGTGCAGCACAAGGGACTGGCCGGCATGGGACCGGAGCGTCTTGTGGAGCTGGCGGCAGCGGCGGATGAAGCGCTCCTCGGCCTTGGCGACGGCATCACCAAGGTGCAGCGCAAGCACTACAGCGCCTACCGGCGGCTGCAGAATTTCGCGAGCATCTGCCCGCCCCAGCGGACCAAGGTCCACGTGTACCTGTCGCTTGACCCGGCCGATATCGACCTTGTCCCGGACTTCACCAGGAACGTGACCGGCTTGGGGCACCATGGCACGGGCGATCTGGAGGTACGGCTGCGCACAGAAAGGGACCTTGAGCGTGCTCAAGACCTCTTTCGCGCCAGCTACACCGCGGCGTGATAGTTCAAGGTCACGTGCGAGCGAATCTGCAGTCGTAAGGCGTCATTCGGGGGCGTAGTCGTGAGTGTCCCTCTCGATGGGCGGGCAGATGGCGGCGGTGGAGATATCCATCTTCCGGAGATTCCCCGGTTAGGCTAACCGGGGGATCTCGGCTACATTTCGCCGCGCATGCCGCTCCGGCACCGTCCATCGCGTACATCCAGGTCAGCCATTTTCCGCGGGGGCACCGTCCTGAGGCCGGTCGCGGGCTGCGGGTTGCGACCCGGCTTCAGCGGGAGTAAGCGTGGGGCACGGGCGTGCGATCGAGGGCAGGATCAACCACCTGGTCGGCTGCCGGTGTCGGCCTCTGCCAGTACCTGTGCGGATGAGGCGAGGTCTCGCCGACGGGGGATACGGCGAGACCTCGCAAACGACGCTACGTCGTAGGCATCCTTCCGGTCCAGCTCTCCGAAGGGACGCTGCTCTCTGCTCGCAGAGCGGCGGGCAGCCGGGTGGGGGCCAGGCCGCCCCGTCGGTCGACAGGCGACATCTGAGGCCGCCAGCGCGACCACCTCGTCCATGGTGTGGCCGAATCTGCACCTGACCAGCAGGAACCTGGTGATCACGCTAGAAGGGCAAAGACCTCCAGGACGCCCACTTTGCCTCTTGCTGTCAGTCCTGCCCTCTAAGATTCATTCAGCGGGGGCAGCCCGCCGTTCTTGCGAACGGCGGCAGGATCGCGGTACGCGCAAATACGTGCAAATGGACACAGGCGGGGAGTCGCATGCTGGAAGGTCGGTGGACGACGGTCACCGAGTCCGAGCACGAGCACGAGCGCCGCGGCCTGGAAGCGATCCGCAGGCGTCTGCCGGACGAAGAGCCGTGGCGAGCCTGGTCGAATTTCACGTTCACTGCGAACAGCGGCCATGTCCGGGAGATCGATCTTCTGGTGACAGCACCGGCCGGGGTGTTCCTCCTCGAGCTGAAGGACTGGCACGGATCGGTACACGGCGGCGGTAACGACTGGGTGCAGACCACGCCCGGCGGAACCCAGCGGCGACACGGCAACCCCCTGCACCTGGCGAACCGGAAGGCCAAGGAGCTGTCCGGCCTGATCAACGACATCTCCGGCCAGCCCGGAGGCCGGCCGAAGATCTGGGTGGGCGAGGCGGTCTGCTTCACCGATGACAAGCTCCGGGTGAACCTTCCGGCCGCCGATCTGAACGGCGTTTTCACGGTCAAGCAGCTCGTCGACATGTTGGCCGAGCCGCCGGCAGACGCCCGGCGCCGGATAACGGCCGAGACGTCTCGCCGCGTCGACGTGGCCCTGAAGAAGCTCGGCATCGCACCGATCCGCCGCCAGCATGAGGTGGGCTCCTATCTCCTGGATGCGAAGGCGTTCGACTCCGGCCCTACCTGGGCCGACTACCTGGGCCGTCACTCCCAGCTGCACGATCTGGCACGAGTGCGGGTCTTCCTCAGCGAGCGCGGTGCTTCAGACGCCGAGCGGCGTTCCGTAGAGCAGGCCGCTGCTCGCGAGGCACTCGTGCTCAGCCGGTTCCGGCACCCAGGTGCGGTACAGCTGAAGAGTTATCTGCCGTCGGGGCATCCGGCCGGCCCGACGATCCTGTTCGATTACCACCCGGAGACTCTGCGCCTTGACGACTTTTTGGTGCAGCACGGGAAGCATCTGGACCTGCGGGGCCGCCTCGCGCTCGTACGACAACTTGCGGAGACGGTGCGCTCCGCGCACTCACGCCGTGTCCATCACCGCACGCTGTCGGCGCACGCGGTGCACATCATTCCGCGTGATCGCGGCCCGCGCGGGCGGGAGCTCAGCGAGGAGCAGCGCTGGCTGGGCCCTTGGCCGCAAATCGCGGACTGGCAGATCGCTACAGGCCAGAGCGCCAGCCGTGGCCGACCTCTGACCCTGGCTCCTACAAACGTGTCCGGGTTCCACGTCTCGGAGCAGGCTGATCCGTATCTGGCGCCGGAACTGAGGATCCCGAAGGCCGACCCGGTGCGCCTCGATGTGTACGGGCTCGGTGTCCTCACGTATCTGCTGGTCACCGGGCAGGCGCCAGGCGCAAGCCAGAGCGAGGTCATGGCCCGCCTGGAAGCCGGTGAGAGCCTGCGCCCGAGTGCCTTGGTCGACGGGCTCAACCCGGACATCGACGACCTGGTGGAGGCATCCACCGCGTACGAACCGGGCCGCCGCCTGTCCACGGTCGACGACTTCCTGGAGATGCTGGAGTACGTCGAGCAGGCATTCACCGAAAAGGACTCCGTCGGCTCGGCCACAGCCGCAGGCACGGGCGGGGACGGCGGGTCGGGGTCGGAAGCGGACGAGGATCGGGGCGAGCCGGAGAAGGACCCGCTGGAGGCCGTGGCCGGGGATGTACTGGCCGGGCGCTGGGAAGTTGTTCGCCGGCTCGGCACCGGCTCGACCTCTCGGGCGTTCCTGGTGAGGGATCTCGCGGGTGAGCCGCGGCGTAGCGGCACCCTGCCGGTGGCTGTGCTAAAGGTCGCGCTGAGCGAGGCCAAGCACGCAGTCCTCGACCGGGAGGCCCAGATCTTGGGCCGCATCCACCGGGATTCCAGCATCATCGCGCTGTACGAGCGTGAGCCGATCACTCTCGCGGGACGCCGGGTGCTCGCTCTCGAATACGTCGGCGACAGCCGAGAGCTGAAGGAGCAGGACCGTGGTGACGGGAAGGGACCGAGGCGGCGTGAGGACACCGTCGCCCGTCAGCTGCGGGACAACGGCCGCCTGGGCATGGATCAGCTGGAGGCGTACGGGAAGTACCTGTTCGGCGCGGTGGAGCACTTGGAGGCGGAGGGAATCTGGCATCGGGACCTGAAGCCGGACAACATCGCCATCCGGATCCGTCCCAACGGCACCCGACAGTTGGTGCTGATCGACTTCTCGCTCGCCGGATACCCGGCGAAGGAGATCGATGCGGGCACCGAGGGCTATCTCGACCCGTTCGTGGGAGTTATCACGCGCGGCTCGTACGACGGTCATGCCGAGCGGTACGCGCTCGCGGCGACATTGCACGAGATGGCGTCGAACGAGCTGCCCCGATGGGGTGACGGTGCTGTCACAGCCCGGCAGACCGATCCGAAGGAGTGGCCGTACCCGCAGCTCGCCGCCGACGCTTTCGAGCCGGCGGTCCGTGACGGCCTGGTCGCCTTCTTCCGCAAGGCTTTGGCGCGGGACGTGAAGGACCGGTTCTCGGACCTGAAGCCGATGGAGCGTGCCTGGCAGGCACTCTTCCTGGATGCGCAGCGGACGACGGCTCCGAGCTCCGGGCACGTTACGGCGGAAAGCGTAGGGGCCACGCAGGAAGCCGGGCCGCAGATCGGCCGCGAGGACGACGATGCTTCCGTCGAGCAGGTTCGTGACCAGCAGGCGGCCAGGGCTGACCGTACGACGCCTCTGTCTGTGGCAGGTCTGACGCTTTCCGCGCAGTCCCAGCTGTTCGCCATGGGGCTGAACTCCGTTGGGGACGTACTGGATTACTCGGCGAGGAAGTTCCTCACTGCGCCGGGCATGGGCTCGCGCACCCGGGAGGAGATCCAGCGCCGGCAGAAGGAGTGGAACCTCCGCCTCGGCAAAGCGGCCCCCGCACCACTCAGCGCGGAGGCCCGCAAGGCAGCCGGCCAGGAAATCACGGAGCTGGAGCAGGCGGTAGCCGAGTCGGTCGCTGCCGGCGGCGGGAATGTCACTGACCCGCAGCTGCTGGGCGCACTGAGCCTGGACGCGCTGGCCGCTCGCCTGGTCCCGAAGCCATCCAGCGGCAATGCCCGATCCAACGCCAAGGAGCGCGAAGCGGTCCGGCTGCTACTGCGGCTGCCCAACGAGACCGGCAGGCTGCCCGAGGGCCTGGCATGGGTTCGGCAGCGGGACGTTGCTGACGCGGTGGGCCTGACCGCGGGCCGTATCCCGCAGATCGTGAAGAAGGCGCGCGAGCGATGGTACGAGGACGCCGCCCTTGGACTGCTGCGCGAGGAGGTGGTGGAGCTTCTTGCCGAGCGCGGACGGGTGGCCCCGGTGATCGAGCTCGCCGACGCGCTGATCGCCCGGCGCGGCACCCAGCACGTGGAGCGTCGCGACCGGCGCGCGCTCGCACTGTCGCTCCTCCGCGCGGTGGTCGAGCGAGAGAGCTACAACAACGAGTCCCCTCCGCTCTTCCGCTACTTCCATGCCCGGATGCCCAAGGGCGCCGATCCGGTGCTCGGCCTGCTCGCCATCGATGTCCGGGAGGGCGTGGACGGCCCGGATACCCCGACGCTGCCCGCTCTGCAGGAATACGCGCTCAACCTGGGCGCGCGAGCCGAGCGACTCGCGGACCTGGAATCCCTGCCGACTGCCAGCACCGTCCTTACCGAGCTGGACGCGGTGCGACGGCCGCCGGGAAACCTGGGCTGGGACGAGCGGCGCACCGCCGAGATCGCGGTGGCAGCTTCCAACCGAGCCGCTCTCACCCCCCGACTGGAGATTTACCCGCGCGACCTGGACCTGGTTCGCGCGCTGAGGATCACCCAGGCCGGTGTGCTGGCCGTCCAGCCGGGCGTCGAGGAGGAGCGACTGCCGGGTCTCACGGTTGACGCCCTGCACAAGCGAGTTACGACCCGCTTCCCCGACCTGGGCACAGACCCGCTGGTGCCACGCGAATTGCCCACGGGCAGCGCACTGGTCCGTTACCTGAAGCAGGCCGGCTTCGAGCTGAAGCTGGCCACGCGTTACGACAAGGTGCTCCGCCTCATCCCGGACGGTCCGGCCGGGGACGCCACCGCCGGCCTGACCTCGGCGAGCTGGGGAGCCTCGACAGCCCGTCGATCCGCCCCCACCCAGTACGACGCGGACGCGGCCGTCGCCGCCGCAGTCAAGGCCGAACAGCGGCTCAGCCACTCGGCGCGACAGGACGGCTTCCGGGTCCTGACGGTGCCCCACCGGGGTGCTGAGGACGCGGTGGGGCACCTGGCGGACGAGCCGTACGGTGTGCGGTCGGTGTCATTGACCGGGCTCTTCGTGAAGGAACTGCGCGGTGTGATCGGCGAGGCGGCCAGACCGACCTGGGAGACCGTCCTCAAGGCGGACGCCGCCGAACCCGGAAGCCGGGCTCACCAGCAGCTGCGCATCCGCACAGACAAGGCTTGGGGGCGCATCGAGCCGCAGCTGCGAGAGCGACTGCGGCAGGCGCAGGGACCGCTGCTCCTCACCGACACTGCGGTGCTCGCTCGGTACGACGCGCTGGACCTGCTCGTAAGACTCGCGGAGGAAGCGCGGCAAGGTGGCAGCCCGCTGTGGCTGCTCGTCGCCCAGTCCGACCCAGCGAAAGCACCACGGCTGGCCGGGCAGAGCGTGCCGTACCAGGCAGGGTTCGACGAGTGGATCGTCGTACCCGATGCCTGGGTCGCGCGCAAACACCTCGCACCGGACGCCTGACCCTCTTCCTCTCCTGAACCGGCCTTCTTCCGCCCACTCCGTTTTCTCTACAGGAGCCGTTCCGTGATCGACCGCAAGAGCCTCCTCGCCGACCTGCAGAAGCAGGTCAAGGCGGCAGAGACCGACCTTGAACAGCAGGTCAAAGCTGTCCCCGAGGTAGGGACGCGGCTGCGCGGTGAGTATGAGCAGGCCCGGAAGCTGGGCCGTACGGCGGCGACGTGGAACGCCTGGGTCGGGGAGCGGATCACCCAGGTCGCGGTGGCCTGGGTGCTCGGCACCGTCTTCGTCCGCTTCAGCGAGGACAACCGGCTGATCGCCGAGCCGTACATCACCGCGCCGGATGTGGCTGGGCGTGAGATCGCGCAGGCGCGGTACGAGGAGTTCCTGGAGAAGGACGTCGACCCGACGTACCGAGGCTGGCTGGAGACGGCGTTCGCAGAGCTGGGCGCCGGGCAGGCCGGCCGACTGCTCTTCGACCGCGACCACAACCCGCTCTACCAGATCCCTCTTTCGCACGACGGGGCCGGCGCGCTCCTCGCGTTCTGGCGGGAGCAGCGCGCCAGTGAGAATGAAGCCGACGGCCCGGTGCTTGTCCATGACTTCAGCGACCCGCTGAGAGAGGCTGGCACTGAGGGCTGGAGCACCCGGTTCCTAAGGGCTGTCCCGTAACTGCTGGTCACGGGTGAGATGATCTTGCTGTGGCTGGTGTGATCACGGCGTCGGAGCCGTCCTGGATAGCCCCGTTCACCGGGCTGAGCCCGCGCCTGTTCGGGAAGCTGGTGACCGTGTTGCGGCGCGAGGGTGCGGACGCGGTCCGCAAGGGCCGGCCGTGGAGTCTTCCGCTGGAGGACCGGGCCCTCCTGGTCGCGGCGTACTGGCGCACGAACTTGACGATGCGGCAGCTCGCCCCGCTGTTCGGGGTGTCGAAGTCGGCGGCGGACCGGATCATCGACCACCTCGGGCCGATGCTCGCGCTCCAGCCCCGCAAGCGGTTCGCCAAGGACACCGTGCTCATCGTGGACGGCACCCTCGTCCCCACCCGCGACCACACCATCGCCGAGCAGTCCAAGAACTACCGGTACTCCACCAGCCATCAGGTCGTCATCGACGCCGACACCCGCCTGGTCGTCGTGGTCGGCCGGCCGCTCGCCGGAAACCGCAACGACTGCAAGGCGTGGGAGGAATCCGGCGTCAAAGCCGCCGTCGGCAAGACCCTCACGATCGCCGACGGCGGCTACCCCGGCACCGGACTCGTCATGCCTCACCGCCGCCGCAAGGGCGAGGAACTGCCGGAGTGGAAGCAGGAGCACAACAAGTCCCACAAGCAGGTCCGGGCCCGCGTCGAGCACGTCTTCGCCCGCATGAAGACCTGGAAGATCCTCCGCGACTGCCGCCTCAAAGGCGACGGCGTCCACCACGCCATGCTCGGCATCGCACGGATGCACAACCTCGCACTCGCCGGATAGACCAGCGGACCACACCGCGGCCACCCGCGCCCGAGGCGACTCAACGATCATTTACGGGACAGCCCTTAGGCGATCTGTACCAGGACCTTAGCGAGGCGGCCCGTAAGACGTACGCGCTGCTGCAGACGCCGGAATTCGTGGAGGAGTTCATTCTCGACCGGACGATGACCCCGGCGGTACGGGAGTTCGGGTTCGAGGAACTGAAGATGATCGACCCGACCTGCGGGTCCGGTCACTTCGTGCTCGAAGCGTTCCGACGGCTGGTACGGATGTGGGCGGAGGAGCGTCCAGAGGTGGGCTCGTACGAGCGGGTGCGAGCCGCCCTCGACTCGGTGCACGGAGTGGACCTCAACCCTTTCGCGATCGCGATCGCCCGCTTCCGGCTCCTGGTTGCGGCGGTGGCCGCAAGCGGAATGCGGACTTTCGAGGAGGCCCAGCACTACGAGTGGCCGATCCAGCTTGCTGTGGGCGACTCCCTCATCAAGGATCGCCAGCTGGAGCTTCAACTGGGGCTTGGCTTTGCGGACGAGGGCGGCGCGGCCGGTGACCCGCTCGCTCAGTTCTCATACGCCACGGAGGACGTGGACGAGTACCCCGGGATCCTGGACCAGGGGCGCTACCACGTAGTAGTGGGTAACCCTCCGTACATCACGGTCAAGGACAAGCAGCTCAACCAGCTGTACCGAGAGCTATACAGCGCGTGCGCGGGGACGTACGCACTGTCCGTTCCCTTCGCCCAGCGGTTCTTCGAACTAGCCAAGCAGGGTGGGGCGGACGGGCACGGCTACGGCACGGTCGGTCAGATCACAGCGAACTCCTTCATGAAGCGTGAATTCGGCACCAAGCTCATCGAGGAGTACTTCGCGCACAAGGTCGAGTTGACGGAGGTCATCGACACCTCAGGGGCGGTCATCCCGGGGCACGGGACGCCGACAGTGATTCTCATCGGGCGACCTAGGGAGGGAGTAAAGCGGCAGGCGACGATCCGCACGGTGCGGAGCGTGCAGGGGGAGCCGTCGGCGCCGGAGGAAGGGAAGGAAGCGGAGGGGCTGGTGTGGCGGGCGATCGTCGAGCTGATCGACCGACCGGGGAGTGCGGGACAGTGGGTTTCAGTGGACGATCTGGAGCGGGGTCGGTATTTCGGCAAGCAGCCGTGGATCCTGGCTGATGGCGGACTTGAGATGGTTGAGACGCTGAACTCTGGATCGCGTGCACAGCTCCGATCAGTTGCTCAGGAAATTGGCGCTGGTGCAGTAACGCGTGAGGACGACGCATTCATGGTGGGTGCTGGAGCCTTGCGCCGTTCAGGCGTCACGGACGACGAAGCGCGCCAGCTTGTGGACGGTGGCTCCGTCCGCGATTTCACCATCAGCGGAGCGACGACCTCAGCGTGGCCATATGACGAGAAGACTCTCAAGGCGACGGCATCGCCGGAATTGAGACGCTTCCTGTGGCCGTCCCGTCGCTACCTCATCGACCGCGTCGCCTTCGGCAAGTCGCAACTGGAGCGTGGGCTTGCCTGGTTTGAGTACTCCATGTTCTTTAAGAACAGGTATAGGCCGAAGTTCACGATCGCTTTCCCCTTCGTTGCTACGCACAATCACTTTGCGCTGAACCGCGCGCGGCGCGTATTCATCCGCACCGCTCCCGTCGTCGCGCTCAATAAGGGGGCGAGTGAGGAGGAGTATGTGCGGCTGCTCGGGTTGCTCAATAGCTCCACGGCTGGTTTCTGGCTCAAAATGGTTAGTCACGACAAGGGTAGCCAGGGCGTAAACGAGGGCTACAAGTCGCAGGTCTGGGAGCGCTTTTACGAGTTCACCGGCACCAAGCTCCAGGAATTTCCTCTTCCCGCCGAGTACCCCGCCGCACTCGCCACCGCCCTCGACGCCCTCGCCCAGCAGCTCTCCGGCGTCACCCCTGCCGCCCTCGCAGCCAAGACAACCCCCACTGCCTCCGCCCTCCGCGAAGCCGAAAGTCGTCACGCCTCCCTCCGCGCCCGCATGATCGCCCTCCAGGAGGAGCTGGACTGGCAGGTCTACTCCCTCTACAACCTGCACTCCGAAGACCTACGTCTCTCTGACCCCGATGCGGTGCCCGACCTTGCCCTCGGTGAGCGCGCCTTCGAGATCGTGCTCGCGCGCCGTGTCGAAACCGGCGAGGCCAGCGAGGAGTGGTTCAACCGGCACGGATCGGAGCAGATCCGAGAGATCCCCGACCACTGGCCCGCCGACTATCGCGCCCTCGTCCAGAAGCGCATCGACGCCATCGAGTCCAACCGAGCCATCGGCATGGTTGAGCGCCCCGAGTACAAGAGGCGTTGGGCGACCGAGGGTTGGGCCGCAATGCGGCAGAAGGCGTTGAGGACCTGGCTGCTCGACCGGATGGAGGATCGTGCGTATTGGTTTGACGTCAACGGCAACCCGACCGTCATCACTCTCGGCCGCCTCGCTGAAGCGCTCTCCGCGGACGAGGACTTTACGTCTGTTGCCGATCTCTACGCCCCCCAGCAGGATCTCGCCAAGACGGTCCGTGAGCTGCTGTCAGAGGAGCATGTGCCGTTCGTTGCCGCGCTCCGCTACAAGCCCGTCGCGCTGAAGAAGCGGGCGGACTGGGAGCACGTGTGGGACCTCCAGCGCGAGGAGGACGCCGCGCCGGACGAGCTCGCCAAGCGGAAGGTCCGTGAGCGGACGCCCGTGCCGCCGAAGTACACCGCGGCAGACTTCCTGAAGCCGAGTTACTGGCGTGCGCGTGGCAAGCTCGATGTACCCAAGGAGCAGTTCGTCTCGTACGGCACGGCCAACGCACAGTCGCCAGAGCTTTACGGGTGGGCCGGCTGGGACCACTTGGAGCAGGCCCTCGCGCTCGCCTCCCACATCCAGCAGGCCGGGCTCGGCGAGGACGACATCGTGCCGTACCTGGCCGGGCTGCTTGAGCTGCAGCCGTGGCTGGAGCAGTGGCATGGCGAGTACGACCCGGAGTTCGGGGCGTCGCCGGCCGCCGAGATTTTGGCGTTCCGGCAGCAGAAGCAGGGCGAGCTCGGGCTGACTGACGACGCGCTACGGGCCTGGCGCCCGGTTGCGGCCACCCGCGGTGGCGCGAAGAAGGCAGCCGCGCCCAAGAGGCGAACGAGCACGAGGGCCGCCGTCCAGATGTCCGTCACGGACAACGTCACCGATGCCGTCGCCGGCGCAGAGTCCGACTGATCAGGGCGAGGAGCTTAAACACCATGGCGTTCATGAGTAGGAACAACTCTCGCCCTGAGGACCGGCCGCTTCTGCGGGAGCTGATCGACATCCCGGAGTCGGTGTCCACCTCCGACTTCGTGCTGAAGCTGAACGAGGCGGTCGCCCCCGAGGGGGCTGAGGCGGCCCTGAAGGACTACGTCGTCACCGACCGGCTGCTGGGCAACTTCGACGAGGCACTGGACCTGATCAAGTCGGCGCTCGACAGTCACTCGTCGAAGGCGGCATATCTGCACGGTTCGTTCGGTTCCGGTAAGTCGCACTTCATGGCGGTGCTTTACGCGCTGCTCTCGCGCAACCAGGCCGCTCGGAACCGTAGCGAGCTCGATCAGGTTCGGGCCCGGCACTCCTGGCTCGACGCGGATGACCGCAAGTTCCTGCTGGTGCCGTACCACATGCTCGGCTCCAAGTCCTTGGAGCAGCGGGTGCTCGGCAAGTACGTGGAGCACGTACGCAAGCTGCATCCGGACTGCCCGCTGCCGCAGGTCTACCGGACCGACGGGATCTTCGAGGACTTCGCCGAGCAGCGCCGCCGTAACGGCGACGACTGGGTGATCGCGCAGCTCGCCGATGCCGGCGGCCAGGAGGACGAATGGGGTGATTCTTTCTCCTGGACCAGCAGCCTTCTCGACGAGGCCATGGACGCGGTAGAGGAGCACGAGAACACCAAGAGCCTCGATCTGGACAATCCCTCCACGCCGAGGGACCTGCGTGCCCGCCTCGTGCAGGACCTCACAAGAACGCTGTTTCCCGCCTTCGCGCGCAATGCTTCCGAGGATGTCAGCGGCTTCATCTCCCTCGACAGGGGGCTCAGCGTCATCGCGGCGCACGCCAAATCGCTGGGCTACGACGGGCTCATCCTGTTCATGGACGAGCTGATCCTGTGGCTGGCCACTCTCATCCACGACCAGAAGGTGCTGGGCAGGGAATCCAGCAAGGTGACGAACTTCGTGGAGGGCGGTGACGAGCGGCGTGCCATTCCGGTGGTGTCGTTCATCGCCCGTCAGCGCGATCTGCGTGAGCTGGTCGGTGAGGAGATGTCCGGTGCCGCCGAGGCGGCAGTGCAGGACACCCTGAAGCTCAACGGCGGGCGTTACGACGAGATCGTCCTGGAGGACCGCAACCTTCCTCAGATCGCGCAGGCTCGTCTGCTCAAGCCCGTGCCGGGGGCCGAGGCGAAGGTGGATGCGGCGTTCGCTGAGGCTAAGAAGCTCGGCCCGGATGTGTGGGACACCCTGCTGGGTCACGACAAGTCCACCACCGGCGCGGACGAGGATGCTTTTAGGCGGACGTACCCGTTCCCGCCGGCGTTCATGGACACCCTGGTGCACATCTCTGCCGCGCTGCAGCGCTCTCGCACCGGCCTGAAGCTGATGAGCCAGCTGCTTGTCGACCATCGTGACGACTGGCGGCTCGGACAGCTCGTGCCGCTCGGCGATCTGTATCCGGCGATCGCGGGCGGCGGCGACAAGGCGTTCAGCGGGGAGACCAATGTCCACTTCGAGGCTGCCGACAAGCTGTACCGGGACAAGCTGCGCCCGTACCTGCTGAAGACCAACCAGGTCACCGAGGACCAGGTCGAGGCGTACCGACGCTCTCCCGAGAGCCTGGGCGACCCGCAGCTCGCGGCCCGTTGCCGCGACTTCACCGGTGACAGCCGGCTCCTGCAGACCCTCTTGCTGTCGGCGCTCGCGCCCAGCGTGCCGGCGCTCGCCGACCTCACGTTGGCGCGGCTGCACGCCCTCAACCACGGTTCCATCACCACGCGCATCGCGGGGACCGAGGTCGGCCGGCTCGAGCAGAAGGTGAAGGAGTGGGCGGCGACCTTCCCTGAGATCAAGGTCGCCGGTACCGGGCCGGGCGCGGTGGTCCGTCTAGAGCTCACCGGCGTCGACCTGGACGCCGTCCTCGCCAATGCACAGGTCCACAACAACCTGGGCAACCGGCGCGCCAAGATGCGGAGCCTGCTCAAGGACGCGCTCGGGGTTGGCGACGGGCCCGGAGGCTTCGACGCATACGACGTGCTTGACCTTGTGTGGAAGGGCACCGAACGACAGATCGAGGTGGTCTTCGGCCACGTCGCCGATGTCGACTCGCTGTCCGAGGCGACCTTGCGGCCCAGCCAGGACGACGCCTGGCGGCTCGTCGTCGATTTCCCGTACGACGAGGGCGAGTTCGGTCCGATGGACGACCTGCAGCGGCTGCGTGCCCTGCGGGAGAAGCCGGGCGGCGACTCGCGCACCCTGGCCTGGCTGCCCACACACCTGACCGACGCCTCCCGCAGTGACTTCGAGCGTCTCGTCGTCATCGACAAGGCCCTCGCCGACGAGGCCCGCTTCGACTCCGAATTCGCGCGCAGCCTCAACGCTGACGACAAGGCGCGCGCCAAGAGCATGCTGCAGTCGCAGCGCAACATCCTCACCGAGCGCGTCATCCAGGCGCTGCGGCAGGCGTATGGGCTCGCGCAAAAGCAGGAAGGGGTCGTCGACCTCGGCTTCGACACCCACCTGGTCGCCCAGCAGGATGTGCCCGAGCTTCGGCTCCCGCTCGGTGCAGCGCTGGACGCCGCTGCCCGCGACCTGGCTGGCAAGCTGCTTGCCCACCAGTACCCTGCCCACCCCGACCTGGACCCCGATGGGGCCGGCAAGTCTGTGAAGCCTGCCGAGATCAGGACCGTCTTCGAGTACGTGCGCAAGGCCGCCGAGGACCGCGACGGACAGGTCGAGGTCGATGGCAAGGACCGCAAGACCATGGCGCGGATCGCGGGCGGCCTCGGGCTCGGAACCATGCGGGAGGCGTACTACCGGCAGTCCACCACCTGGCCTGACCACTTCACCAGCCAGGCCCGCCGGGACGGCACGGCCGAGCCGACTCTGGTGAAGCTCTCCGACTGGAGCGACCTTCCCGAGCCGCGCGGACTGTCTGAGCCGCTTCGCCGGCTGCTCGCCGCCGCTTACGCGGAGATGACTGACCGGGTGTGGGTTCGCGGGGGTGTCCCCGTCGAACCGGCTCCCGCACCACATGAGTTGAAGCGGGACTACGCCATGCGCGAGCAGGCGCTGCCCAGTGAGGCGGACTGGACCGAGGCGCGGAAGCGGTATGAGACCGTGCTCGGGGACCGGGCGCCGCAACTGCGTCGTGGGCGGATCGTCAACCAGTTCGCCGGACAGATCAAGCAGGCTGCCGCCGCGCTCGCCCAGGATGCAGGACGGCTCGTCGGGGAACTGGAGAAGCACCGTTCCTTCCTGCGCCTCGACGACGACTCGCCCCGCCTCGTCCTCGCCCGGCGGGCGCAGGAGCTGGTGAAGTCGGTGACGGAGGCCGGCATAGACGCCAAGACCGTCGTTGACCGGCTCGCCCGCTTCGACCTCGGTGACTTCACCGCACACCGTTACGCCATGTCCCTCAAGGGCGCGGGGAAGGTCGCTGCCGCGCTGCAGAACACCAGCTGGGACCAGCTGGGCCTGGCCGACACCCTCGGTGTGGACGGCGCGGCCGTCCTGGAGCGGGTGCGAGATGCCGCCGCCGGCGATCCGGGAGACTACCCCGACCTGCCGGGCGTGTTGCAGGCCAGTGGCCGGGAGGTGCTGTCCCTGCTGAGGTCCCGACAGGCCACGGCCGAGCAGCCCCAGACCCCGGCCACCTCGTCGCCGAGCTCGGACGACGTGGACCTGATCGGCGGCTCCGCCCACCCGCAGGTGCTGCCGGAGCCGGTGGCGCAGCCGGGGCCCCGCACGCCGTCTCGGCCCGTTGTCCGCTCCGGCGGCGGGCGGACCACCGCCGCGCGGGCTGCCGCCGAGCTGCAGGCGGAGATCGCGGCGCTCGCGGCCGAGAACCCCAACGCCACCGTCGAGGTCGTCTGGAAGGTTGTCGACTGATGTCCGACACCGTCACCGCAGCGCCCGCGTCCGCCGGTCTCGCCCGGCTGCCGGCGGGGACCGTCCGCCAGTATCTCGCCGCCCGCAGCCGGCTTGGCGACGGCACGGTCCGCGTCCTGCTGCTGCGGGCCGATCCGGCCTGGGACGGGCCCGCAGTGCAACAGACAGCGGGCGGGCTGCGGGCGCGCGTGGCCGTCGGGCCCTCGGTATTGGCCGTACACGAGCAGATCCTGGGCCATCTCGACGCGGCAACTGCCCCCGACCCCAAAATCCTGGTCGTCCTCACCGACTGCGAGGACACCGACCTCGACCCCGGGCTGCTCGCCCGCGTCTACGGCGGCAGGATCCGGTCCGTCGACAACTGGGAGGTCGTGCAGGAGGCATTCGACGCACGCGGCCTCGACGGGCGACTGCGCAGCGAGACCTGGGCGGCCGAAGCGCTCCTGGACGCGGCGGCCACCCGCGGCTGGCCCTCGTTGGGTAAGGGAGTGCTTTCCCGAGACGAGGCGCTCACCCGGCTGGCCAGGCGCCGTCTCAGGCTCGGTCGTCACGACACGGATGCGCTGGGCGGGCCGGCCGCACACGACGACGGAGACCGCATCGACCCCGTCGCACTGTTCCGATGGACCCTCACCTCTGGCGGCCCCGACCTCCTGCGCGACCTGCGCGGACCGGAACGGGCCGGCTTGGCCCGCTTCCTCGCCGAACCGGAGCAGGGCGGTTCCACCGGAAAGATCATCACCGCTCTGGTGAACGCTGAACACGGGGCAGACGCAGCCGCCTACGCGGTCGTCTGCGCCACCTTGTGGGGGCACGCGGAGGCCGATCACGACTTGTACCGGGCGCGAGGGCGCGCCGAGCGGTGGCTCGGCGAACAGCCTCCTGCCCAGGGCGACGACCTCGACAAACTCCTGGCCTCCTTCGGATCCAGTGGCGAGGCGTTCGTCCGCGGGCTTGTCGACCGAGGCGAGCACCGGCTCGCCGACCCGGTCCTGACTCGGGCCGCACAGCTCGTGGCACAGTTCGGGGCACAGGCTGCCGCGACTGCCAGCCCGCTGCTCGCGGCCGGACTCGATGCCCGCTTCACCGCGGCTGGTCGTGCCCTTGCCGACGGCGGCACCGACACGATCACCGCTGCCGTAATCGCGCTGGCCGACCATGCTCTGGCCGCCGACGGCGCCACCCGCGCGCGAATCGAGCGGGTGAGGATGGCGGCGCGCTTGCGGCAGTGGCTCGCCGGCTCGCCTGAGGCCGATATCGCCTCGGTCGCTGACGGCACAGCCCGTCAGATCTGCGAACTCGGCTGGGTAGACCGAGCCTTGGAACACCTCGAAGCGGGCGGCGACCCGGACGACGTACTCGCCGACGCGTACAGCCGGATCGGCGCGCAGGTGCGGGACAAGCGCCGCGAGCTGGACCGTGCATTCTCCGAGCGGCTCGCGGTGTGGACCGCGGGTGGCACCGCCCCCGGCGCCATGCTCACCGTGGAGAGCTTGCTGGACCGTGTTGTCGCACCCGTCGTGGCCAGCCCCGGCCGACGGGTTCTGCTCCTGCTCGTGGATGGGATGAGCGCGGCGATAGCTGCGGAGCTTGGCGAAGAACTCCGGGGACAGTGGGCGGAGTTCGACCCGTTGCCCACCGCGGCCGGACCGCCCGTCCGGCGCGCCGTGGCTGCCGCGCTGCCCACCCTCACGACCGTATCGCGGACCTCGTTGTTCGCGGGCACCCTGATGAAGGGTGACCAGAACGACGAGAAGCGGCTCTTCCCCCAGCAGTCCTGCTGGAACGGGGCACCGGCGGTCGTCTTCCACAAGGACGACCTGCGCGGCCCCGACACCGGCTCGCCGTTCTCCACCGCCCTCACCGAAGCCCTCGCCGACGAGCGCACCCATGTCGCGGTCGTACTCAACACGGTCGACGACCGCCTCGGCAAGGAGCAGAAACTCGGCGACGGCGCGTGGCGGGCCAGGGAGATCGGCGGTCTGGAACCGTTGCTGCGAGCTGCCCGTGCGCATGGCATGACGGTGCTGCTTACCTCCGACCACGGCCATGTAGTCGAGCGGCGCGGCACCAAGCTCGATGCGGCCGGCGGCACGATCGGTTCGGCCCGCCACCGCACTCCTGGTGGACCCGTCGCCCCGGCTGAGATCGAGCTGTCCGGACCGCGGGTGGTCTGGCCGGAGCCCGGATCGCGGATCGTCGCGCTGCGGGACCACGACACCCGGTATACCGCGCTCAAGGCCGGCTACCACGGTGGGGCGACCCTCGCCGAGTTCACCATCCCGCTCCTCGCCCTGCTTCCCTTCGGCGCCGAGCCGCCGATCGGATGGCGGGAGCTGGGCGACCCGACACCCTCCTGGTGGACCGAGGACGGCGAGGGTCGTGGCGTCGTCCAGGCCGGCGCCAAGAACGAAGCGGACGCAGGTGCCGTGCCCGACGCCGCCGTGGCGAGCCCGCGCCGGAAGCAGACCAGGAAGGCCGCCCCGCCCGCCCCCGAGGGCGCCATCAGCCTGTTCGGCGAGGACGAGGTGGTCCCCCCCGTACCGCAGGAACCCGGGGAGTCGGCGGCCGAGCCCGAGACCGCACCCACCTCCAACCAGTCCGAAGACCCTGCTGTTGCCCTGGTCGAGCGGCTCATGGCGACTGAGCTGTACCAGGCACAGCTGGACCTGCTCGCCCGTAAGCCACGCGACAAGACGGTCCTCCCGAAGGCACTGGTCGCGCTTGTCGAGGCCGGCACCCTGCCGATGACCGCTCTTGCCGAGCGAGCGGGCCAGCCCGCCACCCGTGCACCCGGCTTCGCAGCAACCCTCGCCCAGCTCCTCAATTACGACGGCGCCCAGATCCTGGAGATCCTCCCTGACAATCGCACCCTTCGCCTGCACCGGGCCCAGCTGATCGAGCAGTTCGGGCTGTGAACCGGCGCGGTGCGCCTGCATCGGGTGGGCCGGTCTCCCGGCCCGCCCGGTCCGCGTGCTGGATGCCAGGCTTTGGCGTCGGAATCCGGCCAGGTGGGCGGCCGGATGGGAGACTGTTCGGGTGAACGCGTTTGGATCTTCAGCATCAGGGGCCGCTACCCCGATCGGCGTCGTGCGACGGCGCGCCGTGGTGGATGCGCTGCGGCGCGGCGCTGTCCCCGAAAGCGGCCTCGACCTGCTCGCGACCGGCCTGGGCCGCTTCGAAGGGGCAATCGACGAGGAACTGGACGCCGTCGCCGGCGGCGGCTCGGTGTTCAAGGCCGTGCGTGGCGAGTACGGATCCGGCAAGACCTTCTTCACCCGCTGGCTCGGCGAACGCGCCAAACGACGCACCTTCGCCGTGGCCGAAGTACAGGTGTCGGAGACCGAGACCCCCCTACACAAGCTGGAGACCGTCTACCGGCGGCTCACCGAACGCCTGGCCACCGTGAGCTTCCCGCCGAGCGCACTGCGGCCGGTCGTCGACGCGTGGTTCTACGCGCTGGAGGAGGACGCACTCGCCGACGGCGCGAGCGAGACCGAGCTGCCGCAGGCCGTGGACCGACTTCTCACTGCCCGGCTTGCCGAGGTCTCCCGGCATGCCCCCGCCTTCGCCACCGCCCTACGTGGATACAAGCAGTCCCTGGACGCCGGAGACGAGGCCACCGCCGCCGCGGTCATGGCCTGGCTCGGTGGCCAGCCGCACGTCGCCGCAGCCGCCCGGCGCAGCGCAGGCGTCCGCGGCGACCTGGACCACTTCGGTGCCTTCGGCTTCTTGCAGGGCCTGCTCACCGTGCTCCGGGACGCCGGGCACGCCGGACTCGTTCTCGTGCTGGACGAGGTGGAAACCCTCCAGCGGGTTCGTTCCGACGCACGCGACAAGGCACTCAACGCACTGCGGCAGCTCATCGACGAGGTTCACTCCGGCCGCTTCCCTGGCCTCTACCTCGTCATCACGGGAACGCCCGCCTTCTACGACGGACAACAGGGCGTACAGCGACTCGCACCTCTCGCCCAGCGCCTCGCCACCGACTTCACCACCGACCCCCGCTTCGACAACCCACGGGCCGTCCAGATTCGGCTGCCCGGATTTACCGAGCAGTCACTGACCGGCCTGGGCGCCACCATCCGCGACCTGTACGCGGACGGCTCCCAGTCCCCGGATCGGATCAAGCAGCTCGCCGACGACGCGTACCTCACCGACCTGGCACGGGCCGTGGGAGGTGCTCTCGGCGGAAGGGTCGGAGTAGCACCCCGGCTGTACCTGAAGAAACTGGTCGGGGACGTGTTGGACCGGATCGACCAGTTCCCCGACTTCGACCCGCGCACGCACTACAAGCTCACGGTCTCCAGCGGCGACCTCACCGCCACCGAACGGAATTTCGCCGCGCCCACGCCAGCCGCCTCCGCGGACGATCTCGACCTCGAGCTCTGAAGAGCCATTCCTCGAAGCCCCGACCTCTGACGACCAGCGCAGGAGCCATAGACGTGCAGGATCAGCCGCGCGCCACCGACCCGGTGGACCGCCTCGACCCGGTAGTCCTGCACCACATCGTCAACACACTCGGGTGGCCGGATCTGCGCCCCCTGCAGAAGGAGGCCGTACACCCGCTGATGGACGGCGAGGACGCGATCCTGCTCGCGCCGACCGCCGGAGGAAAGACGGAGGCAGCCACCTTCCCGATGCTGTCCGCAATGCGGGAGAAGCATTGGACCGGCACCTCCGTCCTCTACCTTGCACCGCTCAAGGCACTCCTGAACAACCTGGTGCACCGGGTCGACAGCTACGCCCAGTGGCTGGGCCGCCGAGCCGCGCTCTGGCATGGCGACACCCCGGAGTCCGTGCGCCGCCGCATCCGCACAGAGTCCCCCGACTTCCTGCTGACGACGCCCGAGTCCCTCGAAGCGATGCTTATCAGCGTCAAGACCGACCACACGCACATGCTGGGCCGCGTACGCGCCGTCGTAGTCGACGAGGTGCACGCCTTCGCGGGGGACGACCGCGGCTGGCACCTGCTCGCCGTACTCGAACGCCTGGAGCGACTGACCGGCCAACGGATCCAACGCATCGGCCTCTCCGCCACCGTCGGCAACCCCGATACCCTGCTCACCTGGCTCCAGGGCGCCAGCCCCGCCGACCGCCCCGGCCGAGTCGTCGCCCCCGGAGTGACCCTGCCCGCCAGCGGGACCGCATCGGCCGGCGCTGAAAATCTCCCGCGCCCCGCTGGAGAGGTGGAACTCGACTACGTCGGATCTCTCTCCAACGCTGCCAAAGTGATCTCCGCCCTGCACAAGGGCGAAAAACGGCTCGTATTCTGTGACTCGCGCAAGCAGGTGGAAGAGCTCGGCGCGGCACTACGGGCGCGCGACGTCACCGTGTTCCTCTCCCATGCCTCCCTCTCCGCCGACGAACGTGCTCGCTCCGAGCAGGCATTCGCCGAAGCACGCGACTGTGTCATCGTCTCCACCTCAACCCTCGAGCTCGGCATCGACGTGGGCGACCTCGACCGCGTCATCCAGATCGACTCACCCAGCACGGTGGCCTCTTTCCTGCAACGCATCGGCCGTACCGGACGCCGCAGTGGCACCTCCCGCAACTGCCTGTTCCTCGCCACCCGGCCCGACGCCTTCCTCCAAGCCGCCGGCCTGCTCACCCTGTGGTCCCGAGGCTGGGTTGAACCTGTCACCCCGCCTCCCTCACCCCGTCATCTCGTCGCACAACAAATCCTCGCTGTCACCCTGCAGGAACACCGTCTCGGCGACCGCCTGTGGCCCGAGCAATGGAACGGTCTGGCTCCTTTCGACCGCTCCGCCGCACCCCTCGTGTCCCACCTTGTCGAAGACGGCTTCCTCGACAGCGACGGAGGCATGCTGTTTATCGGCACCGAAGCAGAGAAGCACTTCGGCCGACGCCACTTCATGGAGCTGACCGCTTCTTTCACAGCACCGCCCGAGTTCACCGTGCTAGCCGGACGCAAGGAGATCGGGACCACCGACCCCACCGTCCTCACAGAGGAACGCCCAGGCCCGCGACGCCTACTCCTGGCCGGCCGCAGCTGGCAGGTCACCTTCATCGACTGGGCTCGACGTCGCGCCTTCGTCGAACCCGTCGAAGACGGCGGCATCGCCAAATGGCAGGGAAGCGAAGCCCGCGGCCTCTCCTACGCCCTCACCCGCGCCATGCGCGACGTCCTCCTCGGCACAGACCCCGACGTCCGCCTCACCCGCCGCGCGACTGCCACCCTTGCCGAACTCCGCATGGACCGAGCACCCCACGAAGTACACCCGGCGGGCACCCTGCTGGTCCGCAACGCCGATGCCACCCGCTGGTGGACCTGGGCCGGCTACCGCGCCAACGCAACGCTCGCAGCCTCTCTCGGCAACCTCGCCGACCCCGTTCAGCGTCCCACCGACACTCATGTCCGTCTTCGCCAGGACCTCGCCCCCGACGACTGGAAGACCGCCCGCGCTGAACTCCCCGACTCCCTCACCCTGCCCAGCGTCGACCCGCGCGCCGTCCGCGGCCTCAAATTCTCCGTCGCCCTCCCGCCCCGACTTGCCAGCACCACCCTCGCCGAGCGCCTTGCTGACCTCGACAGCGCCCTGGCCGCGGCCCGCGAGCCCGTGCGACTGGAATGGGGCGGCTGAGACCAAGATCCAGGCCAGCGGCGCACGTGCGGGATACGAACCGCCTCAACGGTCGACGCGCCTCCATAAGGGGGCTGATCCGCGGCGCGGGAGCCCACGGGGCCTGTTACGCATGTCCAGTACCCGACCATCGGCCAGAGTGCCGGTCAGACTCTGTGCCCGGGCGGCGCGAGTAGGCGCGAACACTGGCGTCCCCGGCGAAGGCTCACCTTCTAGGTGCTTCCGCTGATCGCGACAGGCCCCGTCCGGCCGGAGGTCGCCCACGCATTCGAATGCGACCAGCTCGATCCGAGCCATGTCTCCCATTCCCGGGTTCTGTCGCTCGTGTTCTGCGGTGGCGCGCATCATCGCGGCGGGATCCGACGGGTCGTCAAGCAGGATGAGGTCGTTGACCCCAGGACACCAGGCGGAGGGAATGCTCAGGTAGCCGAGGTGGCGATCGCATCGGTATGCGTACGCACGATCGCCTGGGCGGTACGGAAGTGTCACACCGATGATCGCCGTGGGCGGCAGGCGGCGGTAGGAGGCGAACGGTTCATCTTCGGGTCCCTTCCTGCCCTCCGTCGTGTTGCAGGTGGAGCACAGCAGTCCCCGCACAAGCCCAGTGGCGTGGTCATGGTCCACCACGCACCCAGTAGCGGATCCCCCACACATCGCGCATCGGTCACGCTGCCACGAGATCAGCTTCCCCAGCGACGGCGATTTCGGGTCCAGATCGGTCGGTGACTTCCAGCGGTGGCATGCCGGTTCGGGGTGCCGGGACACAGCATTATGCATACCTAACGTCTATCAGTCATCACTGACAGCGAGTTTCATCCCTCTCGTTGCCGCTCATCACGATGCACCGAGAAGCGCCGGGAACGGAACGCACGATTTGGCCCCGCGGCGCGACGTTCCTGTGCACGTCCCGGTACAGCGGCGTACGTGGCGGCAGTCGTTCGGCCCCGAGGCGGGCGGGTCATGCTGACGCCCCGCTCGGAGCTGAGAGTGCGATGGTGCCAGATGGCTGCCGGGAGCAGGCCGTCGCGCAGGCATCGGGTGTGAAGCAGCTCCTCCAAGAGGCATTCTCCGTCACCCTCTTGGGTGAACTCGGCACCTGTACGGTCGGCGAACGACCAGGACGTGATTTCCCCAGAAACTCGGTGCCCCGCTTCATCCCCGTCGATACGTTCTTCCCCCCCCATCCTGGCCGTCCTGGAGGAGCAGACATGACGCAGCAGAACACGGCGGAACGCCCTGGCATCGCCGCGGCCATCGTCGTCCACGAGGGGCGGGTGCTCATGGTGCGCCGCCGGGTTAGCGAGGGACAGCTCTCCTGGCAGTTTCCGGCCGGTGAGGTCGAGCCCGGCGAGGCGCGCGAAGACGCCGCCGTTCGGGAGACCCACGAGGAGACCGGCCTGGACGTGGCTGCCATGAAGCTGCTTGGCGAGCGTGTCCACCCGAAGACTGGCCGACTGATGTCGTACACCGCTTGTGAGGTGTTGGGCGGCACCGCCCACGTCGCGGACACCGAGGAGCTGGCCGAGCTCGCTTGGGTCGCCCATGGGGAGATCCCGCAGTACGTGCCGTACGGACTGTTCGGGCCAGTGCAGGACTACCTCGACGCAGCACTGACTGGCTGAGTGCTCCCGCCTTCGGCCGCTGCTGTGGGCCACGCTGTCAGGAGGAGCAGAGATCGGCCACGAGACGCGCGGATGCCTTCCAGGTCGGTTCCTGGCTGGCTGGTCTGCCTTACCTCGGCAGTGCCGGACCCGCGACCGATACTCTGCCGCCAGATGAACGGGGAGACCCATGATTGAGGACGAGCCCTTCGGCGAGTGGGCTGAGCGGTGGCTTAGACGCCGGGCCCAGCGCGTGGGTGAGATGGACGCGGTTCCTCTCACCCGGGGCCCGAGGCGTGCCGCCCACGTCAACCCGGACAAGCCGAGGGTGATCGTGCGATGGGACGGATACCAGTGGCAGCCCGTCACGATCACGGACGACTACGCGGCGGCGCAGCGTTACCTGAACCCCTCTCCGCAGACCGATCCTGCTCCTCCTGCCGAGACTCCGATGCCGAAGCCGGCTGGTCGCCACCGGAAGCCACCCGCCGGCTCAGGCTGAAACCGAGAGGGTGAGGACGAGCATCAATCATCCAGCCGAGGCGATCGTGCCGGAGCAGAAGATGCTCTCCACTCTTACCTCCAGTTGTGTACGGGGCTGACCGTCTCGTCAGCTCGTCCCCAGGAACTCTCGTGCTCCGCGCAGCCGGGTGCTCAGCCGCCGTTGAGTGGCGCAGCTGTCGAGACGCACGTCGAGCGCGCCGGGCAGGTGGCTGTCCGCCCGACGGCCAGCAGGCAGCAGTGCGGGGTCTATCCCGTCGCGTCGGGCGATGAGCACGCCCATGGCGTAGCGGCTGAGGGCATCCGCGCCGGCCATGTGGAAGATGCCAGCGGCGTTGGACTCCACGAGCTCCCAGAGGGCGGCTGCCAGGTCAGCGACGTACACAGGGCAGCGCACGTCATCGGTGAAGAGCGCACCCTTCCGTGTCCCGGCTGCCAGCGCGTGCACCATGCGTTCGTGTTCGGACTGCCCGTGTCCGATGATCAGTGAGGTGCGGACGACCGCCGCATCCGGGCAGAGGAGCCGGACAGCCGTTTCGGCGGCAGCCTTCGCGGCCCCATAGGGTGTGAGTGGGTCCGGGGTGCAGTACTCGTCGTATTGGGCGCGGCCGATGCCGGAAAACACTGCGTCGCTCGAGACGTGCACCAGGCTGATGCCCAGCTTCGCGGTGGCCATGGCGACATGGATTGAGCCGTCCGCGGTGACTGTCCAGTCGGACTCGCCGCTCGTCACATCGAGCACCGTCTGTGGGGCCACCGTGTTCAGCAGCGCCTCGATGCGTACAGGGTCGCGGATGTCGAGCTGGTGCCAGGTAGTGACAGCAGGGTCGCCGGGGCGTGAGTGAAATGTCGCGGCCGTGCTCCGGCCCTTCAGGTGGGCCTGACGTAGCAGCTCCGTCCCTAAGAACCCGCTGCCGCCGATGATCAAAGCAGTCATGCCGTAACACGCTAGGGCACGCCTGCTGTGGTCTGAGGGTTAATCGAGAGCCCGGTACGAGACCAGCGAGACCAGGCTGGTTCGGCGCGAGCATCTCTCCAGAGAACGGAGCATCGGCCGTTCGTTCAGTCGGGTGCGGGCTGGGCGCGCTGCCGCAAGGTCTTGGTACGTTCTTGCGTATGACGCTGCGTTCGGTGGATCTGCGCAAGGTTCCCGTGGAAACCGTTCTGGATCGTGTGGAGCAGGCGCTGGGGGTATGCCTGGACCCAGGGACCGTGGTGCGCAAGCGCCGCTCTGTGGGCGCGCGCACGGACCGTGGTACGTGGGTGCGGATTGAGCGGCGGGGGCTCGATCGGATTGGGGTCCAGGGCGGGGACGGCACCGCATCCGCGGAGGCTCTGCGCGGGATCGCCAAGCCAGCCTGGATCGCCGGCCTTGCGTGGCGAGATGCGGTGGAGCCGGTGATGTGGCGGGCGGACGAGACGGAGCTGCTGCCAGGTACACCAGCGGGCAGCGCTGTGGTGGCGGAGGCCCCGAAGTTGTCGGATGAGTGGTGGGCCTCTCTGAGTGCTTCGCTGGACGCCCTTGCCTCGCAGCACACGAATCGGATTGCGACACCGGATACTGAGACCCTCACGCAGGAACTGGTCGGGGAAACGATCCACAACGTCTTCCCTGATGTCGATGCGACGGTGACCGACTGGCGGCCGGCTCACGCGGATCTCAACTGGGCGAATGTGACGGCGCCGGTGTTCTGCGTGTTCGACTGGGAAGACTGGGGCATGGCCCCGCGTGGTCTGGATGCGGCGAGTCTTTGGGGGGCCTCGCTGGCAGTCCCGGCCCTGGCCGAACGCGTCCGCCGCGCGCGGCACGACGATCTGAAAAGCCGGGACGGCAAGCTGATGACGCTGTTCGTCGCCGCGAAGATCCTCGGCCCCTACGCCGATCCGGACGACCCCCGGCTGGGGGCCGCCCGGGAGACGGCGGAGCGAGTGGTGAAGGAACTTCAGACGGCCTGACGGCGGTCCTGAAGGAGTCGCTTGTACTCCGAGATCACCTGGTCGTTGACCTCGTAGGCCACTGCGTCGACCAGTTCCCGCAGGTGGTCGACGTTGTTCGTGCCGACCGCGATCGCGTCGACCTGGGGTAGGCCGTAGGCGGAGCGGAACGCCGCCTGGATCCGTGTGGCCGAAGGAGAGTCCCGAAGGAAAATCCGTGGGTCGAACTTCTCCCACACTGCTTCGGTCGTGCTGCCGCCGAAAGGGCTCATTCCCCACACCTGCGATGGACGCCACCGCGTCACCAGGTCCTCGGCTGCTTCGAGGATGTCGACGCCGACCAGTAGCCCTGTCCGGACCATGAGGGCGTCAGGGCGGGGCGCATCGAGGTCCACGAGTGGGCGTGGGTCCCAGGTCGATATGCCCCATCCCCTGCATAGTCCCGCCCTCGTGGCGTCGGTCAAGACCGCGCACGCGCGCGTGAGCGTCTCGGAGTCCGGGCGGGAGTGCTCAGGGTTGTGGAGGAGTACGGTGTCCGGCTCCCGGCCCAGGTCTTTTGCGGCCCGCTGGACTGCGGCGCGCAGCCGGGCAGGGTCGAGGGAGTGCCCTCCGGGGAAGTATCCGACCTTGGTGGAGACGGAGAACCTCGGCAAGAGGTCGCCAGCCAGCGCGTTCAGCACCTCATGTGAGCGATGTCCGAAGTAGTTCGAGGCGGTGTCCAGGCGCGCTACGTCCAGTTCGGCGGCTTCTTCGAGTACGTCACGGGCGTGACCAGACCGGTATAGCCCGAGGATGACATCTCCGTCAGTGGTTCGCACAGCCCCTCCGCGATGAGCAGTTCGGCCAGGGTCAGGGTGTCCTCGGTGGCGCCGTCGAGGTAGACCGGGTGACCCGACAGGAGCGCACGTAGGCCCGGCTCCGCGCGCTCGTGGAAGGTCAGCCGCTTTCCCCCACCGACGACTTGGACCGTGTCGCCGGAGCGAACGAGGGAGGGGGCGAACTCGGTGGCGGCTGCAACCCCCTCCGGCCGACCGAAGGCGGCCACGTAGGGCAGATGGCGTGCGGGTGGGGTGCTGGAGCGGAGTTCGTCCAGGTACCGCTCGGGGCTGTAGGCGGCGGCCAGAGTGCTGAGCTTGTCCGCCAGCGCCTTGTGGGCGGTTCCTTCGGTGCCCTCCAGGTCGCGGCGGAACGTCTCATCCGCGCGGGCGGCGTCAGACAGGAAGTTGGCCCACGTGACGCCGCTCCGTTTGGTGAACCCGAACGTCACGTGCAACGAGTGGCCGTCGCTGCCGGAGCCGAGTCGGGTGGCGGTGTGCCAGAAGCCGCGAGGGATGTGCATGACGTCGCCGGCCCGCATCGTGCCCTTCCACAGCACTTCCTCGGAGGGCGTGCGGTTGCGTTTGGCGTCGCGGTACATCGGCGCCGACCGGGACGGGCCGCGTACCTCCCACGATTTTTCGCCGGAGAGTTGCACGGCGATGACCTCGTGGTCATCCCAGTGAAGGTGGAATCCGTCGGTGTCGCCGACCGCGAGGTAGGCGTTAGCGGAGGTCAGTTCGCCTGACCACCAGCCGAGGGCCCGGCAGGCGACTTCCAGTGTCGGGTCGAAGAAGTCCACGTGGTCCAAGACCACGGTGCCGTTGTTGTTGAGGATCCGTCCGAGGGCCGCCAAGTCGGCCTGACTCACAGCCTGCCTTCGCCGGTTGACGTTGGTGGAAAGGAACGTGGACGGGTGTATTTCATCGCCCTCGGCATAGCAACGCAGCTGCGGATTAGCCAGGTGGCGGCGCTTGATCAGGTCCAGCAGCTTGTGCGGCGTCAATAGCCGAGCGGGCAGCGCCGGGTCCATGAGGCGGCCGCGCGTGAACGCGGCCCCTACGGAACCCGGCCCGTCCCAGCCGAGAGCCTTCTCGATGTGAGTGACGAGCCGGTGCTCCAAGGGTTCCCCCTACGCCTTCGGGAGGTTCAGGTCGCGGTTCTCGCCGTCATCGCCCGCACTGTTCTGCGAGCTGGTGATGTCTGACCGCTCGGCCTCACTGCGGTCATGCGCGGTCGCCAGTTCCTTCACGGCGATCAGGAGCGCGGGGCTGGTCCCTGCTCCCTGCGTGGACGCCCTGTCTGCCATCGACGCTCTCCCCTCAGTCGCTACCGCCCTGATCCGGGCGAAGGTTTGAGTTAACCCGCGTCCAGCAGAAGGGAGTAGAGCTAGATTCGGACATGTGTGCGGGCGTGCGTCTTGTTCATCGGCGACACCACGCCTGTGTCCGGGGAGGGGGGTGGCCGCCCTTCGGGCTTCGCGACGTTCAGGAGGGTGTCGAAACGCCGACGAGACGCGCCGACACTCCGCGCAGCCGATGTGGTTGGTGGCAGCGCATCTTCAGCAGCGATAGGCGCGCGGCTGAGCGGCAGTGGGCGGGAGTCGACGAGCGGGCATCACACTGGGGATCGTGGCGGCTGTGGGGGCAGGAACGAGAGCCGTGGCGGTGGCGACCAGCTCGGCCAGGAGGTCCTGGCTGGCGCCGGCGGAGAGCCGTATCGTCCACGCGGCATGGTCGAGGATGTCCCTGCCGTACAGAATCCAGCAGTCGGCCATGGCGTGCGGGGCGTGCTCGACCGTGATCGCGTTACCCGCAGACGTCCAGGTGGTGCGTGCGGGGTGGCTGGTGGGATGCCACCTGGCGGCTTGGAGGATCTCGTGCGGTTTCCCCAACGGCGCGTGGGCCGGGGCATCGAGGTAGTGCAGGATCGCGTGGATCAGAGGGACAGGGGCGCTGGCGGTGATGGTCGTGTGCCAGAGGCGCTCGCCGACCGGGCCGTTGTATTCGGCGATCGTCCAGGCGACGTCGGTGCGGTGACGGGCCTCGTGATCGAACTCGGCCCGGGCGATGAGGGATTCGTGGACGGCGATCGTTGTTTCGTCGAATGGCCGGTACTTCTCCCACTGCGGGGCGCCGTCGAAGAGGGCCTGGAGGAATGATTCGTGCTCGCCAGGTCCTGCGGCAGGTGGCTCGGCTGTGGGCGCCGCGGTCTCCCGGTGATCGGCCAGCGCTGCTCCCGTAAGGACTTGGCGGACAGTGTGTTCGAGGCCGGTCAGCGGGGCGGGGCCGGGGCGAACGGCGACGGAGTACAGCCGGTGGAACTCGGCGATGGCCTCCGTCTCGCTCTCGAACGTGGAGGTGACCTGCCGGACATGGTCCTCACCGTGGAGGTGGACGTGGCACCGGACGCCGGTGGTGTAGCTGGCGACGGCGACGGTGTTCTGTCCGTCGTCGGCGTGCAGGTGGACGACGAGGCGGCCTTCGGCGATGTCGTCGTGGATGCGCTGGGCTTCAGCGCTCACCTCGCGGACTTCTTCCGTTGTGCACCAGGGGAAAGGGGTAGTTGCTCCATTCCCACTCGGTGTTGATCTCGTCCTGGAGGCCGGGTGCGATGTCGACGGTGAAGCCGTATCGCTTCAGCTGTTCGGCCGCGGTGTCGGCGTAGTGGGGCTCGTCGCGGTCGATGCGGGCGAGCACCATGGTGGTGGGGCTGCTGCTGCGCCAGCCGAGGTCGTGGAGGTGGGAGCGGGCGGCGTCGGCCGTAGGGCCGCTGGTGGTGGCGATGACACCCGGGTGGTGGTCGGGGTGGAGGGCGAAGTGGATGTGGGCGCTGGCAGGGGCGTGGGGCATCGGGGTCCATCGGCTAGGGGACTCGCCCGGCGGTGGGTTGCCGGGCCGGGGGAGGGACTGGGGCGCGCTGGGTGGTGAGGGGACCTCGCGGACCGGCTCGTGGGCTGGTGGATTCAGCGGATGGGAGGGAAGCCGGTAGCGGACGGGTGGCGTTCTGCCAGCGGCTGCGGACGGTGTGCAGGTCGGCGAGTGCGCGGCGGCTGCCGGTGACGAGCTGGTGCACGGTATTGGCCGGGTCCGCGGTGTAGGCGGTGATCTGCCGGGCTGCGAGGAGGGCTCGGGCGAGCAGGTTCCGTTCGAGCAGCTGCTCCCCCCAGTAGTCCGCGGAGCCGACGGGCTCCGACAGCAGGGCGATCACGGCAGCCGGGGCGATGCCGGTGGCCAGGAGGCCGCGCTGCTGGGCCTCCCACAGCATCGTGACCGGGTCCACGGGATCTCCGCGGTGGGCCAGCGCGGTCACGGCCTGCCACAGGCCGGCGTGGACAGGGTCGAGGAAGTCGTCCGCGGTCAGCCAGCGCATCTCCCGGACCTGTTCCGGCCGGGACACCGCGCAGGCGAGCAGCCACTGCTCGGCCTCCCGGTCTTCGTCCCGTTCGGCCGGCCGAGGGGTCGGCGGTAGAGGGGTGCGGGGCAAGGGGCGGGCGTGGGAGGGGAACCGTTCGGCCAGGTGATCAAGGTGCCTGGCGAGGGTGTCGGCGGCGGAGAGAGCGTGGCGGGGCCGGTCCGGCACGGTGGTGTCCGTGGCGGCCTGCGCGAGTTGCTCGGCGTGGAGGCCGATGGTGCGCCGGGCGTGCTCGGCGTGGATGACGGCGGCGTACGCGGCCACGTGCTGGGGCTGGGGGCAGGCGGAGATGAGGGTGTGCATGTAGGAGGGGGTCAGGCCCGGCGCCTGCGGCCGGGCTTTGGCCAGGACCGCCGTGAGCCAGGCGAGCCCGGTGCTGCTGGTCATTTGCTCCGGCGTGGGGACCTCCCGCATCGCGGCGAAGACGGCGCCGTGGACGGGGCTGTCGAAGAACGAGGGGCTGAGGTCTTCCACGGCCGGCAGGAGCGCTGGCTGGAGCAGGACGGCGCCGAGGAGCGCCTGCTCGGCGTAGTGGAGCGGGGGGCGCTCGGTCGGTTCGTACAGATCCTCGGCATCGGTGTCGGGGGTGAGGTGCATCAGGCGGCCAGGGTGAAGTCGTCGGCGGTGAGGGTGCGGTCGAGGTGCGGGGCGAGGAGGTGTGCGGCGAGCCGGGGCGGGACGGCGTTGCCGATCTGGGAGAACCTGGCGCCCTTGGTGCCCTGCCAGGGGTAGTCGGCGGGGAAGGTCTGCAGGGTGCCTGCCTCGGCGGCGGTGATCCGGATCGGCGCCGGCGTCTCCTGGGTCTTGACGTGATCCGGGTGGGCGACCCAGGTGCATTCGTTGGCCCGGTGCCCGAAGAACAGCGTGCCCGCAGGCTCCGAGACCGGTCGGACGGTCGCGTGGGCCTGGTTGTTGCTGCGCAGTGCCCAGGTCCAGTGGGTGGCCTTGCTGGTGCACGTCGGGGCCGGGCCGGAGGCCGGGCTGTTTCCGCGCGTTCCGTACCGGGCCGTCCAACCCGCGCCGCGGGTCTGGGGCTTGAGGACGATGTCCGAGGGCGCCGGGGGCTCCGTCCATGTCCCGCGGTCGCGCGCGTCGGCCAGGGTCTTGCGGGCGCCGGAGGGGAAGGGCTCAGGGCCACCGCCGGGTCCACCACCAGCGCAGACAGTCGGCACGGGACGATCGGTGGCGCCCCAGCCGAGTGCCTCGGCCATGGACACCCACCGTTCGCGGCCGGGCCCGAAGAGGGTCTCCGGCTCAGCGAAGCGGGCGTGCGTCGGCGGCGGGGGTTCGGCAGTTCGGACGCGCGAGGCGAGGAGGATCGCTCGCTTGCGCGTCTGCGGGACGCCGTAGTCAGCCGAGTTGAGGATTCCGGTCCAGGCGGAGAAGCCCCAGGACCGCAGGATCGCGGCGTACTGCTTCCACAGGGGGAGGACGTCGGGGACCTCCTCCATCGCCACCCAGTCCGGCTCGCCCGCCGAGGCGAGGGCGCGGAGGTAGCGCATCGGCTCGGCCGCCAGGAGGGAGCGCTCGTCCTGGCAGGCGCCGAGGAGCTTCTCGCGGGTGTCACGGCCGGCGGCGAGATCGGCGACCGCCTGGTGCACCAGCGGCTGGTCGACCAGCCCCAGACGCTTCCCCGCCATGCTCCACGCCTGGCACGGCGGGGAGGCGATGAAGCCGCGCGTGCGCCCGGCGAAGATCCCGGCCGGATACATCGCGACGTCCGTACGGATGGTGAGCAGGCCGGCGGCGGCCCGTGTCTTGCACGCCCACTCGTCCCACTCCAGTCCGACGTCCCGGATTCCGAAGCGGCGCAGAGGGACGCTCCAACCGCCCGGGCCGGCGAACAGATCGATCACGAGATCGCGGCCCATGATCACGCCGTCAGCCCGAAGTCGTCCTGGACCGGGTCGGCTTCGCCACGGCACGACCAGGGAGAGCAGCCGTTGACGACCCCGCCTTCCAGCGCGGAGGCCGCCTCGTCGCCCAGTGCCGCACGTTCCGCGGCGGTGACATGGTCGATCGGGGCCTGGTCGAGGGGGACGCGAGAACGGTGGAGGAAGGCTTCGCCGAGCAGCTTGTTCCCGGTGGCGTTGGCCCGTGCGTTTCCCTGGCGGATAGCGACGTCGAATTCCACGACGTCCTCCCATTCGGCAGGGGAGGCGTCGCGTATGTGCCGCCAATGGGCATTGCCGTGGAATGGGCAGCCGAGGCAGCTGGACTTCGGGGTGTCGGCGAGGCCGAGAGAGGTGAGATAGCGGACGCAGTCAGAGCGGGACCAGTCCATCTCGATCAGCGGGTGCAGGTTCCGCATGTACTGGACGTCGGCGTCCTTGGCGCGGTGGAATTCATCGGTGGATATGCCGATCCACTGCTCGACGAAAACACCCTTCGGTACGCGGGTCGGGTACGGGTAGCCGAGGAGCTTCCGGATCGTCTTCTTGATGGGCTTGACCTTGTATTCCCCGGTGCACTGGCGCCTGGTCATCCCAGGTCGACCGTCCCTGTTCAGGATGTAGAGCGGCATCGAAGCGAAGCGGTGATCGGGGTTAAGGGCGTCGTCGCGAATATTGCCCGAGGAGACGCGAAGGATCGGTATCCCGGCAGGGGTTGCTACCTCTTCTTCGAGGCGGTCGAGGTGACGGTAGACGGATTCGGGTTCCCAGCCTGTATCGGCGAATATCGCATAGTCGATCTTGGGGAGGATTCCTTCAGCGGAGAGCGCGAGGAGAGTGCTGGACTGAACTCCGGCACCGAGGGACAGAGCGCGGAAATGGGGGGTGGGGGAGAGCGAGCGGGAAATGGAAATTCCTTGGGCGAGGTGAAAGAGAGGCGTCACGTAGGGGCGGGCGAGCGGGGGAGGGCCGGTGCGGGGCGAGGAGCCAGGGAGGCGAGGAGGCGCCACTGGGCGCTGGAAGGGGCCCTCGGCGGTCAGGGGGTGCGTGCCGGAACGGGCCGGACAGCCGTCGCGCGAGGACACGTGTCGGCAAAGGCCCTGCCGAGGCGCGATGCGAGGGCGAAGCGTCCGGTGTCGGTCAGGTGGAGGCGGACCGACCGGGAGCCGGGTACGGGGCGGCGCGCTTCGCTCAGGACCCAGCTGCGAGATTCCAGGGCCCTGGCCGGGGCGCTGGACTCAACCGAACTGAAGGGCGCCGAGGTGGTCGCGGAATTGTGTGGTCTGACTGGCGAGGGTGAGGACCGAGGCAGGAGGAGCGTCCGCCACCCACTCCCGATCCGCTTCGTGTGTGCTCGTCATCGCTGTCGTCCCGTCCCGCCTGCGACGGGAGGCATCAGCAGCGGGGTGGGGGCGGGCCCGGAGCGGCTGGTGGTGAGGCTGATCGGCTCTGTCCGGCTGCGGGCTTCGGAGTCGGCGGCGGCCCGGCTGGGGGGCGGGGTTCCCGCAGGCTCGGCTTCGAAGGCCGGGGCGACCCGATCGAGGGTCGTGGCGATGAGCTGGGCCTGGTCGTGAGCCTCGCGGAGTTGTTCGGCGGCGTTGTCGGGGAGCTGGTCCCACTGGGCCCGGTACTGGTAGCGCTGGATGATTTCCGCGGCGTTGCGCATCTGCTCGGCGACCTGCCGCAGAATGGCGATCTGCTGGTCGGGTGCTGTCGCGGTGTGGGTGGCCTGGAGGAGTTCGTCCAGCGCGGTCGGCAGCGGATCGTCGTCTGCGGGCAGTCCGAAGAGCGTGGCGTGAATGACTTGGGCGAAGCCCGTGACTGGGCCGCCGCGGGAGCGGTGGTTGTAGTCGGCTGCCGCCTGCCGGCGGACGCCGAAGTTCATCGTCACGTCACGGGGCGCGGCGCCGGGGCGGATCTGGTCGGCGAGTGCACGAGCGACGTCGTGCGCGGTCGGGATGTCGGGGGACGTGGGAGAACCTCCTTTTGGATGGGGGCAGTTCGTAAGGAGGGGTGGCTCGGTACGGGTCCGTCAGCGGGCCATCCCGAAGAGGGGTGTGGTTGAGGGCTGCGAGGGTGGAAGCGGCTGACCCTAACGGGCAGGGGGCCTTCCCGGGCCCGCGCTGGCCGGGTCAGCGGCGAAGGCCGGCAGCGGAGGAAGGGCGTGCGAGACGTTCGAGCGCCTGCGCCGAGGGCAGCGAGGTGGGCACGCCCGGCTGCGGGCGCTGGTCGGCTGGCGGCCTACGTACGGTGAGTACGGGTGCGGGGGAGCCGTCTGTGGTGATGCCAAGCACGCGGTCGCCCGGAAGCAGCTGGTCGGCGGTGATGGTGATCAGGTCGTGCACCGCGGCAGGCTCCGACTGAGGGCTCCAGCCCAGGGCGTGAAGCGCGGATTCCAGGGGAAGTTCGTGCTGGTCCATGGCGTAGCGCAGGGTGCCGACGGGGATCTGGGTGTGCCGGGCCCAGTCCTCCAGCCCCATGCTGAGGCCGTAGGCCCTATGGGGAATGCCAGTGCCCAGGGTCGAGCGGTTCTGTGGCTCCTCGACGATGGCTTGTTCGGGATCCCAGCCCTGGGTGAGGCGCCGTCGGATGGTGGTAGTGCTGCAGTTGGCACGCGGGTCGACGCCCCAATGGCACAGCGGCTTGGTCTCGCCGAAGGCGGTGATGTGCATGGTGAAGTCCGGGCCGTCGGCTCCCTTGAGCAGAGCTTCCTCGAAGGTCATCCCGAACTTCGCGATCCGGTTGTAGAGCGTGTGGTACTTGATCCCGGACTGGTCCGCCCAGCCACGCAGGGTCAAAGTCCGTTCCTGGAAGGTGTGTTCCAGTACGGGCTTATCGTGGCGCTGCCGGGTGATGGCGTCCTCGGGCAGCCACCCGAGAGCGAGCCGGGTCCGCAGGGCTTCGCGGTTGACCGCGCAGCGGGGGTCTTCGGCCCAGGACGCCAGTGGCTTGGCCTCACCGAACGCGGAGATCTGCCCGCGGGCCAGTTCCCACATGTAGCGGTCTCGGCGCCGCTCCTTCGGCCAGGCCGTGCGTCGGCCCGCAGGCGTCGACTGGGCGATGGGACCGGGCGCTTCGCTGGAGGAGGAATCGTTCATGTGCATTCATTCATCTGGCCCTCTGGACCCGGGTGCCGGTTCGGTCGGAGGAGTTCGTGGCCGTTGCTGCCGGCCGTGTGCTCAGGGCGGGGCCTGACGGCCTGCCGAATGTGGCGGCCAACTCGAGGACGTGAGCGGCGAGCGGTGTCTGGTCGAGCGTGTCACCGGTCTGCGTCATCGGCTTCGCCCCCGCGAGGCGGCGTCGCCCAGCCCGCCGAGCGAGTGCGCGACGTGCGCACCCAGCGGCTGCTTCCCGTTGAGCGGCGTCAGCCTCGCCGCGCCGAGAGCGAGGAACGGGATGTCGCCATGGGCGCGCTCGACCGGGTCAGGCGTAGCCAGGAAGGTGAGGAACTGGGCGGCCAGCTCTTCGGGGAGGTCGCCTTCGGCTCGGAGCGACCAGCGGGTGCCGAAGCCGTCGTACACGGAGTGCTCCACGCGCCAGGGCCCACCCGGTTCGCAGTACATGGTGCAGTGCCCGTCGGGGGAAGAGAACGAGGCCCCGTCCGTGGTCCATCCGCTCAGGTCGGGGATCTCGGCGACCGATCGGGCGGTGAGGGGGATCCGGTCGGCATGCCGCGTGTCGCCAAGGAGCTGGGGCAGGGCCTGGGTGATGGCGGCAAGGGGTTCGAGCGGGGTGAGGTGGGTCGCGGTGATCTTCCAGAGAGGATGGGACGTGGTGCGCGATCGTCCACCATGTTCCGTGGGCGCTGGTCGGTGCGAAGTCCAGCAGCAGGTCGTGACCTGGGCTGTCCACGCTGATGTGGCCGGATGCCGGATCGTGGACGTGGTCCCACCCGAACAGGTGGATCAGGGGGCCGAGGACATCCGTGAGCCGGTCACCCGCGCCTGCCAGGTGCCGGGGCGACACCAGGAAGCGGTCTGTGGAGATGCTCTCCATGGCTACCTGCTCCGGGCAATGAAGGCATCGGCCCGTGTGGGCGCGGATGGCACCGCGCTCAGGGCTGGCTTAGGCGTCGCGGAGGTGGCCCGGTCGATCAGGAGCTGGTCCTCGGCACGGGCGGCGGAGGAGGCCAGCCGCCGGGAGAGGTTCTGGGCGAGCCCCCGGTAGGCGCCGGCGGCGCGATCGAGTTCTTCCGTTGCCTCGGAGAGGTAGCTGCGGCTGGTATCCGCCGTCCGGTCGCCGTCCTCGTAGAGGAGGGCGTCGGTGCGGCCGGTGATGCCGTACGCGCACAGGGAGGCGGCGACGGAGATCCGCAGGGCTGCCTCCGACATGTAGGCGAGGTTCTCGTGCCCGTTCTTCATGACGGCGTACTGGCTGGTCGAAAGGGCGTCGAGCTGCTGCAGGCACCTGATCGCCAGCTGGTGGGTGCGTACGGCGATGGGGGCGATCTCCCGCACGGGCCGGGCAATCTCGCCGGCCCGGACGCCGTCGATCTCGGTGCGCAGGTCGCCCAGCTCGCCCGGCAGGAGCCCGAGGAGACGGGTCTGTTCGGCGAGGTCGATGATCTTCACTGGTCTCCACGAAGAGGGGATGTGCGGACAGGGCTGGGCCGGACAGGGGGAGTTCTTTACGCGGCCTGGTCGAAGTCGCCCTGGGTCGGCTGCTGTTTGGCGATGGCGCGGGCGGTGATGGCCTTCGACGCGCGGGCAGAAGCGGCTGCGAGTTCGTCGGAGCCGGGCTCGGCGTACCAGGGGCGGAGGGCCAACATGGCGACCCTCATACCGGTGGCCAGGCACAGGGCAGAGCCCTTGGGCAGTGCGCGGATCGCGTCGGCGGGCAGGATCCGTTCCTGCCGCATCGACACCGAGGTGGACTTCCCGGACTCGGAGGTCGAGGTGGAAGTGGTCTCGACGTCGTGGTCTCCGACCATCCGGCTCAGCTTGTCGGCGAAGTCCGGATCATCGATGCCGGAACCGATGATCTTCACGGTGGCCGCGCTCCACATGGCGTCCATGCCCGCGTCGCCCCACACCTTCTGGCCCTGGCGGTAGGACTGCAGGATGGTGATCGGGATGATCCCGCGGCTGCCGAGGTGCGAGTACAGGTCGGGGAGATCGCTGATCTTGCAGACATTTGCGGCCTCGTCGAGGATCGCGAGCATCGGCGGGTCCAGTCGCCCGCCGGCGCGCTCGGCCTGGGCGGTCGCGGCCCGCATCACCGAGTCCGCGCACGCCGCGATCAGCGCGCTCGCGCCGCCTCCACCGTCCTTCGACAGCAGGAACAGGGAGTCGGTGGAGGTGACGAAGTCGGCGGGGCGGAACTCGGCGACGCTGCTCTGTGGGGTGACCCAGGCCGCGATGTCCTGGTTGAGCAGGGCGGCGGCGTACTGCCTCGCGGTCTCGTAGATCCCGTCACGGGTTTCCGGCGGGCCTTCCACGGTCCCCTTCAGCTGGGAAGCGACCGCGGTGAACTTGTGGTCTCGCAGAATGTCCAGCGGGGTACGGTCCGCCGGGAAGGCGAGCCATCCCATCACGTCCGTGATCGGCCGCTCGTCCAGTGCGGCAGCCAAGAAGAGCTGCGCCAGGATGTTGGATCCAGCCTTCGACCAGAAGTCGCCCTGCTGACTCGCGTCGACGCTCGCGGCGAGGAAGTGCCCGGCGAGCCGTCCCGCGCCGTCGAGAGTCTTGGCGTCGGCGAGCGGGTTCCACCACATCGTCCGCTCGGCGTGGGCGATCTGCTGAGGGTCCATCGACCACACCCGCCCGACCTGGCAGCGGGCGTCGAAGCACGCCGTATAGGCGTCGCCGGCCGCCTTGTTGGACGTGAGCAGGACGGGCCCAGGGGCGGCCAGGATTGACGGGATGGCCAGGCTGGTGGTCTTTCCGGAGCGCGGGGCCATGATCGCGACCGCCACGTCCTCGAAGCCCATGCGGACCTCGTGGCGGGTCCCGGCGAGGTTGCCGACCAGGATGCCGGCGTCGCGGGGGGCGATGTGTTTGGCGTTCTTCAGGCTCGGGCGCAGGGAGCGTGCCTTGGCTTCAACGGCCTTGGCGAGCAGCGGCTGGATGTCGCGGGCCGTCGCCATCCCGGCGACGGTTTTCTTCCTGCTGCCGCCGGCCCGGTTCTTGTACCGCATCCACAGGAGGCCGGCTGTGACGGCGAGAAGCAGGGTCAGCAGGACGGGGATGACGCGGGTAGTCAGGAGCAGGGACGTTTCGCCGGCTGCTGGCCAGAGCTGTTCGGGGCGAAGGAGGGCCTCTCCTGGGCGGTAGGGAACCCAAGGGCCGGTGCCTGCCGCCCAGGCGGCGATGTTGCTGCTCAGCCAGGCGATGGAGGCGGCTGGAAGGCCGACGGCGAGGGCGGCGAGGAGCACTTTCAGGGCTATGTCGTAGCCGTCGGAGCTGGAGGAGGGGGCGGATCGCAAGCGGAGGGTCCTTGGACGGTGCGGGCGGGGTGCGTCAGCGGGTGTGGCGGCGCGGCGGTGGGGGCGTCGGTGGCGCGGGCGGCGGGCTCGCGCGGCGGGCGGCGAGTTGCTCGATCCGCTCCGGCAGCACCCGGGCCACGCTTTCCGCCGGCTGTTCCTGCCACTGCAGGGTGACCCGGTGGAGGGAGAGGCCCTGGGTCTGCTCGGAGGAACGGCGCACCGGCTCGGGGTCGGCGAGAGCCGCGAGGAAGGCGGCCACGAGCACCCGGGGCGTGGCGCCGGAGAACCTGGCCTTCCACACGGGGTCGTCCGTGTAGAGGTTGGCGGTGATGCGCCAGTCGGTGCTGCCGGAGTAGTTGTGGCGCTCCCCTCGGACACGGCTGTCCGGGGAGCGGAAGTCGCTGGTGGAGGCGACGTCCCATCCAGCCCGCGTGAGCACCCTGTACGGCTCGGCCATCGCCGCGGCGTTGTAGTCGGGGTGGCTGAGCGCGTCGGTGACCGCGGCGATCAGCTCGACGGGGGTTGCGCCGTCGAACGACGCCTGCCACTGCGCACCAGTGCGGCCGTCACGGTGGGAGAGGTGCCACCACGGCTCGTTGAGGGCCGGTTCCAGGCGGAGCATGGACTTGTTGTCCGGGCTGGTCAGGATGACGCGGGGCATGAGCGGGTCCTGCCCGTGGCTCCATCCGGCGCTGGCGTGCAGAGCCGCGGTCACCCACGCCGGGTCGCCCGGACCGGCGAGGTAGCGGGGGGAGACGAGCGCCTGCGCGACCTTCGCGGCCCTCATCCCAGTCCCCGCGCCGGTCGGGTGGGCACCGGGGCCGGAGCCGGGACCGGCACCCATCGGGCGGGCACCTTATAGGCGGCAGCGTGGATGTCGAGGAGGGTGTGGCCGGCGGTGGCCCACGTGTCGAGGTAGCCCCATGCCTCCTCGTTGCGCTCGGCGACGGAGTCGACGAACTTCTCCGGCGAGACAGGAGCGGCGCGGTGGGCTTCGCGGACCTCGGCGTGCTCGCGGCGCAGTTCGTCCAGCCGGTCGAGGGCCCGGTTCAGCTCGCGCAGCTGGTACGCCCATTGAGGCGAGATGTCGCCCGCCGGGACGTGCTGCAACTGGACGGAGGCCGTGGCGAGGATCTGGCGGGCGCCGGGCCGGACGGGTAGGAATGCTCGCCAGGTCTCGGAGTCACGCTGGACCATGCGCCAGCCGTAGCTGACTTCGTCGATCGCACGGCCTTCGGCATCAGAGTGCTCGTCGGAGTAGATGTCCCAGGCGGCGAGGATGGTCTCGCTCTCCGCCAGAAAGGTCTTCAGCTGTGCGAGCAGGAGGGGGTGGGAGTCGGAGGGCGTGCTCAGGGCGGATCCTTCGTGCGGGTGGGGGCAGGGAGGCCGGCTGCGGGTCAGCGGCGACGTGCGGGGGTGGCTGCCGGTGAAATGGGGCCGGTAGAGGTGGTGATGGTGGGGGCCGCGGGCCGGTAGCCGCGGGCCTGGGCGAGGCGATTGCGGTGTGCGGTGACGATGCGGGTGCCGATCCCGACTTCCCGGCCTACGTGAAGGTGGGGGCCTTCATTGATCTCGAAGCGGGGACGCAGCACGGGAGCCGGGTCGCAGAGCGCGGTGGCCATCGCGTTCAGCACGTGGCCAGGGGCGCGCGAGTCCAGGGCCACTCGCCACAGGAATCCCTCGGGGCCGTAGGGCCCTGAGTTCCGGGCGACCTCGACCTCCCAGCCGCACAGGCCCATGGAGGGCGAGACGCGTCGCTCGGCCACGGCGGTGCGGTCGGGGGAGACGATCTTGTGCCCGCCGTCGCCGTCGGCTGTGTGCTTCCAGCCCTGCTCGGCGAGGATGCCGGCCAGGTCATCGGAGGCGCTGTCTGGCGTGGGGCGCACGAGAGCGTCGGTGAGTCCGGCGATGATCTCCACGGGGGCGTCGCCGCTGAACGAGGCGTACCAGTTGTCTCCGAGCGTGCTGTGGACCTTCCACCAGCCGTGGAAGTGGTGAGGGGATGGCTTGTAGACGAGCTCGTGGTCACGGTCGGGGCTCTTCATGCGGATGACCGGGTGCAGGGGATCGGAGTGCACGGTCCAACCGGCGGCGTACAGAGCGTGGGTGATGTGCCGGGGATCGCCGGGGCCGGCCAGGTAGCGGGGTGAGACCGGCGAGCCGAGCTTGCTCAGGTAGTCGTCGTTGAAGGCATCCAGCTGACGCGAGTCGATCACGGAGGAGCTGCTCCTTCAGGTGGCATTCATCGGGTACGGGCTCCGCCGCTCGCTGCGTACGGGCGGGCGGGAGCGGGCTTACGGGTGCGGGCGCGGGCGGCGGCCCAGGAGTTACGCCCCCAGGTGGTGGCGCGGGCGGCGGTGATCCGGGCCTGCTGCCAGGCGCTGAGCTCCGACGGCCGTACGGATACGGAGGTGACCTGGGTCCACTTCGAGGGCGGGACGTGTCCGCGGGGCCGCATGGCCGGTTGAGGGTCGGCGAGCGCGGCGGAGAAGTTCTCGATCAGGTGCACCGGGGTTGTGGAGGAGAAGACCGCGTCCCAGGTCCGGCCGTGCTCGGTGCGGGCGCCGGCCCACCAGTGCGCCTGACCTGGCTCGTTCTGGTGGAACTGCAGCCAGGCGTTGCGGTCGGGGCTGATGGCGGTGAAGTGCTGGCCGCGCTCGGTCTCCCACTGCTGCTGCTGGAGCGGCGACCACGGGTTGGGGGCGTGGGCCGAGCGGTCTCGGGTGAGGGCGTCGGTGAACCCGGCGACGATCTCCACCGGCGTCTGCCGGGTGAAGGTGACCTGCCAGGCGGCCTCGGTCGCGGTGGCCTGGCCCTGGATGTGCCAGCCGCCAGGGTGCTGTCTGTCGGGGTGTTCGATGGGGTCGTAGACGACGCGCACCAGGTGGTCGGCGCGGTCGAAGACGAGCGGCCCGCCGGTGACGGAGCGGTCCGTCCAGCCGGAGGCGCGCAGGAACTCGGTCACGTGCCGGATGTCGCCGCCGCCGGCCAGATGCCGGGGCTCGACGAGGTAGTGCTGCTCGGCCTGGTCACCGGCCCCCCAGTTGGGGTGCTGTCGAGGGCTCACCGGTGCCTCCGTACGACGAGGGGAACTGGCACGGGCGGCTTGACGGGCGTGGTGGAGGGGGTGCGGGCGGCGGCCAGGGTGTCGAGGTGCTCGTCGAGGTCGAGGCCGATGTCGTTGAGCTCGTTGGCGGCGCGCCCCAGGGCGAGCCACACCTCCGGCGGCAGCAGTCCTTGCGTGGCCTGCTGTTGGGCGAAGCGGCTGGCGGTCGCGGCCAGAGTGGTGAACGCGCCAAGGGCGCCGTGCTCGGGGTCGAAGACGTCGGCCAGGACGGCGACGGTGTCGGGTGGAGTGCCGGGCCGGGTCAGGTACTCGTTGAGGTGGTCGAGCCGGGCGGCGATGCTGCGGGCCTGGTAGGCGCCGTAGGTACGGGGGGTGGGCTGTTGGTTCAGGGCGTGGCTCCAGTGGGGATCGGTGCGAGCCGGGGGTGCGGTCAGCGCCGGGGGCCCGGCGGGCCGGCGGCCGGGGACGGAGGAGGCTGGGAGGGATCCGCGGGCGGCTTCTGCGAGGTGCGGTGGGCCAGCATGCTCTGGGCCCAGGCGGTTACATCGAGTTCCTCGGGGTCGATGTTGACGTTGAACCCTGCGATCAGGAGCGGGAGGATCGCGCGGGTGGCGAGCTGCCGCTGGGCTCTCTGGCCCAGGCCGCCGGGGGTCTCGTGCCAGGTGTAGACGGGCCCGGCGGTCACCTCTTGTCGGCGCTCCAGACCGGAGGCATCGAGCCGGGCGAGGAGTTCCTCGGGGGCGCCTGTCCTGGTGACGATGTGGAGGCGATCGGGATGGTCGGCCTTGCGGTAGATCTCCACGTCCGTGTTGTTGTCGTCCGCGAGGTTCAAGACATGCTCCAAGGGGCGGGGTTGGGGTCGGCGGCGGAGCTCATCGGCTGCGCGCGGCGGAGGTCGTTGGCTGGGCGGGCAGCGGCCGGGTCATGGCGGTTGCCGGCGGTGCGGGGTGCCGCATCCCGACGCCGACACCGAGTTCGGCGAGCAGTGCTCCGACGGCCCGGACGTACCGGGCCTGGAGGGCGGTGTCATCGCCGGGCAGCACGAGCAGGTCCTGACGGGTGTCGTGGACGAAGCCGTGGTCGGTCAGGAGCCGGGCCAGCGCGACGGAGTCGGGGACCGGGGTGGTCAGGGCGTCGGCGGCCCAGGTGAGGTCGACTTGCTTGGGAAGCGGGGCGTCGAGCGCGGCGGTATTGCGGCGGGCGTGTGCCAGGGCGTCCGCGTAGCGGGGGAGCAGGTGCAGGGTGGTGGCCTCGGCTGCGTGGAACGGGTCGGCGGGGACGGCGAGACCGTCGGGCTCGCGGACTCCCGCGTACGCGGCGTCGGGGAGGTCGGCGGGGGCCAGGGCGGCGACGAGGAAGCCTTCGGCCTGGGCGAGGTGGTCGATGACGAGCAGGCGGGTGTTGTCGTCGGTGCGGGTGAGGACCGCGCAGTGGGTCACGGCGTGGGAGGCGATGGCGTGGGCTGTCTGGTCCATGTCCCACACGGCGGTGGTGAGGTGGTCGTAGTCGGTACCGCCGTGGTCGGGGTGGTACTGGCTGGTCCACCGGCCGGGCAGTTCGCCGGCGAGGATGGTGGCGAAGGATTCGAGGTCGCTGGGATCGGTGTCGTGCAAGGCAGTCCTTGGTGCGTGGGTCAACGGCGCCGGGCCGGTGGCGCGGCGGGCGGCCGGGCGGCAGTGCGGGGACGGGGCAGGGGCAGTGGACGGACGCTTCGCGTTCGTGGTCTGCGACTTTGCCGGGGCAGGGGCGGCGTGCGGGGTGGTCCTCGTGCCGGTCGGTGAGTTCGTTGCGCAGCTGGTGGAGCTGGGCGGCGATGACCGCGAGGTGGTGTCCGCTCAGGCCGCGCACGGTGGCGGCGGTCTGCCGGTCGGAGTCCTTGCCGAGGGTTTCGAGGAACTCGTCGACGGAGGCCAGGACCTGGGCGAGACCGGCGAGGACGCCGTCGTGGGAGGCGGTCAGCTCGGTCAGGACGGCTGCTGCGTCCTGGGTCGTGGAAGCCCGCCGCAGCTGGTCGGCGAGGGCGGCGACCTGCGCCCCGAGGGGCAGATAGTGGGAGGTGCGCTGGTCGGTGTCGAAGTTGGCGTCGCAGGCGACCCAGTAGCCGACCGAGCGGAGTGCGGACACCGCGGCGGTGGCGACGGTTTCCTCGTCGGCCTGGTCGAGGCCGGTGGGGAGGCGGTGGTACTGCTCGTGGCGGCGGAGGATGTGGACGAAGCCGGTGCGCTGCAGGACGCTGTGGGCCTCCGAGTCGCCTCCGTGGGCGAGGACTTCGCCGGAGTCCGGATCGCGCCGTAGTTCGATGTGGCGGTCGCTGAGCGCCAAGCAGGAGTCTCCTTACATGGGGGGCCGTGTTCCCGCTCGTGCCGCCGGGAGCGCGGCCGGGAGGCTCGATGCCGTGGCGCCCGGGGGTGCCGGCGGCCGACGGAGTTCCGCGGCAGTGGTGGTGAGGTCCCGCTCGAGGTCGAACATGCGGCGGGCGAGCCACTCCAGGCGGTGACCCGCCTCGCGGAGGGGGGCCTGCGGATGCCCGGCGAGGAGTTGGGCGTGCAGCTCGACGACGCGGCGTGCGTCGGCAAGCGGGGCGGTCACCTCCGCCAGGGGAGCGAGGCGGTCGGTGGGAGTGAGCGCGCCGGGGGTGAGCAGGCCGAGGTCGCTCTCCAGGCGGCGGGCCTCGGCAGCCAGGTGGCGGCGGAAGCCAGCGGGCTGGCGCTGCCAGGTGCCGTCGAGCCGGATCAGGCTGGCGATCAGGCTGAGGTGGTGTGGACGGGCCTGGAAGGCGACCCATCGGCAGCCCTGGTCGTCGCCGGGGATCTCGATGCCGGCCGCGCGGGCGATGCGGTGGGCGACCTCGGACCACTCCTGCCCGGTCAGTGACCGGTCTTCGGGCGCGAGGCGGACGTCCAGGTGGAAGACCGAGCGCCGGTCCTGGCCGGGGCTCACCGCGAAGGGATACTCGAACAGCGGATCGTTGATGTGCTCCGCCCAGTCCAGCACCGTCCACGACCCCGGTTCTCCGACCGCCGTGTCCACGTCCAGCCCCGGCCAGTAGGCCACCACCATGTCCGCGGGGAGCTTCTCCTCGTAAGAGAGCGGGGTGTCAAAGACGTCGTCGGCCAGCACAGGTCCGACGTCACCACCCCGCTGGTGGACGCGGATGATCACCGCCCGGCCGCCTTCCCGTCCGTGGCGTGGACGAGCTGGCCGAGGTCGGTCACCCGGTACCAGCCGAGGTCGACCTCCTGCGTGCCGACGACCTTCGGGAGGAGGAAGTCCTCCAGGGCCCGCAGGTAGATCAGGCAGTCGGGGCACCGCTTGGAGAGGTGGACGAGGTAACGGGGGTGGGCGGTGATGAACGACTGAGCGCCGCCGAGCGGGTTGCGTACCCGCCACCCGTCCTCGTCGGTCGGGGTGTGCCAGGAGGGCGCCACAACGGTCATCGACTCGCCCCACAGTTCACCGTCGGCAACGCCCTTGATCACCACGATCTGATCGCCGGGGGCGAAGTGGGCGTGGGTGATGTCGCGGTCGGAGGTGATCGTGTCGACGGGGGCGAACACGGGGCGGGTGGGTTCGGGCACGGTGGGTCCTTCCGCAGAAAGCCGCAGGTGGCGTTGGGGGCAGGACTCCATGGTCTGGAAATCGGCCGGTTAGGCTAACCGGCGAACGTGCGCTATATATGTGCGATTTCGCGTCGGTGCGGAGCCGGTCAGCGGTGCGGGTTCTCGGTGCCGACGTCGGCGCTCGTGGCAGCGTCGAGCAGCTCGGGGAGATCGGTGCCGTCGGTGTCGCGCTGGTCGATCCACCACCCGGCGCGGCTGATCGAACGGATCTTGTCCTCCAGGACGGCCCAGTCCGCCTCGTCCCAGGTGCCTTCGCTGACCAGGGCCGTGTATGCGGCGGTGACGAGCTGGAACCGGGAGCGCTCGCCCCAGGCCAGGGCCCGCTCGGACCCCTCCAGCGGGGGCATGTCGAACCGCTCGGCCCACTCGACGGCCGCGGCCTGTTCCTCCGCGCGGCGGGCGGCGAGCCACTGGTCCTTCGCGACGGTGTCGGCGTCGCGGGCGGCCTTCCAGCAGTCGGTGCACTCGCGGCCGGCGAGCCAGCGGGCGAACCCCGCCCGGCGGTCGGCTGCCCGGTCGGAGAGGTTGTGCATTACCTCGTGTCCACAGCTGTGGATCACGGTCCAGACGGTCTTGATCCCCGGGGAATTCCGGTTGCTGGGCGTTACGTTCGAGGTCGGGCTGCTGGTCTGGGGCTTCAAATCGTGTGCCTTTCGTCGGCGGTTGGGGTGGTGGCCTGCGTTGCTGCGGAGGGTCGTGCATCAGATGCACGATTCGGCGGCAGACGGAGGTGGTCCGGGGTGCTCGGCGGTGGTCTCGGGGGACGCTTCCGCCTTCTGCGTCGTCTCAGCGTGTCCTGCGGATGGCGTCGGTGGCCGCCCTGGCGATGGCGGCGGGAGCGCTGGAGGGCTTGGGCAGGTGCAGCAAGGTGGTACCCGGCAAGTGGTGGGACCTCGCGGTGAGGGTGAGCTGGAGTACGGCGCAGCCGGCGGTCGTGAGCTGCTTGACGCGGGTGACGGCCGCAGCGGTTTCGTCGCTGCGGTACTGGGCGTCGGTGACGATCACGAGGAGGCGGCCGGCGCCGGGGAGGCTGAGTCCGAGGCCGTGGTCGAGTGCGTCGATGGCGTCGCCGAGGTTGTGGGCGCCGCCGTTGGCCTCGAACGTCGTCACGCGCTCCGGTGCCCGGTGGGTGGGCCGGGTCAAGGCGGTCAGGTGCCTGTCATAGGCGATTGTGGCGGTAAGGGACTCGGGGTCGGTCAGCGCTGCTGCGCGTGCCACGATCCAGGCAGCGGACGCGACGGGCGCACAGGCGGCACGCATGGAACCGGAGACATCGACGGCGATACCCACGCGCAGCGGCGGGGTGGGGGAGTTCCGGCGGCGGGTGTGGGTGAACGGTTCCGCGGTGGGGACCGACCCGGCCGCGCGCTGGGCGTCGCGGGCGAGGGCCGCGCGCATGTTGAGGCGGCCGGGCGGGGTGGGGCTGGTGGTCCGCTCCTCGGTCCGCTCGCGGTAGGCGGCGGCACGCAGGGCGCGGCTCAGGCGCGAGGCGGCACTCTGCTCGGCGGCGGTGGGCCGGCGGGTTCCGGTGACGGGGTTGCTGTAGGGGGCCGGTGTGCCGTCGGGGCTGACGGTGCCGCGGGCGTTGAAGACCGACTTTGCGGTGGCGGCGGCTTGGCGTCGCTGGCCGGCCCGCTGGGCACGGTCCTGGGCCCGCGCCTTGGACTGTGCGGCCATGGCGTTGTTCGCTGCTGCCTGTTCCGCGAGGTCGGCGGCGTCCGTGGCGGCCGTGCAGTCCATGACGACCCCCACGGCGCCGGACAGCAGATCGCGAAGGTTCTCCGGCACCGGCAGGGTGGGAGCCGCGACGTCCAGAGCGTCACACCAGTCCTGGGCGTGCCCGAGCATGGTCGTGGCGTCGTGGTCGGCGCACTGGTGGGCTGCGGTCCAGATGCGGGTGAGTGTGGTCAGCAGGTCTGCGCCCAGCACCTTTTCGCACAGATCGGCGACGGCCTTGGTCTCGCCGGCGTCCAGGATGCCGACATCGCGGCGGCCGAGGATCAGGGCCGCCACGGAGGCGGCGTGCTCGATGCCCTGGAGGGTGGGGTGGGCGATGTCGGGCATGACCAGGGTTCGGGCACTGGTGCGCAAGTACGTGCGGTCGGTGGGCCGCCTGGTCAGGTGTGCGCCTTCGGCGCGGCTCTCTTCCAGCAGGAACGCGGCCTCGACGACACGGGGGGAGGCTCCGGCAGGCGGTGTCCAGACGGAGTGGGCCGCGTGGGCGGCCTCGTGGACGAACACTCCCCAGGCGGCGGGATACCGCTCCTCGTCGCCCACGATCCGCGGATGAATCTCGTGGGGCTGGAGCGGGGCGAACAGGCGGGCGTCGAACTCGACCTCGCCCAAGGTGGGGTAGAACGCGGCCGGTGCGCCGCTGCGGGTGCCGGGGCGGCAGGTGACGAGGAGGTCCTGGCGGCCGGAGAGGGCGACTAGGCGGTCGCCGAGTTCGGCTCCCACGCGCAGCCACGCGTCCGGAGAGGAACGGAATTGCGCGGGCGGGGCGCCGTCGTCGTCCCATCGTGCGAGGTCGGCGGCGTCCTCCGGCGTGGTGGCGGGGGACTGGACGTGGTGGTGAGCGCTCATCGCGAGCGGCCCCGGTGTGCGGAGACGGTGCTGCCCGGAGGCTTGCGGGCGGCCGAGGCGGACAGCTGCTTGCCGAGGGTGAGGGGCGCGATCTTCTTGACGCCGACAGCCTTGATGACGGCGTCGGCGACGGCGTCGCGATCCTCCACAGGAGCGATGCCGACCAGGTTCGCGAGCGCGGCGTTGGTGCCGAGGACGGCCTCGGTCTTCTGGTAGCTGAGCAGTTCCCGCAGCTGGGGGGCCCAGCCCAGCTCACCGAGGTCGACCTGGCGGGAGAGGTGCCGGGCGACCCGGACCACCCGGGCATCGATCTTCAGGGCCAGGGCGAGGTCATAGTCCGTGCCGATCTGGATCTGCACGCTGAACCGGGACGACAGCGCCTCCGTCAGAACGGCACCGTGGACGCCGGGGTTGTGGCCCGCGACCACGTAGAAGCCCGGCTCGGCCTTGATGGTCTCGCCCTTGTGGGCCTTGACCTGGATCTGCCGGCGCCCGTCCATCGCGGGATACAGCGACGCCAACACCTTCGGCGAGATCAGAGTGGCATCGTCGATCAGCAGGGCGCGGCCCTCCGTCATCGCGGTGACCAGCGGACCGTACTGGAAGACGTAACCTCCGCCGTCGGCCTGCGTGTACTCGCCGATCAAGTCGCCGACCGTGGTGTCGCCGTCACCGGCGACGGTGAGCAGGTCCGGGAACGCGGCCTCCACCAGCGACGTCTTGCCGGTGCCCGGAGGACCGTAGAGCAGCACCGGCACGTCGGCGTCGCGCAGGCGATTTAGCGCCTCGACGTCGGGCAGATCGGCCAGCTCCCGGGGGTGGTAGAGCTGGCCCCCCGCGCGGCGGATCGGGCCGGTCTGCCTGGGCCTGGCTGCTGCGGGAGCGGTCGTGCCGGCGGTGTCTGCCTGGGCGCGGGGAGCGTGGGTACCCGGTGGGCTGATCACAGCGGTCTGCGCGGCTGCAGCGGTCTTCGCGTTCGCCCGGAACTCCGGCTGTCCGCTCCCGCTTTGGTCGGCCTCACCGCGTCGCACCAGGGTGAGGGACGCGTTGCGGACGGCGCCGTGGGAGTGGCCCAGCTGCCGGGCCATGTCCCCGATGGTGAGCTTGTCCGCCGGCCGGTCGGCCAGCAGCCGGGCCACCTTGGCCCGTAGTTCGCCGCCCTTGGTCCGTGCTGGATTGGTAGGCGTTCCGGGTGTCGTCAAAACGAGGGTCCTTCAACAGGTACGGGGGCGGGCGGGGTTGGCGATGCACTGGAGCGGCTGGCCGCTGGCGGAGCGGATCACGGACTGTGCCGACCTCGGCGACCGGGCCAACCGAGGGTGTACGTCGGCGCTCACCGGCCGACCGGGGGCTCGGTGCAGGTGCAGGGGATGGCCAGCGACGAGCAGCTCGCTGGCTGCCGAGCAGGCCCGTGAGCCTGCTCCGTACCGGGTTCCGTCGTTCGGCAGACGCAGCCTGGCGCCTCTTCGAAGCCGGACTGGAGCAGGATCCGCCGGGCGGCGGCGCCAAATCGGGTGGTGGTGATCTCACCGGTGATGCTGTGCCGGATCGGCATGAACGGCTCGGCTGGTGATTCGGGCAAGGCGGGAGTCCTATCGGCGGTGGCGGGGACGCGGTGGGGTGGAGGTGCGGCGGTGCCGGCCCGGCCGGCGGCGGGGGCCGAGCACGGGCCGGGAGAGTGCGAAGACGGTGGTGGCGATGGCGGCGCCGGCGGCGGGGAGCGCGGACAGGCCGAGGAGGTGGTCGGCGAGGGTGCCGGCGAGGACGGTGCCCGCGGCCTGGCCGGTGCCGACGGCGAGGATCAGCCACGAGTACGCCTCGGTGGTCCGCGAGGCGGGGGCGAGGGCATCGATCGTCTCGAAGCCGCAGGTGATGACCATGGTGAGGAAGAGCCCCGGTAGAGCGGCGGCGACGATCGCCGCGTGCGGGCCCGGCTGGGTCAACAGCGCCAGCCACCCGACCGTGAACAGGGCGGACGTACAGCTGAGTTGGGTGGCGGGCGCGGCGCGACGGGCGAGGCGTGCGAAGAGCAGGCCGCCGAGGAACGATCCGGTGGAGAACGCGGCGGGCAGTACGCCGGTCAGCCAGGCGGCTTGATTGGTTTCGGCGATGGCCGCAGCCCAGACTCCCAGCCCGCCCAAGGACACCCCGAGTGCAGCGAGCCCCATGCACAGCAGCACCATGCCGCCGCTCACGAGCCGGTGTCGTTTCACTGGCCGGGCGGACCCAACCGCTTCCTCTCGGTGCGGGCGCCAGGTGCGCGAGGGCGCGGAGGTGAGGACGGTGGCGGTGCCGACGAGTACGAGCGCGGAGGCCGCGGCCAGTGCGGCGTCGGCTCCGAACGTGGTGGCGAGCCAGGTGGCCAGGAGCGGGCCGGCGACATACATCAACCCCTGGGCGCCAGTGTCGAGGGCCTGGATGACCTTTCGCTGCCCCAGGTCGGTCACGACACTCGGCCACAGTGACCTCAGACCGGACTCCAGCGGCGGGGCGGAGAGGCCGGCGAGCGCGACCGCGGCTCCGATCAGCCACGTGCTGCCGCCTGGACCGATGACGGGCAGGGCGAGCAGGCTGCTGCTGGAGACGATGGCGGCGGGCGCGCTCACACGGGTCTGCCCATGCCGGTCCATGAGCCTGCCCTTCAGCGGCTGGGTGACGCTGGCGGTCAGCCCGTAGATGGCGGCAAGTGCGCTGGCCGTCGCCAGTGACCCTCCGCCACGCGTGACCCACAGAACCAGGGAGACGGCGACCATGCCGCTGGGCATCCGGCCGGTCAGGGTGCCGGCGAGCAGGCGCAGGACGTGTCGCGTGCCGAGAACGGCCCGGTAGGTCACGGGCGGTGAGGCGAGGGGGCGTTCGGCCAAGAGCAAGGAGGGCGGAGACTTTCCGGGAGGTGGCCGAGGCTCGCCCGGCGGCCTCGTGCTGGAGTCAGAGGCGGCGCGGGACGCGGGGCGGGGCGGCCTGGGCAGGCGGAGGCGGCGGGGTGGATCGCACGGCGGGCGGGGGTATGAGGTGCCGTGGCTGCGGGGTGCGGTGCGGCGGCAGGACGGCGATCGTGTCCTGGAAGGCGATGAGCGCATGGCGGAGCTACCGGTCCAGGACGTCGGTCTGGACCATGAGCCCCCGCAATCGCACTGACAGATCCCGACCGGTGGCTGTCTCGGTGGCGAGCGCGAAGTCGGCGCATTCGGCCAGGAGGTCGGAGAGCTGGGAGAGGTGGCGAGGGCCGGCGCCGTCGCTCACGACGTAGTCGAGAACCTCGGCGATCTCCTGGCTCTGCGTGGCGCCGGCGATCTGCTCGATGAGGTCGGCCAACGGCGGAACCTTCCCCGCGCGGCGGGGAAACCTTCCGCGGGGGTGCAGCACACCGGGCTGAATGGCCGCAGGCAGGTCGCCCTGCGCCTGGTCGAGCGTGTCGTAGCGGCCCAGGACGCGCATCGTGGCGCTGTCGACGTCTCCGGCGACGACGAGGACGCAGTCCCCGGTGGGCTGGTCGAGGTCAGGGACCTCGACGACGGTGATCTGCCGACCAGCCGCGTCGTACCGGCTCTCGTACAGGTACATCATGTGGCGACGGCGGACATCGTGCGCGTGGGCGGTCCACCGTGCCTCTTCTGCAGCGGGCAGCTCGGGTCCGGGAGGCGGCGGGCCCTCCTGTACGGCGAGGTCGCGCAGGAACCGTGCCCGGTCGGCCCAGGTGACGTGGCACTGCCGCGAGGTCGACCGGTCGGCGATCGACTGCTCGGAGAGGTGGCGGGCATGATCTGCGGCGGCTTCGAGGTCGTCCATGAGCAGGTTCCACCCGGCTTGGTGCCGGGCGGATGGCTGGAACTCCAGGGCGGTACGGGCCCGGTCGATGAGAAGGACCGTATGGGGCAGGAGCGCGGCGAACTCCATCTCCTGTTCCCGGTGTTGTTCCGCCACGATCGCTCGCTCCATGGCGACGTGCTCGGGCCACCCGGTGCTTGCCTGCACACGAGCGACCGCGTCGTCCCCGCGCGCCTGGAGGGAGGCGAACCGTATGGCGTAGGCCGCCAAAGCGTCGAGCGCCGCACGGACGGCGGGCGAGCCGGGCTCGCCAGAGTTGTTGCGAGGTTGCGTCACCGGCGTCTCACCGTGGGCTCCGACCGGGCAGGCGCAGGTGCCAGAGCCAGCGTTCGGCTCCCGGTCCGGCGCCCCTGTTCGAGGGGCAGCGGCACGCTGGCGAGGGTGCGCAGGGAGAGGGCGACGAGCTCGTCGCCGCCTTCCACGAGCCACCAGCCGAGCGGGTCGGGGTGCGCCGTGACCGGCTTCGGCCCGGTCTCCTCGGCCGGCGCTGTGACGATGTCCTCTACCCGGTGGAGGAAGTCGACCTCGTACTCGGTGGGGGCGCCCAGGGTCCGGATCGCCGCGATGACGAGCGGCGCGGAGGCGGTGAACCGGACGTAGGCATCGACGAGGTCGGCCGGGGCGGGGTCGGGGATGGTGCCGGCCTCGTAGGTCTCCCGTGCCCAGGTGAGATCGTCCGACAGATCGGCGGCGTGCGCCTGCAGGACCGAGCGGGTGTAGGCCGGGAGGAGCCCGGTGCGAATGATGTGGGCGGCGGCCGAGGCGGTCGGCTGCACCGTCACGCCGGGTGGGGCGGTGGCGTTCGTCGGGCCCGGGACGTGGCCGGGCCGGAGGGCGCCGACGTGGTACGTGTCGAGGTGGGGGTCCTTGACGACGGCGAGTTCCGTTCCGTCGTCGCGCTTCAGGATGGCGGCCTGCTGTACCCGGTCGGCCGCCAGAGTCTGGGCGATGGGCCCGGTGCTCCACAGGCCGCCGGCGAGGTCCTCCTGCCAGACACGGAGCGAGTAGTTCTCGACTCTTGCGGTCCACTGTCCGGGCAGGTGCTCGGCCACGTCGAGCGCGATGTCCCCGATGTACCGCTCGCTGCTGGGCGTGAGCTGCAGACCGAGAGTTCGCTCGGCGACGGCGCCGAGGGTGATCAGGGCCTGGCGGGCAAGGGTGAGATCGGACAGCGGCAAGACCATGTCGCCGGAGTCGTTCTTGTCGAACCCGGACAGCTCCATGGCGGTGCGGGCCCACTGCCATGCGTCACCGTCGACGAGGCCGACGATGCCATCGCGGTCACTGGTGAACAGAGTGATCCGGGTGACGGAGCCCGCGGCTGGTTCACGGGAGTTCAGGTGCAGGGTCCTCTCGGTGTGGGTGCCCGGGCGGGCAGGGTTCGGTGTGAAAGGCGGTGAGGTGGTCGATGCCGAGCTGGTAGAGCTGACGGTCGGCGACGTCGAGGAGGTCGGCGGCGCGCAAGTACCGCTCGGCGAGGACGGGCTGACCGTGCTCGCGGCACCAGCCCCCTGTGGTGCGCAGCGCGTCACGAAGAGCGAGGAGCGGGCTGGTCGCGGTGCCGGTCAAAGCGTCGACGATGACGTGGACCTCGGCGGCGCACCGCTCGTCGCCCAGGTGCTGTGTCCAGGCCCGCACGGACTCGGCGGGATCCGGCAGCGCGAGGGCGGCCAGGTAGGGGAGCGTCTGTGCGCGGGCGCGGCGGCGTAGCTCCGTGCCGGCCGGAGTCTGAGCGGCGGCGGTCACCGGCTTCGTCCCGGCTCACCGGGTGCTGCCGGTTCAAGGAGATGGGCCTCGTACTCGCGTACTCGGGCGTGGCCGAGCCGGTGGATGAGGCTCTGCAACTTCGCCGGGACCTCGACGGTGGCCTGCGTCGTGCGGCCTGCGGACGAGGTGACGTCGGGTGCGGCGCGCAGGCGAAGGGCGATGCGGTCGACCTCGGTTTCCACGACCCGTAGGACACCGCTGAGCTCGGCCAGACGCCGGGCGTCGCGGTCGTGAGCCGGGCCGGGGAGGCCCGAGAGGGCAGTGGCGACGGCAAGGAGCACGTCGGCGGCGGGCCGCAGGAGACTGTCCTCGCCCTGGGCCAGAGCGGCCAGCGCTCGTCCCGCTTCGTGCGGCTGCTGGAGGTCCGTCCCGCCCGCCGCCCGGGCCTTCAGAGTCTTGGCCGCCGCCGCCACGGACGGCGGGACGTCCACACCGTCAGCCGACGGGACGGACGTCGGCGACAGAGCCGCGTCGAGGCGGACGGGGTAGCGGGCGGCGCGCAGCATCTCCGCGGCCAGGGAGGCGTGCTCGTTCTCCCACTCCACGCCCATGTCGAAGGGGAGACGGTGCCAGATGCCGCGCAGTGTGTACTGCCTGACGAACCCCGCACGCGCGAGCAGCTCGGAAGCCAGGCCGTCCATCGGCCCCTCCGCCTCCACCTCGCCGCCCCGACCGCGGACGATAGTGATCAGGTCATCGGTCACCGGCCACGCCCCTGGCCCGAGGCCGGGACGGAGCCCACCGGCCGTGAGGGTGCCGGCGCGGCCTGGGCGGAGAAGCTCGGCTGGTACTGCGCCGAGCGGATTCCGGCGGCCTGCGCGATCCGCGAGCGGCGCTCCTCCAGCCCGGCCCGGGGCTGGACCCTGGGCGGGCCGGCGCTCTGGGACGGGTCGAGGGTGTAGTCGGCGTAGACGTCGAAGCCCCGCTGGCGCAGGTCATGGACGGCTTGCCGCGCACGGCGCACTCCGTCGTACTCCGGCATGGCCAGCCGGTACAGCCCCGGCTGCTCGGGGACGGGCTCGAACTGCTCGGCGGTCAGGTACCAGTGCGCCAGATGAGGCGGTGTATGGGCGGTGGCGGAAGCGACGAACCCGTGGTCGGGGTGTCGGCCGAAGGTGAAGTGCTGATTCAGGAGGACTCCTTGAAGAGAGCGGTCAGCGGCGTGGTGGTCGAGTGGCGGTCCGTGCAGGAGCTGCTGGCGGAACGGGAGTGAGCTTGGGCAGATCACGTGGCAGGGACATCGGCGGCGGAGTGCCGGGCATCCACAGCGCCATCGCCTCGCTGAAGTGGGTCCGGGGGTCGGTGTCCCAGGAGATGACCGGGCCGTGAGCGTCCATCTGGCGGCTGATGACCTCGATGCCGGCCGGATGAAGGACGTACCCCCAGTGATGACCTTCGGAGCTGTGCTGGGTGATGACGTCCCGCTCGGCGGGCGTCCCGTCGAGGTTCACGACGCCGGTCATCTCGCGGCTGGGCCACTGCTCGCCGCCGGTCAGCCGCTGGAGCAGGCCCGGGGGCGATCCGTCGAGGAGGTCGGTTCCGATCTCCTCCCAGGCGAAGACGACGTCGTCCACCAGGTATCGGCTGAGGGCTTCGAGGTCCCGGCCGAAGCGGAAGCGGTAGGCGGCGAGGAGCAGCGGCACCATGTTCGGAGGGCTGCTGTCGTACTGGAGGTGAACGCCGGTGTAGCCGCCGTCCGGGTCGGGGCGGGCGATGAAGGCAGGGGATCCCAAGAAGGCTCCAGGGGAGAAGGGACTACGGGGCGTGCCTGGGCTGGGGCGCGGAGGACACGGGCGGCCGGGGCGCGCCTGCTGGGCGAGGGTGGTGGCGCGTCGGCGGGGGCGGGGAAAGGCCGGCCATGCGCTCGGGGACGACGTGGAGGTCTTCACCGAGCCGCCGTACTTGGACGGCGGCGTCGGCGAGGTCCTTCGCCAGGTAGAAAGCGTCGTCGTCCCCGTCGTCGCGGTCGTACGCGCGGGCCCGGTCGGCTGTGGCATCGAGGAGTTCCGCGAGCCGGGCGAGCAGGCCGTCGGTGCCGTCGACGAGTTGGTGCAGTACCACGGCGGCATCCCGCACGTCCGTGCTTGCGAGGACGGCGCTGCTCAGGGCGTTCAACATGCTGCTGTACGGGAAGCGAGCGTCGGGCAGATCGGCGCGGTCGAGGCTCGAGCCGTGCACCCCGGCCGTCGCCGGACCGTGGTCGGCAGAGTCGGTTCGGGAAGGCAGGGAGCTCCCTTTCTGCAGCGGCATGGCCTGGGTTACCGCGCGCGGCCCGACGAGCGCGGGGCGGCGGAGTGTAGAGCCGCCCCGGTAGCGACCCGGCTCGCCTGGGGCGTATTGGTGCGGCCCGTCGTGACCACGGCGGTGCCCGATACCGCTGCGGGATGGCGGTAGTTGAGCCCGATCCCGAGCTTGGCCAGCCGGTCGGCGAGGACCTGGATGCGTACGGCCGTGGCGACGGGCCCGGACTCAGAACGCAGGAGGAACGCACCCTGATTCGGGACGTACTGGAATCCGGTCAGGTACAGGGTGTCTCGGGCTTCAGCGGGGACGTGTCCGTACGGGGCGCCGAGGAGTCCGTCCTCGTAGCGGACGAGCGTGACCGCGCTGGTCTCTGCTGGTGCCTGTCGGTGGGCTGGAGGGGCAGGCCGTCGTCGCGCTTGCTCGCGCACGGCCTCCGCGGCCCGGGCGTATCGGGGGAGGAGTCGGCGGGTGATCGCGGCAGCGGCACGGACGGGATCGGTGCCGATCACGATGCCGTTCGGCTCGGGTACGTCATGGAAGTGGTGCGGCAGGAAGCCGGGTGGCTCCAGCGCGGCGACGAGAAACTGCTTGGGTCTGAGGGGCCGGTCGATGATGTAGAGCTCTTGTCCGGCCGGGCCGGTGAGGACCGCGTCGTGGCCGAGGACGAACTCGCCGGCAGCCCAGTCGACGTGACCGTTGTCCCACAGCCGGTCGGCGGTCGGGAACTGATCGCGGTAGGAGGGGTGACGGTGATAGGCGCTTGTCCAGTCACCCGGGAGCCGATCTGCGATCTCCAGGGCGAAGGTTTCGAGTGGGGGTGAATTCCGCAGCATGGTCTCCGACATGTCGTGGGCGTGGCCAGTCGAGGTACGAGGCTGGGGCGCCTACAGGTCCTCGTGGTCGCGGTCCCAGTCGGCGTCGTCGAGGGTGTCCTGCTGGTACTGGAAGACGGCTTCCTCCAGCGGGTGGAGGCTGGAGATTCCGGGGTGGGAGCGGAAGGCGTCGGTGCGCTCGTGGATGTACTGCTGGGTGTCCGCGGCGGCGGTGATGGTGCGGACGGTGTTCCGCGAGGAGATCAGGCCCCACTGCGTCATGTCCGTCGGGGTGGTGTGCTTCATCCACACCCAGATCCCGTTACCGAGCTTGATGATGCTCTCGGGGTGGTACAGGCCGCCGGTCCTCTTGTTGCGGCGAGGGCTGCGGCGCTCGCCGAGGTCCCGCATCAGGCCCTGGGCCGCCTTCCTCAGGACGGCGCCCTCCAGGTCGTCGCGCTCTCGGATCCGGGCACACAGGTCGTCGAGGAAGTCGTCCTTGTGCATACGGCCGGCGTCGGTGGTGACGTGCTGGGCGGCTTCGAGGGCGAGCTGGCGCAGCTGGGGGTCGGAGGAGTACTTCACGGGAGGTCGCGGTCCTTCCAGACGGCGGCGATTTCGGCCAGGGTGGTTGCGGCGTGCTCGATCACTTCGCGGGTGACGGCGCGGCCGGGCGGGGCGAGTTCGGGGTCGTACTGGGCGAAGGTGCGGCTGCCGCGTATCTGAGCGAGGGCGGGGAGAACCTCGCAGAGCAGGTTGGTGGCAACCCGGCGCTGCCGCAGGTCTTCCTCCTGCCGGGCCTTGCGTTCCGCCCATGCGCCCTGGATGGTGAGTTCGCCCTCGGCCACCCTGTCGGCCAGTTGGGGGTCCTCGGAACGCAGGCGTGCGAGCTGTGCTTCCGACGATTCGGCCTGGGCCTTGTTCTTCTGCGCGACCGAGTACGCCTCGTTCAGGCCCATGGTGCCGTTGATGACGGCCTCAGCCAGGTCGGGCGCATGCCGCAAGACCATGCTGGCCTGTCCGATGCGTCCCACCGAGACGCCGGCCTGTTCACTCAGTGAACGGACGGACTGTTCACCGGGTGAACGCTGCTCGTGTTCACTGAATGAACGCGCCTTGGCCGTGATCATGGCGAGCTGGCCCTTGGTCACGTTCCGGCGCTGCCTGTTGGCCGAAAGCACGTATCGGCCGGTGTCGTCGCCTTCGTAAGTGGTGTAGGTCGGCTCGATGCCGGCGATCTCGCAGGCCCGAAGGCGGTTCTTGCCGTCCAGGATCCGGCCTGCGGTGTCAAGGACGACGGGGTTGTCGAGGCCGTGTTCGCGGATGTCGTCCGCAAGGGACTGGAGCTCTTCTTCGTCGAGCAAGGGGAAGAGCGCGGTGGTCGGGTGTAGGTCGATGGTGTTGTCCTGCCGATCTGTGCTGTTGGTTGGTTGGGCACTCAGTGCATGCGTGAGTCGGTGTCGAAGAGCGACTTCTCGGTGGGGTGGAGGAGGTGCTGGACGACGAAGCTCCGGCCGGCGACGCGCCACAGGCCGCGTCCGCGGGTGAGGTGGGAGATGGCCTCGGTCTCGACGGCGGTGAGGCCGAGGAGGGTGGCGGCGGCCTGGATCTGGTCGGTTTCCTGGCGGTAGATGATGCGGGTGGAGCAGTCGGCCAGGAGTCCTTCGGCGAGGGCGCGGCCCTGGGATCCGGCGTCGCCCGCGGTGAGTAGGTCGGACAGCCGGTGGATGACCATGAGGTTGGCGATGCCGAGGCCGCGGCTCAGCTTCCACTGGGCCTGCATGCGCTGGAGGAGGCCGGGGTGGCGCATCAGCCGCCACGCCTCGTCGTAGACGATCCAGCGACGGCCGCCGTCAGGGTCGGTGAGGGCCGCTTCCATCCACGCCGAGGCGCAGGTCATGGCGAGTACCAGCGCGGTGTCGTCGCCGGATCCCCCGAGCCGGGACAGGTCGATGGAGAGCATCGGGCTTGTCGGGTCGAAGGCCACCGTGGAGGGGGCGTCGAACATACCCGCGAGGTCGCCGTGGACGAGGCGGCGCAGGGCGTGGGAGAGGTCGCGGGCGGCGTCGCCGAGGTGGCCGGAGACGGTGCCGGCGGCGGCGTCGAGGAGGTGGGGCTGGGCGAGGGTGTGGGCGATGTCGCCGAGCAGCGGGGCTCGGCCGGCGGCGGTGGCGGCGTGGACGACGCCGTCCAGGGCGATGTCGAGGGCGGTGTGCTCCATGGGGAGCAGGTCGCGGCCGAGGACGGTGCGGGCGAGGGAGCCGAGCAGGAGCAGGCGGCGTTTGCGGACCTCGCCGGCCCAGTCCGCTTCCGAGATGGACGGCGGCTTCGGGGCGGCGTCGAGGGGGTTGAGCCGTCCCGGGAGCCCGGGGCCGAGGGCGATGGAGGTGCCGCCGAGCGCGGTGGCGACCGGCGTCCATTCGCCCTTCGGATCGCACGGGACGTAGACGCGGTAGCCGAAGGCGACCGAGCGGAGCGCGAAGGACTTCGCGAGGGCGCTCTTGCCCTGGCCGATGACCCCGGCCAGAAGGATGTTCGGGTTGGTGAAGCCCTCGACTTTCCCGTATAGGGAGAAGGGGTCGAAGACGAAGGACCCTTCGGCGTGGACGTCGCGGCCGATGTAGATGCCCTCGGCGCCGAGGCCGCCTTCGGCGAGGAAGGGGTAGGCGCCGGAAGCGGTGGCGGTGGTCATGCGGTGGGCGGGCAGGCGCAGGCGTTTGCCGCGGGCGAAGGCAGTGCCGGGGCGGCCGGCGGGAGCGTAGAGCGGCGCGGGCATCTCTGCCTCGGCCGCCGTGGCGCCGGCGGTCTCCACGGCGGCGGCCTGCGCTTTGGCGCGGGCTTCTGCGAGCTGCTTGCGGGCTGCGCGCCGGGTGGTGCGGTCGGCGCCGTGCGGGGTGAACAGGGGGCTGGCCGAGGCGCGGCGAGCCCGCCGTCCGGGGCGGTGTCGGGACATGGCTGGGGGATCGATTCTGCGCGGGGTGGCTCAGGCGGTGCCGTGGTCGGCCGGGGTGGTCTTGCGGCGGACGGCGTGGCTGGAGGCGAGGTGGCGCTGGCAGATGGTGAGGACGAGCGGGCCGTCGGGGAGCCGGTCGGGGGTGCAGGCGGGGGCAGCGGGCAGGGTGTGGAAGGCGTCGTGGAGGCTGGCGGTGGCCTGCCAGAGCCGCAGGTGCGCGGTGGCCAGATGCCGTCCTGACGTGGGGTGTTCGGGGCGCACGGTCTCGGCGAGCTGGTCGAGGAGCAGGTGCAGGCGGGTGACGTGCTCGTGCAGGTTGTCGAGGTGTCGCCGGTCGGCCGGGGTGCCCCGGCCGATGGACCGGGCGTGGTGGCGGATGCCGGCGGTCGCGGCCCGCAGGTACGGGTGGGCGTCCGTCGGGTCGGTCGCGGTGATGGTGGCCAAGAGCGTGGGGTCTTTCTGCGGTGGCCTGGATGGATCAGGCGGCGGGGCCCTACTTGTCCTGGGCGGTGCGGGCGAGGGGGAGTGCGGCGAGGGCGAACGCGTCGGGCTGCTGGTAGTCGAGGCGGCGCAGGTCGACCTGGGCGGTGACGGCGGCGGTCTCGATCTGAGCGCAGGCTGCGTCCAGGGCCTGGTCGGTGTCGGCGGAGACGGTGAGCAGGCCAGTCATGGCGACGTCGGCGTGGCCGGCGATGAGCTGCCTCTCGCGTTCCTTGACGTCGCCGTACTCGACGACGTCGGCCTCGGAGTCGACCTGTCCGCGGCGGGCACGCTCGTTGGCGTCGGCGATGATCGTCGCCTTGGTGCGCTGGACGTCGCGGATCGCGGACTCGAAGCCCTGGGGGACATAGATGAGGGAGAAGGAGCGGCGCACCCCGGCGGTGAACAGCAGCTGGTGGAGGAAGCCCGCGAGGACTTCGGTGCGCGGCCAGTTCTCGACCCAGTAGGTGGTGTGGCGGGCAGTGTCGGTGATGAGCCGGTCGTGTTCCTCGACCTGGACGACGGGGCCGGCGGCGGCGGGGTCGGCTTCGGCGCGGCCGGTGTCCGACCACTGCTGCAGCGCGGCCAGGGCCTTGGGGTCGTAGGCGGTGCGGATGACGGCGGCGACTTCCCGCGCGTTCAGCCAGCCGTTCACGGTCAGACCGGCGTTGCGGGCGGCCTGGGTGAGGGAGGAGGTGGCCTGGCCGAGGATGGTGAAGGCTCCGGGTAGCCCGCCGCCGGCCTGGCTGATCAGGCGCTTGGCGGCCTTCAAGTCGAGGGAGATGGCCAGGTACGTCTCGTGCGGGGCGGCTGCCGGGCCGGCTGAGGCGACGAGATCGCTGTAGACCTGGCCGGCGAGCTGGGTACCGGGCCGGCCGTGGGTGTTCCAGTGCCGGGTCAGGGTGTCGCCGGAGTCGGGGACGGTCCGCTCCAGGACCTGGACGGTGGCGACGTGCCCGGTGCGCGCGATCCCGGCCAGGGCCCGCCCCCACGCCTGGACGTGGGAGTTCTGGGTGGCGGGGTCCAGCAGGGCGAAGGCCCGGCTGGTCACCCGGGCGACCGCGGTGAGGGTCTGCTGGTGGGGATCGTGCAGAGCGGCGGCCTGTCCGTCGGCCGGGGTGACCACCTTGATCGAAGCGGCTGTTCCCGGCAGGTGCAGGGTTCCTTCGGCGCGCGGGCGGGACACCGGACGGGCGAGCCACAGGGTCTGCCCGGTGCGGCGGCGCTGCGCGTAGCGGGCGACGATCGGCGCCCAGTCGATCAGGGACCGGCCGCGGCGGCGGACGGCGACGAGGGCGGCGATCCCTGCCCACAGCGGGGTGAGGATCAGGGCGCCGGGCAGGCCGGTGGTCACGACGGTGACCAGGAGCAGCGCGAGCGCTGCGGAGGTGAGGACGAGCTGGGGCAGCGAGAGGCCGAGCAGGATCCCGCGGCGGGACCTGGTCGGGAACTTCACCGTCATTGGGGTGATCGTGAGGTCAGACAAGGCAAGGGCTTTCCGAAGGAGGCGGCCCCCGGGACGGGACACAGCGTTCGTGTCCCGTCCTGGGAACCAGGGGAGTGTCGGGTGTCAGGAACCGGCGGGGGGCTGCGGCGTCGTGAACGGGCTGCCGCCCGTGCCGGACTCGGAGCCCTGCGCGGCACCGACGACGCCGGCGCTCGGAGGCGCTCCGTCCTGCGTGCTGCGCGGTGTGGCACCCGCGGGAGGTCCGCCGGGGGCGCTGTTGCCGACCCCGACGGAGTTGCCTGAGTCCTGGGCCGCCGGGCTGGTCGGCATGGAGCTGACCGCCTCGTTCAGGCCGCTCTGGACCTTGTCCATGGCCGGTGATGCTCCGGTGCCGCCACCGCTTCCGGAAGGGCTGGAGGCGATGTCGCCGGGGAATCCACCGCTGCCTGCGGCCGGGCCCTGCGGCGATGCAGCTCCGGCCCCGGCGGCGGCGCCGCCGGTTCCTGCGGTGGCTGCTGCAGCTGCCGCCTTGCGGGTCGCGTTTTCGGCGTGCTGCTTGGCGAGCTGGGCACCAGCTCCGCCGGAGCGGTGCAGGGTCTCACCGTCGGTGGACTCCGCTGCCCAGTGCACGAACTTGAAGGTCGCGTACGGACACAGCATCACCAAGAGCATGATGACGATGCCGGCCATGACGTCGGCGAGCGCGGCGATTCCGCCGTCCGCGTCGGTCTTGCCCATGGCGGAGATGCCGAGGAGGAAGACCACGGTCATCAGCAGCTTGGAGACGATCAGGGTGGCGGTCGCCTCGATCCAGCCGCGCCGCCAGCGGCGGGCGGCCTCCCATCCGCCGCCCGCTCCGGCGAAGACCGCCAGGGTCACGAGCACGAGGATGCCGACCTTGCGGACCATCATGACGCACCAGTACATGACGGCGCCGACGGCGGCGCCGAGGGCTGCGAGGGCGGCCACCAGCCAGCCGAGTGGGGAGATCGCGGCGATCTGCGAGACCTTCACCATGCGGCGGACGGCGTCGTCGATGGAGGTGCCGGCTGCCGCGAACAGCGAGTCGGACAGGGCGTCGACGACTTCGATCGCGACCGTGGTCAGGGCGATGGCGGCGAAGCAGAAGATCACGCCGCCGGCGGTGCCGGTGAACGCCTGGCCGAGTGCCTGTCCGTCGCGCTTCATCGCGGCCCGGACGAGCTGGGCGCAGAAGGTGGCGACGAGGATGGTCAGCCCGATCGGCAGCAGCATCTCGTAGTTGTCGCGGAACCATCCGGCGCCGAGGTCGATCTTGGTGGTGGTGTTGACGGCCTCGGCGGCCAGGTCGGCGGCTGCGGCGGCGAGTTCGCCGCAGGACTTGGCGATCCAGTTGCCGATGCCCTCGGTGATCGCCTTGCCCGGGTCGGAGACGAAGTCGATCGCGTCGGCCGCGTCGCAGAGCTTGCCCGCGACCGGAAGAGCGCAGAAGTCCACGACGGACTCCTCCTATCTGTTGCGGTTCAGGGGGCGGTGTTCGGCGCGATGGCGACCAGGGCGCAGTCGGCGCTGGGCCGGCACTGCACGGCGAGGGTGACCGAGCGGTCCTCGGCGCCGCCTCCACCGTCCTTCCAGGCGATTGCCTGCTTGCCGGCGACGGTGACGGCGTAGATGTACGCCTCGGTCAGGGCGGCCGGGTTCTCGGCCAGGGCCTGCTTGAACGCCGAGGGGAAGTGCGCCTGGGAGACGGTCGCGGTGGCGTGCTGGCCCTGGTCGTGCATCCGCGACCACAGCAGAGGGTCGGGGACCTGGGCCTGGATGGAGGTCCAGTCGGTGTACTTCGTCTCGGTCGTCATCCAGGCGTGCATGCCGGCGAGCTGCTGGTCGCGGGTGGTGGCCCGGGTGTCGTAGGACCAGAGCATCACCGCCGCGGCGCGGCCGTAGGCGAGAGGATCGGACAGCCGCGGCGGAGGGGAGACCGTCCCCGTCGCAGCCTCCGCGACGGGTGCCGTCGTGCCCGGACGGGTGGTCGGACCGCTGGCGGACGGCTTGCCGGAGGGCGCCTCGCCCCGGCCGCCGCCGGTCGTGAGGTAGGCGGCAAGACCGGCGCCGGCCAGGAGCAGGGCCAGGACCGCGGCGAGGACGGAGACGCGCCGGCCGGTGGACCAGTGCGCGGTGGCGGCGCGGACGCGTGGGCGGGAGCGCTTGCCCATCAGCGGACCTGCGTGCCGAGCGTGGAGAAGAACGCGATGATCCCGTTCGCGGCACCGAGACCGAGCGCGGCGCCCGCGGACACGAGGGCGCCCTTCTTTCCGTTGGCCTCGGCCTGGTGACCACCGGTGTGGTGGCCCCAGGCCCACACGCCGAGGGAGACGGCGAGTGCGCCGACGACGGCGATGATCGCGGCCATGTTGATGGAGCTGACGACGTTGCGCAGCAGGTCCAGGCCCGGCAGGAAGCCGCCCTTCGGGGAGACGCCGGGGTCGTAGGCCAGGTACGTGACGCGGTCGGCTATCTGCTGGAGGTGAGCGAGGGTGGGGATGGTCGAACTCCTTGCGAGCGCAGGCCAGATGGCCCAGCGGGAAAGAGGAAGAGGGGAAGGCGCGCGGCGGCATGCGGCTCGCGGCGGCCGGGGGAAGCGGCCCGTGGCCCGGGAAGCGGGCGGGGAGCGCTAGGAGGCGAGGGCGGGGATGCGGCGGACGGCGAGGATCTGCCAGTCGGCGACCTTCTCGATCCGCACGGGGCGCCCGGTCTTCGGCGCGTTGATCACGAGACCCGCGCCCATGTACATCCCGACGTGCTCGGGGACGGCGGCGGTGCCGCGGGTGAAGAGCAGGTCACCGGGCTTGAGCGCGTTCGCCGGGACCGGGACGCCCTCCTTGACCTGGGTGTACGTGGTCCGGGTGAGGGTCACGCCCGCCTTGGCGTACGCCTGCTGCATCAGGGAGCTGCAGTCGCAGCGGCCCATCGGATCCGGCCCGTGGGCGTTCTTGCAGGTGCCGCCCCACTGGTAGAGGGTGCCGAGCTGGTGCATCGCCCACTCGATCGCCGTGCGGGCCTTCGGGGAAGCGTCGGCGGGGATCTTGTATCCAGCGGGGACGGAGCCCTGGGGGATCTCCCCCCACTGCGATCCGTCCTCGCCGGGTCGGCAGCCGCCGCCCGCCGCGCCACCCTCAGCTCCCGCGTCCGTGCCGCCTCCGCGGAGGGTCTTGACGATCGCCTCCTGCAGGGCACGGGCGAGCGGCTCCCACTGCGCGTAGGCGTCGGGGTAGCCGGAGATCTGGACGGCCTGGGCGGCCTGGGTGAGCGTCATCTGTTGCCAGCCCGCGACCTTGAGGAGACCCTCGTAGAAGCGGGTGGAGGCGTGGACGGGGTCGAGGATCTCCTCGGCGGTGCCCCAGCCCATGCTCGGCCGCTGTTGGAACAGGCCCAGGCTGTCGCGGTCGCCGTAGCGGAGGTTGCGCAGGCGGGATTCCTGTATCGCGGTCGCGAGGGCGACGACTTGGCCGCGCTCGGGGACCTTCATGGCGATCCCGGTGGCGATGATCGTCTTGGCGTGAGGGATCTGCTCGGAGGGCAGTTCCAGGCCCTTGATCTGGATGCCGGGGGTGGCGCCGGAGCCGCCGAGGATGCCTGCGACCTGCTGGGTGACGGCGTTGGCGTCGACCGTGTTGCCGACGTCACACTGAGTGGCGCGGGAAGCGGAGCTGCTGGCGGCAGCCGCTGTGGCGGCTGCGCCGGCCAGGAGGAGCGGAGAGAGGACGACGACGCCGACGGCTGCGGCTATGCCCTTCAATCCGCTGCGCCCCCGGAGGAGATGAGGGCTCTACTCGGTGTTCGGGGCAGGGGAGGGTACGGCTGTGTCACGAGTGGTCCTTGAGGTGAAGTCCGGCCGCGCTGGTCCGAGGTGAGAAGGGCGCGAGGGCCGGGATGAGGTGATCGGGAAGCCTGGGAGGAGTGGCCGCGGGGCGAGTTGCCTCTCGCCGGTCGGGCGTCCTCGGGGCGTCGGGAGCGAGGTCAGGACAAGGCTGTGCCTCCAGAAGGGCAGGGGGAGGGGTGGCCGTTCGGCAGCTGGGCCGGGCGGTGGTCAGACTGTAGGTGCCGATTCCCGGTTGACCTAATTTCTCGCCTCGCAGGGGTCAACCGGGATTCGTGTCCTACAGTGTGGCTTCCCCCGCTTGCCCGCCGCTCTCCTTCGGCATGCCGGACTTCCGTGCCTGTATTCGCCGCCGCGGCGCCCGCATTCAGTGCGAGGCGGGATTCCCACTCTCTTTCGTGACCCGAATCGGGGTACCCCTTTGCCTTTTTCCCTTCACCACGGCGACGCGCTCGGCGTCCTGCCCGGCCTTCCGGACGACTGCGTGGATGCGGTCATCACCGACCCGCCGTACAACTCTGGCGGGCGGACCGCGAAGGAGCGCACCTCCCGTACCGCTCGACAGAAGTACACCTCCGCCGACGCCGGCCATCAGCTGGCGGACTTCCCCGGCGAGAACATGGACCAGCGCTCGTACGGCTTCTGGCTGACGCAGATCATGACCGAGGCACACCGGCTGACGAAGCCCGGCGGGACGGCGCTGCTGTTCACCGACTGGCGGCAGCTGCCGGTCACCACCGACGCGATCCAGGCGGCCGGATGGCTGTGGCGCGGCGTCCTGGCCTGGCACAAGCCTCAGGCCCGCCCGCAGAAGGGCCGCTTCACGCAGAACTGCGAGTTCATCGTGTGGGCGTCGAACGGTTCGATCGACGGCTCCCGCAACCCCGTCTACCTCCCCGGCCTCTACTCGGCGTCGCAGCCGTCGGGCAAGGCCCGGCAGCACATCACGCAGAAGCCGGTCGAGGTGATGCGCGAGCTGGTGAAGATATCCCCGCCCGGCGGCACCGTCCTCGACTTCACCTGCGGCTCCGGCTCCACCGGCGTGGCCGCTCTCCTGGAGGGCCGCGACTTCATCGGCGTCGAGAAGACCCGGCACTACGCCGAGATCGCCTCCGACCGCCTCACCGAAACGCTCCACCAGACCCTCGGGCAGGACGACCTCACCCTGACGGCCTGACCCGGATGCGCGCAACCGCGAGTTACGGGCGGCTCGTTATCCGCGCCTGCGCGCATTCGGGCCCTGCCGTCCCGTCACCCGTTATTGAATTTCCGGCTGCCGCGTGCGCCGGAGGAGGAGATTTCCTTGGAGCCTGACCCTCTGGAGGAATTCGGCGCCGCCGGGGAATTCGACCCGGTGCGCCTTCCGGAAGGTGACCTGGACAGCATCCAGGCCACTGTCCGCAAGCTGCTCGACCGCTCCGCCGAGCAGGCGCGGCAGCTCGACCACCTCGCCGCCGCACCGGGACCGGCGTCGCTGCCCGGCTTCGGCCTGCCGCCGATGCCGGCCGCGGCGATGATGCCGCCGGAGCCGCGTCCGATTCTGGAGCTGGACGGCGAGGAGTACGAGAGCGAGCTGGACCTGCTCACCGACTGGGTGGAGGACTTCCTCATGCCCACCTACGGGAGCGAGGTCACCACCGCCTCCCCGTGGTGCGACCAGTGGCAGGAACACCTCGACGTCGTAGCCTGGCTCCACGCCCTGTGGATGGCCTACCTGCAGCACAAGGACCCCGAGGCCGGACCGGCCGGTCCCTTCGTATGGCACCGGGATTTCCTCACCCACTGCATGGCCGCCATCCGGGCCGCCGGCGGCCCGCTGTCCGCCTGCCAGACGGACCCCGAGCGGCCGTCGCACCGCCTCCTTCGCGGCCCTGGCCGCTCCGTGCGCGCCGTAGCCCGCGATGCTGAGACGGCGCAGGCGGAGGAGTGAGCGCCGAGGGCCGGCCGCCCGCCTTCGGCCTCACCTTCGACCCGCGAGCCCTCACCGACCTGCTCCAGGCCCCCAGCGACATCCGCGACCTGTCGCTCGCGCTGCTCCAGGAGGTCGTCAACGCCGACCGGCACGGGGGCAAGCTCACGGCCGAACTCGCCGGACTGCGCAAGCTCTACGTCGATCGCCAGGCCGCCTGGCGGATCGTCTACGCGCTGCGGCCGGCCCCGCCGACCTCGGCCTACCCCATGGAGATCCACGTCGTGGCCGTCCGCCCCCGGGCCAACCACGACATCTACGACACCGTGGCACGGCGCCTCGGCCTCGACCACCGTCCGGTCGGCGCCCGCGCGCACGCCGCACGCACCCGCTCCCCCCAGATCGACGCCTACCGCCAGATCCCGAAGCCCGGCCCGCCCCCCGGCCTTCCCCGCTCCGCCCAGCCCACCGTCCTCACCACGAAAGCCATACGTTGACAGCCTTCCCGAACTTCCTCGACCACTTCGGCGAGAACCTCCTGGAGCTCCCGGCCGAGCCGGAGAACCCCCACCACCGCGCCCTGCTGGAGACCTACATCGAGGTCCAGCAGCTGGAACGCCGCCTGCTGGAGACCCTGACCAATCCGCACCCGGACATCACGCCGGATGGCTTCCACGCCTGCACCGAGATCCTCATCGACCGCATCGCAGCCGGTCAGGAACTCGCCGTCCTGCTGTCCGCCCCCTGCTGCTGCGCTCCCGCGGAGGAGTCCTCCTGCGAGGAGGATCCCGACAGCTGCTCCCCGGACTGCTACGAAGCCGTCGACCGCACCGGTGACGAGGACGCTGCGGGGCGGCGTGGCTGCCGGCGGCAGTGACCGGGGCCGCGCGAACGTGCCCCGGTCCACGGCGACGCCCGTCCGCAAGGCGCTGACGTCCCTCGACCACCGCGTCGAGCTGGCTGTCGGCTACACCGTCGACCGGCTCTGGCGCGACCACGACCGCGGCCTGCTCGACGAGCAGATCGAGAGCGTTGCCGCCGCCCACCGATCCCTGTCCAGCGCCGAGCAGTCCGTCACCTTCTACCGCGTGCTCCTCCAGCGCCTCGCCAGCGGCGAGTACCCCATGGACTCCGCGCTCTTCGACCGCATCGACCGAACGGTCAAGCAGCTCCAGGAGGCTGTGCGCTTCCGCGGCGTTCGCGAGACGGAGCTGTCCGACGTCCTCGAGCCCGTCGAAGCGAACGCCGCCCGCACTCCGGCCGGCCACACCGACCTGAAAGCCCACGACATCGCCCTGCTCCTGGCGATCGGCCAGGGTGCCAAGCTCCGCGAGCACCTGCTCACCCAGCGGCTCTCCGTCGTGACAGCCTCCGGCACCAGGATCGGCCAGCATGACTTCGCCCGGCTGGAGACGGCCGGGCTCGTTCACCGCGACACCAACCACCCGCTGCACGCCGGACAGCCGGTCGCCCTCACCGACGCAGGCCGCGCTGCCCTCGCCGCTCGCCCCTCCAGCCGTGTCACGAGCCGCCCCGCCCCCCGCCCCGGTGCCTGGCCCGACGCCGCCACCCGCACGCGCTGAATCGAAGTCCCAGGAGACCCTTGTCCTATTCCGGCTACGAACCCGCCCTTCATCTTCAGGGCTACCGACCGGCCTCAGCAGCGGTAGAATGGGAGTTCTGCGACCGCATCGCCCCGTGCGAGACCGACCTGAACACGCTGGCTCAGCACCACACACCCGACGGCCGACAGAGCTTCTTCGTCTTTCACGACACCTCCGCCATGTACGGGCTGCCCGGCGAACCACAGCTCCTCGCCCTTCACCTCACCCGCGACACCGAGGCCCGGACCTTCACCTTCGCCAGCGCGCGCCTTCCGCTGTACGCACTCGCCCAGTCCTGGCTCATCCAGCGCCACTGCCCAGCCTCCGCCATCAAACGGCCCGAGGACATCGGCACCAACCCGGCCGACACGATGACCACCGGGCTGGAGCAGCGCTTCCGCGACCACGGCAACCAGTTCTCGATCGTGATGAGTTATACCGGCGAGGGATACCCGACCCAGGAGACCGTCGTCCTCCTGGAAGCCGCAGACCGCACCGGGCCGCAGCCCTACCGGATCCTGCTGGAAACCACCGACCTGCGGGCCTACACCCACCAGCTCCGCGAGGGCGCCTTCGACACCGCGGACGCGGCGCTCACTTGGCTGGACGACCGCAGCACACCGCTGCCCAGGCCCCGGGCCACCACCGCCCCGCAGCCCCCGGCGAAGCCTGCCGGCCCGACGACCGCCCGGGGCAGGAAGCGGTGACCACCCGGCGGGAGCGGCGAAAGTTACCAGCAAATCGCCGGTTAGGTGAACCGGGGATTCTCCGGATCCTAGAGATCACCCGCCCGGAGCGACAGCTCCCGGACCTTCCCCCCTGTCCACGTCAAGGAGAGGAGTCTGCCCGTGACCGACGAACCCGACGATGTCCTGCGCGCCGTCGCCCGCGAGATCGAGGACCGCTTCGGCGTCCCCGTGGACGAACTGCGCGAGGCCGTGGCCGCCGCCCGCGGCACAATCTCGTTCCTGCCCAGCGCGGTCGTCCGCTGGTACGACGACCTCGAAGAGGCCCAGCGACTGCTCACCTCGGCCGAGGACGAGCTGCTCGGCGCTCTGCAGTCCGCCCCCGCAGGCGAGCTGGACGAACAGGTCATGACGCTCGCGCAGCGCGTCGACACCGCGCTGACCATCCGCGACGGCCGGGCGCTGACCGTGCGCCACCTCCTTGAGGACTACCCCCTGCCCGAGCAGCCGGCCACCAGCCGCGCCGCCCGGAGAACCGGACCCGTACTCACCACAATCCCGGTCCCGCAGCCCGCCCCCGTTTCCGCAAGGACCCGCCGATGAGCACCACCATCAAGCCGAGCAGCCGGGACGAGCGCTTCGGCGAGGTCTTCGGGGCCCCGCTCGACCAACTCCTCGCCGCCCCCGAGCACACCCGGCACCTGCGCGAAGCCCTGGAACTGCGCGCCTTCCTGGCGGTGGCCGAGCAGCACGTGGCGCGGGTCCGCGACCGCGTCCACGACCGCAGCGCTCCGGACCGCCCGATGGACGAGCTGTCCGAGGACGACCTGCGGATGGACGCCCAGTGGATGGAGGCCGCACTCCAGGCCCGGCGCGGCTACCTGACGGTCCTCGACAAGCTCCTGCGATCCGAACCACCGCCGGAGCACCAACGCGCAGTGACGTTCAACCAGCCAGCGATCACTGCCCGAGCTGTACCTGCGGAACAGATAACGGTCCAACGCGCGAAGGGACGTTGATTGCCCCACCCCGTAGCCGACCAACTCGCCGAGCGGATCGAATCCCTCTACGGCAGGCCCCGGGCCGAGCTCGCCGCTATCGCCACCACCGACCGGCCGAACATGCTCGTCACCCTCCTTGACGCACTGACCACCGTCGAGCTGGCAGAGAAGAACATTCAGTTCCAGCGCGAACGGCTTCTGCAGCTCGCCGACCAGGGCCGTGACATCGGCCCCGCCACCCCCGGCCACCTCCTCGACTGCAGCCGCCGGATCGCCGAATCGGTCGCCACCCGCGACAACCAGGCCCGCTTCGCCTCCGCCGTGATCCAGAGCCTCTACCGCGCCCCGGCCCCCGCCGCCACGCCCGTCGCCCAGGCGTCTGCCCCGGCCGCGACCACTGCGCGAACCCGCTGAACCCCCACCACCACGCCTCAGGAGTACCTCCATGCCCGCATCCGGCCTGCCCGCCCCCGCACCCCGTGACATCGACCTGGTTGTCCAGGCTCTGGAGACGATCTCGCCGAGGTGGAACGCCTGGGTGCTGATGAGCCTCATAGAGCCCGCCCGCTACTCCGACCTCAAGGCACGAATGCCGTGGATGGCCGACGGCCAGCTCCACCCGAAGGTCCGCGATCTGCAGGCCGCTGGCCTGGTGCGGCGCACCGAGCACACCCGCCGCCACGTCATCTACACGCTCACCGACCGGGGTGCCGCTCTGTTGCCCGTGCTCGACCACTTTGCCGCGTGGGGGAGCAAGCACCTGGAGCGGCCGACCGTGAAGGACCCCGTCACCAAGAAGAACACGGCCCGTCCGGCGGCCAAGGGCGAGGAGATTGAGGACGCCCTCCACCTGATCTCGCGACGGCACGCCACCACAATCCTGTGGGCGCTCCGCGACCGCGGCGCCACCACCGGCGCGGCCCTCGCCTCTTCCGTACTCGTCGACGCTCACCCCACGGCCGTCTACCACCCGCTCAAGCACCTGTCGGACAAGCGCCTCGTGACGCGGGACCACGAAGGGAAGTTCGTGCTCACCGCCGCGGGCCGGGGCCTGACCCCCGCCTACGAGGCGCTCACCGCCTGGGCAACCAGCCAGCCCACCGCCCGCCGTGCCCCGGCCCGGCCGGCCGCGGTGCCGACCCAGCGCACCTCGCAGACGGCGGTTGCCGGCGCCGTGCTGAGGACGGCCCCTGCCGTGGCATCGTGGAAATCCGGCGATCTCTTCTCCCACCCGCCGGTGGCCCGCCCGGTCATGGCACCGGTGCCTCCGGCGGGAGGCATACACCGGTGAGCGAGACCGCCGAGCCGCGGCCGGTGGTGGCCCTGGGGACGAAGACCGTCCGCGACGCCCTTGCCGGCCGCGGCCTCGTCCTCCGCTCCCACCAGCCCGGCACCGCCCTCGCCACCGTCGCTGACCTGATCCGCGAGACCGCGGACAACGTCGATGAGGTGCAGCAGACGCTGCTGCAGCGGGCGGACATGGCTATCAGCCAGCTCCAGTCCGTGACGCAGGGCCGTGACCGCTACCGACTCGGCTCCACCGACGGCCTCCTGCAGTCCCTCGGCAGCGAGATCGACGCGCTCGTCGCTCGCCGCGGGAAGGCATCCAGCTCCTGCGGCTGCTCACCAACAGCTACGCCGACTTGAACGGCTCGCCCAAGCCGCCCCCGGGACCTTCCCGCCTTCCGGCGCCCCGCCGCGGCGGACGGTAGCCGCTCCTCCTCCTTCTTCGCTTCCACCCGCCTGCGGCGGGCGCCGCTCCTGATCCGACGAAAGCACATGACCGACTTCGTGATCGCCGGCCCCCGGCACGCTCTGCCGCCCCAGCTCTCCCTGCTGCGGCGGATCTACCTCCCCCGTACGGCCGACGCCGGCGCCTTCGCGATGTCCACGTACGGCATCCCCTTGATCGTGCTGGCCACCACCCAGTCGGCCACCCTCACCGGCATCGCCTTCGCCCTGGAGTGGCTACCCCGCCTCGCCGCGTTCTCGCTCGCCGGACAGGTGGTGGACCGGCACGGCACCAAGCGGGTCTTCCGCATCGCCTCGGTCCTGCGCGCCCTGGTCGTCGTGGCCGCCGCCTTCATCCTGCCCACCCAGGCAGGCGGCACGGGAGCCACCATCACCGTGATGGCGCTCGCCGCGATCACCGGAGTCGTCACAGAGTTCTCATACATCGCCGCCGAGACCGCCGGCGCGACCGCGAGCAAAGACGCCGGCGACCGCGCCCACCGGGTGCAGTCCGTCCTCCTCGGCATCGACCAGACCGCCACCCTCGCCGGACCTGCGCTCGCGGGGTTCCTCCTGCACGCCGTCGGCGTCACCGGCACCCTGCTGACGATGGCCGCCTGCTCACTGCTCGGGGCCCTGCTCGCCCCCTGGCACCGTGAATCGCGCCTCGTCCCGCCACCGGCGCCCGCCCTCGCCGGACTGCGCACCGGCTGGACGACCCTCGTCTCCATTCCGGCACTGGCCTGGCTCATCACCGGCCTGACCGTCTCCAATATGGCGACCGGCGTCCTGCAGGCCGCCGCCCCGGTCATCGTCGTCCAGCACCTCGGCCAGTCCAGCGCCGCCGTCGGCCTGATCTGGTCCGCTGCCGCAGCTGCCTCCCTGCTCGCCGTCGCCCTGTGCCGGCTCGCGATCGACCGCCTCGGCCTGTGGCCAGCGGGCGCGGCAAGCGCCGCCGTCGCCGCCCTGGCCGGGCTCGCCGTCTCCCAGGCCGGCGACTACCCCGCCTTCCTCGTCCTGACCGCCGTCCTCATGGCCGGCGAAGGCGGCATGACCGTCGTCCTGCGCACCCTGCGCTCCCACCTCATCCCCGAGCCCGTCTTCGGCGCCACCCTCGCCGTCACGATCCTCGTGATGCTCACGCCCTTCCCGCTCGCAGGAATCGTCGTCGCCCTCACCCCCGCCGCCGCGCTCGGCCACGTGCTGACCGCCTGCGCCGGCCTCCAGGCCGCCGGTCTCGCGTGCGCGTTCTGGCGCCTGCGACGCGAGCCCGCCATGCGCAGCCCCCGTACCACCCAGCCCGGAGCAGCCACCACCCCATGACCACCCCGCACCTGTCGCGGTTCAGCGCCGACCAGGCCCTCGCCGCCGCCTCCCTCGTCCGCGGACTCACCGACCGCCTCGCCGCTCTCACCTCCGCCGAGGCGACCACACTCGCCGGCCACCTCCTGGCCCCCGGCGGCCTCGCCACCGACCTCCGCCACCTCCTCGACGCCGCCACCCGCCACCACCCGACCACCCGTGAAGACAAGGACCGCCCCGTGACCGTCCCCCCGACCTCCCAGACGCAGACCACCAGCCGCCCCACGGTCCTCGTCGTCGCCCCCGGCGACGAGGTGTACCGCGGCTACTGCCTGGAGCAGGTCGCCGCCGCCTACGACGTCGCCGTCATCACCCCGCAGCCGCTCACCTGGGAAGCCGAGCACGTCGTCGACCACGAAGTCGCCGACCCGTACCAGCGTGACCAGCTCCTCGCCGCCGGACAGGCAATCAGCGCCCGCCGAACCATCGCGGGCGTCCTGACCTGGAACGAGAACCTGCTCGTCCACACCGCGCAGCTCGCCGAGGACCTCGGCCTGCGCACCAATCCGCCGGCCGTGATGGAGAACTGCCGCGACAAGCACGCCACCCGCCGGCTCCTCGCCGCCCACCAGGTTCCCTCGGCACGCTCCGGCCGCGTCCGCAACCTGCTGGAAGCCACCATCCTGGCCGAGGACATCGGATACCCGATCGTCCTCAAGCCCGCCGGCCAGGCCGGAAGCGTCGGCGTCATCCGCGTCGACACCAGCGAAGACCTCGCCCACGCATTCGACTTCGCCGCAGCCGGCGCTGCCCTGGCCGGAGGCCAGAACACCGATGTCCTGGTCGAGGAGTACCTCGACGGCCCCGAGATCAGCGTCGAGTGCGTCACGCAGAACGGCCACACCCACGCGGTCGCCGTCACCCGCAAGAAGCTCGGCTTCGAGCCGTACTTCGAAGAGGTCGGCCACACCGTCGACGCCACCGACACGCTCCTCGACGAGGTCGCCCCGATCGCCGCCGCCGCCATCCGTGCGCTCGGTATCGACCACGGCATTCAGCACGTCGAGATGCGCCTCACCCCCACCGGCCCGCGGATCATCGAGGTCAACGCGAGGATCGGCGGCGACCTCATCGGCCACCTCGTCCGCCTCGCCACCGGCCTCGACCTGCCGCACATCGCAGCCAACCTCGCCTGCGGCGCCACCCCGAGCCTGGAGCACTCCCGCCTGCGCGCCGCCGGGGTCACCCTGCTCTACCCGGAGACCTCCGGCACCCTCACCCACCGCTCCATCGACCGCGCCTTCGCCGACCGCAGCCGCTGGCTCGACCTCGTCCAGTGGATCGGCGCCGTCGGCGATCGGATCGTCCTTCCCCCGGAAGGCGACGTCGACGTCGCCCGCACCGGCCTCTACGTCGTCACCGGCTACGACGCCGCCAAGGTCGAGGAACGCCTCGCCGAGACCGCACAGCACATCACCCTCACCGTCCGGCCGGGCGGCCCTGGAGCGGAAGGCGCCGCATGACGTACATCCCCGAAGGCGATGTCTACGTCTCCCCGCGCCACCTCGCGGGGGCCGACTGGTGCGGCGACGCGGGCTTCGTCCCCGTGAAGCACTGGCCCACCGTCCACCTCGAGGACGGCCCCTGCCAGATGCTGATCACCTCGCCCGACCAGCGCATCCGCATCGGCTGGTACGGCGACGACTTCGACGTCTACAGGATCTCCGCCAGCGAGGACGCCTCGTCCCCGACCCGCTGGTCGGCGGCCTTCAACAACGAGTTCCCCGCCGAGATCGTCGCAGCCTTCACCACCGCGCTCGAACGCGACTGGGATGCGCGCAAGGACCAGGAACCCTTCATCGAAACCCCTCCCCGTACTGGGCAACACGAGTACAGCCGCTGCTCGACGCGGGCTGGCAGACCCAGCGGCTTCCGGGATCGACAACCCTCGGGGCTGGGGGCCGCCCCAGCCGTGTCCACGGCCCGCACGTCGAGATCACGGCCCCAGACGGCACCGCGGGAGTATCCATCGACGTCGGCAGCGACGACCTCGACGAGGAGACGGTCCTGCTGTGGGCCGGACCCTCCGGATGGCACCGAGCCGAAGCCCGCTTCACCTCCCGCACACCCGCCCACCTGATCGCGGCCACCGCGCAGGCCCTGCTCGACCCGACCCCGGTCCTGCGCTACCGCGACGCGCTCGCCCCCGAACTCGCCGCCCTGGCGAACCTCACCCCGCTCACCTCGCCGAAGCCCCCCGCACCAACCCCGCTCGATGTCCAGCGTGTCCAGCGCCAGCCCCCGGCGATCACCACGCGCAGCGTCCCGCGCTGGAGCACCGCCACCCGGCCACCGGCGACCGCAGCACCGCCCGCCGGCCGCTCGGCCAGCCGCTGACCCAAGGAGCCTCTTGCCCCTGTACGCGCAGGAATTCTTCGACCGGCTCGACCTTCCTCTTCCGTTCGGCACCGTCGTCTACTACGCGAACCCGACGGACTCGTCGATCCGCCTGCGTATCGAGTTCGCCCGCACGATCATGGACCGTCAGTACGACGGCCTGCGCCTGGCCGTCATCGACGCCGAGCGCGGCACCCTGGACACCGCACACCTCCGCTTCAGCGAGCACGGCACGTTCACCCGCCGCGACGCCAAACGAAGGTCCGGTGACGGACGCGGCGTCATGCGCGACTGGCACCAGGACGGCCTACCCCCCTGGGCCGGAGCCGACCTCACCGGCCTGCGGACCGCGATCGTCACCTTCGTTCAGGTCTCCTGCCCTGTCCTCACCGCGCCCCGGAGCTTCGCCGAACCCGGCCCGTGGACCGATCGCTGGCACGTGACGCTCTGGGCGACCGACACCGTCGTGCTCACCCGCATCCACGAAGCGACCCAGGCCGTCCTCGACCTCGCCGAGAGCGGCACCCACGACGACCTGCCCATCACCCAGACCCTGTGCAACGCCCGCTACTACGTCATGGACGTGCTCGGACTCCCGCTGGACCAGGGCATGCTCGCCGAAGCCGCGGCTGTCACCCAGCTCACCGGCCGCCGCCTCGGCCCCGACACAGGCGAAGCCCTCGAACGCATCGCCAGCCTGCCGATGGACCGGCAGCGCTCCCTCGTCCAGGCCGCCTCCCGACGGCACACGGCCACCTCCACACCACTGCGGACGAGCCCACCACCCGTACGAGCCGTCCGGGCCTCCGGCCCGACGCCGGCTGCCCGCACTCACTGACCTCCGCCTCCGACGCGACCCCCACCACACACTTGACCGAGGAGAACCTCTTCTTCATGCGTGCCACCCGCCGTACCGCGGCCACCCTCGCCGCGACCACCCTGGCGACCAGCTCCCTGATCTGGGCCCCGACCGCCTTCGCCAACGCGCCTGAGATCCCCCCGGGCGCCGTCGAGATCACCAAGAAGGACCCGGACGGCGCCCTCCTCGCCGGCGCCGCGTTCTCCCTCCTCGACACCCTCAACGGCACCAAGGCCCTGACCGGCAAGACGAACGCCGACGGGATCCTGCGCTTCGAGAACGTCCACCCCGGCACCTACCGCCTCAAGGAGACCGACTCCGGCAGCCCCCTCCACGACTTGGCCCCCGACCAGGACGTCATCGTCACCCCCGAGCACACCGCGAAGCTCACGATCATCGACGCCTTCAAGCCCGCCGAGCTGCTGGTGAAGAAGACCGACAAGAAGACCGGCACGCCCCTGGCCGGCGCCGTCATCAACATCACCCCCTCCACCGGCACCAGCACCAGCAAGGCGATCACCCTGACCACCGGTAAGGACGGCACAGTCACGGCGAAGCTCCCCGTCTCCTCCCGCAACGGCACCGCCTACACCGGCACCGAAATCACGGCCCCCACCGGCTACGAGCTCGACACCACCCCGGTCAAGATCACCGCCAAGCCCGGTGAGAAAACCACCGCCACCTTCACCAACAGCAAGAAGGACAAGCCGACCCAGCCGCCCACCACCCCGCCGACCACGCCCCCGACGACCCCGCCGACCACGCCGCCGGTCACCCCTCCCACCACTCCGGCGACCACCCCGCCGGCCACCCCGACCCCGAGCCAGTCCACCTCCACCGCACCGGTGCCCCCGACCGACACCCCGAGCACCACGCCCGCGAAGGGCTCCCTCGCACACACCGGCGCTGACTCCAACGCCTGGCTCCTCGCCGGGGGCGGCCTCCTGATCGTTGCCGGCGGCGGTGCCCTGATCGCGGCACGGCGCAAGAAGAAGGAAGACGAAGAGGAGACCCCGGCCACCAACTGACCAGGGACACGGCCCCGCGGCCGGCACCAGCACGTCCCGCCCAGTAGGAGACGCCCAGTCCGAAGGGCCCCGGGAACCGTCATGGTTCCCGGGGCCCTCGACGTATTGGCGACGGCCGCGCCGAAGCGCGCCAGCAGGAGTCAGACCCGCATGACCGCCACCGAAGCGAGGAAGCCGGCCGCCCACGCGAGCAGGAGGCCCTGTTCCCTGCTCAGGCCATTTGCGTTGGTCCACCGCTTCGCGAGTACACGAACCGCCATTCCGGTCACGGCCGCTACCTGATTCCTGGACATAGAACGGTCCTTTCGAGAGAGAGGAAAGACGCCTGTGTTGGCGCCGCCCACTCACAGAAGCAGCGCGAACCTGCTGGTGACAACGGTCGAAGACCCGTTTGCAAGTTAGAGCGGCCCGGCGCGGGAGTACATGGCTCGCCCGGCGGCCGATCGCGCTCATACGCTGCCCCGCATGGCAGTTGAACCCTGTGTCCTGCAGCGCGATGACCTTCTTCGTGCCGCCACATCCGCCGGCTTCAGCACGATGAACGAGAGGCGATTGGAGGACTTCCGGCGTGACGGCTTGATGCCCCGTCCTGTCCGCGTCGGCAACGACGGTCGCCGCCCGGTCTGGGTCTACCCGCCGGGCAGCGACCGCCAGCTGGTCCGCCTCCTACGGTGGCGTGAGTGCACCTCGAACGTGGACGTGCTGCGCGTCGTGCTGTGGGTCGAGGACTTCCCCTTGGCCCTCGCCGTGGTCCGCGCCTCCGCGGCCGTCGTGATCGACGGGCTGGCGCAGGACCTGCAGCAGCTCCTGCGGACCGAGACGTGCCGCCGGAACCTTGGCCCCGGTGACAGCCTGGACACCGTCGTGGGCGCCGTCGCCGCGACCATGGCCGCGAAGCGAGGCGGGAACGCTCTGCCCCGCCCGATTCGCGTCCCGGCAGGCGACCGGGCCACCGCAGTCTCGCACCTGCTGCAGATCTTCGCTCTTGGCTCGCAGCCGGAGGTGACGGAAGACGAAGCGGAGACGATTGAGAAGGTCCTCGGCGTCTCCCCGGGAAGACGCCAGCGCATGGAGAACGCCGCGCCCTGGCTCTCCGGTCCGGCCAGCGTCCTCGTCGGCGCTGCCGACTTCGTCTCCCTGCCGCGGATGGCCGAGGCGCTCAGCCAAGCAACCGATACCGAATGGGAGGAAGCCCGACCGGCCGCGGCGGCGCTCTTCCTCCAGCTCCCCGTCTTCACTCGGGCTGTTGTGGCCCTGACCGGCAAGGAGAACCCGGCCGGCCTGGGCGGACACACCACCCTCGACAGCGAGCCCCTCATGGCCGTTCTCCTGGTCGCCTTCGTCCTGGGAGCACGCCGGGCAGACTGGTCCGCCAACGTGGACGAACTGACTGACTCGCTGGAAGGCTGGCCCGCCCTGATCGGCGAGATGAAACAGGTACTCGACATGCCGCAGAGCGAACTCGCCCAGAACCTCGCCGGCCACGGACCCGAGATGAAGGCACGAACGGAGAGGATCGTCCGAGCACTCCTGGACGGCGAGCTGGACCCTGGCCCCAGGGCTGCGCACTGACGGCCGAAATAGCCATGGAAACCGGACCGTAGGCTTCTCCTATGAGTAGGGTCCGCGCCCGAGTGTGGCGCTTCACCGTTGAGAAGGGGAAGGCCGGCGCGGAGGCCGTCCAAGCCCACGAGATCGGGCAGGGCCCGCTCCCGGTCTCCCTGGCCGCCATGGTCAACGTGAACGCCCTCGCCTGCGACCTGCGCAAGAAGGTTGACAAGAGCGTGCGCGCCCACGAGATCAGCTTGCTGCTCAGCTACATCACCGGCGACCAGACCAAGGACCCGCTCGGGGTCAAGTGCTCTGCCCTGGACTCCAGCGCAGGACACATCCAGCGCTTCGTCAGCGAATGCACCGGGCTCGGCGTGATGAGTGCCGCCAGCGAGGTTCTGTTCGACTGGACTCACACCACCGACCGGCTCAGCAGTTTCGACGTGCTCCCCGGCAAGCTCCAGGGCGTATACGGCAAGTCGGGAGTACGGCCCGATCTCCTGTACGACCTGGCCGATGGGCCGGTTGCGGGGGAAGCACGCGGGCGGCGGAGGCGTGCCAAGCAGATGTTCCCGGCTGGCAAGGGCACTAAGGAACAGAAGGAGCGCCTGGAGACGCTGGCCCGCTGGTCTGCCAAGTTCCAAGATCACGCCTACTTCATGAGCTGGGTGTGGCTCGGGGAGGGCGGCGTCTACGTCGACATCTTCCTTCCGGATGGCTCCGCCGCCTTGTCGGGCCTCAAGACCGGGTGGATTGAGGTGCCCGGATCCACCAAGCCTTGGCACTTCCGAGTTCCGCCGCCCGACCGCCGCCGGGTGATGGAGCCGTCCCTTGCCGAGGACCTTGTCGTGACGCTTCCCGGGGGCAGCGGGCAGGCCGCGAACAAGGAGGCCATCCGAAGGGTGGGGCCGGCCGCCGAGGCCGCGATGAACCGGGCTTTCGAGCGTGAGGAGACCCAGCTCGGCACGCTCGCCGGCGTTCCCGTCCGAGGGCGGTGGATCCGCGGGGACGTCCTTGGACCGGCGCGTTACGAGGTACTGCTGGGAGTCCTGGGCGAGCGGGTCGAGGTGGACCGCCGCGCACAGCGCGACCGACTGGCCTGCCTGACGGGAGACCGACTCGATGCCTTCCTCGACGGCCGCCTGCTCACAGTCGTACGCCCGGTCGACGGCCCTAAGCCGAGCTGGGACCGGATCAGCGCAGAGCTGCTGGAGCAACCCTGACGCCGAGACCTCGCGCAGCGGAATGGCAGTAGGCAAGTGGAACCCCGCCTCGACTGCCGCGCCGTCTGCCCGAGCGTCTCGCTAGGCTGCAGCGGTGAAAGCACGGTCCCTGCTCCCTGGCGATCCCTCCGAGCTGCGTCTGCGTCTCTGCTACACCGACGAACTCGCCGACACCCCGCAGGCCGACACGCTCGAGCGGTGGGACGTGGCCGTCCTGCACGAGGAGATGAACGCGGGGGCGATCACCTTCTACCGGGTGCACCTCGATCGGGGCCTGAACGCGTTCCGGGTCATGGAGGAGGAATCCGACGAGCTCGACGAGATCGCCCAGGCCCTGCTGGATCCGGTCACGGGGAACTTCACCGAGGACGCCAGCGGCTCGCTCCCGTACGTGGGCTCCTCGCTGCTCGTCATGGACAAGGTGACCCTGGACGAGCCGTGGCGCGGGCACGGCCTCGGCGCCATCCTCGCCACAGAGGCGATCCACCGACTCATGGCCGGCTGCCGCGGCATCGCGTGCTCGCCGGGCGTCACTGACCTCACCAGCGACCGTCTGAGGAACCGGGCCGAGTGGGACCGGGTGAACGCCAAGATCGCCCGGGGCTGGGAGCGCATCGGTTTCCGCCTGCACCAGGGCAACGTCTTCCTGCTCTCGCCCGTTTCGCTGCAGCTGGAGGAGCAACGAGGCGCGATGCGACAGCGGCTCGCGGAACTCGGCACCTCATGGAGGCTCGCCCAGGACGAGGCTCCGTCACCCTGACCACCGGCTGCCCGGTCGCGCGGCCCTGGTGTGGGATCTCATTACCTTGGGCATGCGCTGACGTTGGTGGAGGAATCCTGGACCTCACTGCAGGTCAGCGAGGTCAGGTTCTCCGGGGCTGGGCTACGGGCGACCCATCTCTTTGAGTGTCTGCTGATCTTGGTAGAGCTTGGAAACAAGCAACTCGCCCCGGTTGGCGATCGGGTACCGCACCTTCCGATCCCGCTTGGTGAATGCGCGGCTCAGGGGGTATGCGAGCCACTGGTCGACACGGGTTGCCTCAATGGGTGCTTCCGGCCCACTGGTCAAGAAGACGAGGAACGGTGGGAACGAGACCGCCCAGAACTCGATGCTGGTCGCGCCCTGGCCGGTGAGGCTGACCGACACGGACACCACGCCATTTCGGAAGTAGCACAGGCCGGCATCGGCGAGCGCCACGTGCAGTGCGAACGGTTCGATAGAGGTCGGTTCGTCGGATCGGTACGCAGCGGTCAACTGCGGATGTGCGTCGAATAGGTAGCGCGTGTCCTGTACAGCCAGCATCATGCCGAGCAGCTGACGAACGATCTTGCCGGGATTCAGGTTCGTGATGTGCTCTGAGCCGAGCCTCGTTCCGTGCTCCATCGGCAGCATGAAGGCGCCACCGTTTCTGGCGGTGATGGAGAACAGGTCGTTGGGCGCTCGGGCCTTCCCCCGTGATGGTGGACACGCTTTGGTGATCACGCGGCGAGCGTGAGCTTAGCCGCGTGGTGTCGTCGTTCGTATTCGTTGGGGCTGAGGTGGCCGTTGGTGGAGTGCCGGCGGCGGGTGTTGTAGCGGGTCAGCCAGCCGAAGACCGTTGTCCTGCAGGTGGTGGCGTCGCCGTAGTCGCGGGCACCCTGGAGGGTCTCGCGTTTCAGGGACGCGTGGAAGCTCTCGCAGGCTGCGTTGTCCGCGCTGGTGCCGACCGCACCCATCGACCTGGTGACGCCGAGCTGGTCGCAGAGAGCGGCGAAGGCCCGGGATCCGTATTGGGCGCGCCGTGGTCCGAGTGGAACACCGCCCCGTCGAGGCCGCCGCGGGTCGAGGCTGCCATCCGCAGGGCGTCGGTGACGAGGCCGGTGCGCATGTGGTCGGCGATGGACCAGCCGACGACCTTGCGGCTGAAGCAGTCCAGCACGGTCGCGAGATAGATGAACTCCCCGCCCTCGAGCGGGAGATAAGTGATGTCTCCCATGTATTTCAGGCCGGGTTCGGCGGCGGTGAAGTCCCGTTGGAACAGGTCCGGAACCTGTGAGGTTGCCGGGTCCGGGACGGTGGTGCGGACGCGTCTGCGCAGGCGGATGCCGGTGATCGAGAACGTCCGCATCACCCGTGCGACGCGCTTCTCGTTGACCCGTAGACCCCTCTCGCGGAGTTCGGACGTCACCCTCGGCGAGCCGTAGGTTCCACGAGATTCGCCGTGGATCTCTCGGATCTTCTCGGCCAGGAGCCGGTCCTCGCGTCGCCGGGCGGCCCGGGCCTCAGCGCCGGCGAGCCACTTGTAGTAGCTGGACCGGTTCAGGTGCAGGACCTCGCAGAGCCGCTTCACCTCGTAGGTGTCCCGGTGGTCGTCAACGAACTGGAAGCGGCTCATCACCAGTTCGTCTCGCCCGCGAAATACTTGGCCGCCTTGCGGAGTATGTCCCGCTCGGTCGCCAGCTTCCGCTCACTCGCCTCGAGCTCGGCCACCCGGGCCTCGAGCTGCCGGATCCGCTCGTCCGGATCGGCGGACGGTGTCGTCTTCCCGGTCCGGGCCGCTGTTTGCCCGGCCGGCGCGGGGACGGTGGTGGCGACGCCACGGCGTTCGCGGTCCCGCAGCACCCACTCACGCAGGGTCGCCCGGTTGATGCCCAGGTCAGCGGCGATGCTCTTGTACGTCGCCCCGGGCGTGGACTCGTACAGGGCCACGGCATCGGCCTTGAACTCGTCCGAATAGTCCCTCATCGCCATCGGCGGTCTTCTCGCTTCCTCCGGATCAAGCAGATCCAGTATCAGCGTGTCCACCACTCAGGGGGAGGCCCCCTCGGCCGCTGACCTGGTGAAACGCCGCAGCAGCTTCCTTGAGGTGGCCGATGCTGTCATCGCGCCACAGCGCGTACGCCTCCGGCAGACCTCGGTGGCTGGCGTTGTTGTTGTCAGCCCTGCAGAGCGACGGAACTGTGTGACCGCGCTCGAAGCTCCGCAGCACCGTCAGTGCTCCGTTTTGCTCGTTGTACATGGTGACAGGCGACTGGTTGCCCGCAACCCGTGGCGGAAGGTGCTCCTCGGTCATCGGCCCGTGGTCGCCGCAGTGCCGGCACCAGTCGAAAATCGTCACCGGATGAGGCTACTTGGACTCGGCTGTAGAGCGTGGCCTCGCCGATCAGGTGGCACCGCCGACTGCGACTCGGGAGCCCAGCGGCCAGCCGGTGGCCATCGAATCTGCTGCCGGGCGCGAAGCCCGAGATCCCACAACTGGACCGATTCCGCAGGTTCGCCGGGGGCAGACAGGAAGATCGGCGAAAGGACTGGTGGACGGGCGAGAGGGATGTCAACGTGGACACCTTCCCGAAAATGTCCAGGTCAGAGAGGTATATGCCCATGACCGTCGATGCTGCGAGGCCAGGCTTCTCCACCACCGTCGCCGATCTGAGGCTGCGGACGTGGCTGCTCGGCCCGGGACAGCCGGTGGACGTCATCGACCTGTTCACCGATGCCGACTTCAAGGTCGTCGTCGACGACCGCGCTGATGTCCACATCAACTCCCGGGACGGGCGGCTCTACCTCGGCTGGTTTCCCGATGGCCGGCCCGGCACCGACGGAGAGGGCTGGAAGCTCGCCGTCACCGGCACTGCGGACGTGCCCGGCTACTGCGTCTCCTTCCGCAAGGAGACCCCCGCCGCCGTTGTCGCCGCCGCCGTCGGCAGCGTGCTGGCTACGTCCGTCCCCGCGGCCCCTTGCTGACCTGGGGCCCTGTTCCGCACGATATTCCAGGAGCTGCTCTTGTCCTCCACCCTCACCGCTCGGGACCTCATCGACCGGCTGTCCACGGTCGACCCCGACACCCCGGTGTGCCTCGCCATCAACCCCCTCTTCCCGTTCCGGCATGGCATCGGCAACGTGATCGCCGTGCAGGACGCGCTCGGCCGTACGACGGTCTACGTGACGGAGAACGGGGATCAGCAGGGCCCCGTCCCGCCGGAGGTCACCGTCGCCGCAGGCTGGCACGAGCCGACTGAAGCACCCCGCCGCTCGCGCACCGGCATCGCCGCGCAGTAGCCCCACCCCCATCGCCTGGAGGCGCCCCTGAACCCGAACCGCCCCTTCCGCTCCTCCCGCCCGGCCTACTGGGTGCGCCCGCGCCACCTGGCCGGAGACGACGACGAACTCGCCGACCGAGTGGCCGATGCTCTGGCAAGCGCCGGCTGGTCGACCTGGACGACGGCCCGCTCCACCCTGCTGCACCTCAGCCCCCGCGGACTCGCCGGGGCCGAGTGGGTGCGCGGCTCCCACGACTTCCTCCTCGGCGACCTCCAGGTCGCCTGGCACGTCTCGGCTCGCCAGCACCCGGCCAGCGCCGTGATGGAGTGGACCGCCTGCTTCACCACCGGTACACCTCCCGAAGCCATCGCCGACTTCCTCCTCGCCGTCGAGGCGCGCACCGACCCGGCCGTCAACTACGACGGCCGCGAGCGCGTCCTCGACGCGCTGTGCGCGCAAGGCTGGGCCCGGGACATCGACACCCCCGACACCCGGGCCTGGGACCCCGGCATGTCCGCGGGCTTCGCCTGGGCCGAACTGCCGGAACTGGTTCGCGACGGCGACCCGCGCCCTGGTCTGCCCGGCTGGCAGGCGTGGGCCGAGCCGGTGATCGGAGATCCATACCAGTGGACCGCGGTCTTCAGCGCCAGCGCCCCGCACGACCTCGTCGCGGCCTTCGCGACATCGCTCGCCTCGCCCGCCCCGGTGTGGCGCCGCAACCCACCGGAGAGCGCCGCCGGCCGACTCTTCACCACCCCGGCAACCTGACCGGGCCCCGCGACGCAGATCGCGCATCCCCAAGGAGGCTCTCGTGCCACGTCGTCTTCCTCGTCTCACCGCCCACCACCCGGACGGCACCCTCTGCCCGACCACCGGGCCGACGCGACACCTGGTGTCCACGAGCGGCGTGCCCCGCACACCGCAGTGCACCGGTCGTGCTCGATGGCACGCTGTCTGCGCGTGCGGGTGGACTCACACCGCCACGGCGAAGGTGATCACTGACGGCGAGCGCCGTCGCCACAACTGCGGCTGAGATTCCTGACGGAAACGAAGACGGCCCCTGGGCTCCGAATGCGGAGCTTGGGTTCAAGGGGTCGTCTTCGTTTCGGCTCGATCAGCCTCGAGCCTTGTCGACCGCACGGGTCAGATGCGTGTCGACCAGGGCGGGGGACCCGGACAGGACGACGAGGACGGAACCGGAGCGCACGGCGGTCTGCTTCATCACGGTGTCGCGCCCGCCCGCGGTGAAGGTCAGCAGCTGGCTCCAGGCTTCGTCGCCGAGAGCGGGAGCGGGCAGCTTCTGGGTCGCGACGGCGATCGGGGCGTCGCCCACGACGACCTGGTACAGCGGGCATCCAGTCATGGCCTCGAACACGGTCCTGGTGTTCGGGCCCAGCTTGCCGACGGTGTCGCTGTAGAGCTCCTCGGCCACCTCGGAGCCCGAGCCACGTGCGTAGGAGAACGTGACCTCCGCGCTGTTGGGGAAGTCCAGCTCTCCGCCGGCGGCGCCGTTCCCGCCGAGCTTCTCCAGCGCCGGGCAGCCGATCACGGTGACATCGTCACGGTCGCTGTTGTCGGACTTCGCTCTGCGGGTATAGCCCTCGCCGAGGTCGGACTCGTCGAGCAGCCGCGCAGCGAGAGCCGCCGACGTGAGCGGGACCCCGGCAGGTTCCGCGGTGGGAGTCGGACTCCCTGTGGCGGCCGGTGCTGAGTCGGAGGGAGTGGATGTGGAGCTGTCGTTCCCGCAGCCCGTAACGGCGAGGGTGACGAGGGCGGTGAGAGACAGAGCAGCGGAGGCACGACGGTGCACGGTGGATCCTTCGGTGGTCGGGGGTCTGACGGCGCCGGGCCCGAAGCGGGCTCTCCTCCGGCGGGATCGTACGGGCGTGGGTTAGTGGCCGAGGTCCCGCAGGCCGTCGTCGTAGGTGTCGTGCCGCTGGGTGACCGGCCCGCTGTGCCGGTCGTACCAGGCGGTGTCGAGGCCGGGTTCGTGCTGCTCGTGGCCGGCAGGGCAGCGCAGCCACACCTCGTCACGGAGGCTGATCACGACCCAGCCGCGGTAGGACCCGCACGTCCCGCAGGCCCGCACGTCACCGTCGACGACCACGGGGTTGGGGTGCGTCATCAGGAGCCCCTCCACCTCCTGGCGCACTACAGCGGGTGCGTTGAGTGGGGGGTCGACGTGCGTCATGCTCACGTTCTCCGCCCACTTCCACGCTCCTCGCTGCTGACGATCCACACGCCTGCGTCCGAACATGTCTCCCCCTCCTACGGCGTTCGTCGGACGGCGATAGTGCCGCGCAGTGCCAGGCTGCTTCAACTCTTGGATATGCCAATGTCATGTCCGTGCGGCGTTCCTTGCTTGCTGCTCGCTGTGGTGGAGGGCTGACCATCTACCGGCGCCGACGGTCGCGCCGTTCCCTGTCCGGAGCCGTTCCTTTGAACGGCGTCGTGCCCAGCCGGGCAGCGCCTGGCATGCCGGTCGCGTCGGCGGGGAGCCCTGCAGTGCGGCGCAGGCGCCAGACGAGGACATCGCTGACCGACTCGGCTGTGCCCAGCTCGCGGCGGTCGGCAGCGTCGGCGAGCAGGGCACCGGGGTCATGGCCCGCCGCCTCGGCCTCGGCGAGCGTGGCCGCCAGGGCGTACCAGGCCTCCTCGGTGAGGACGTGCTCGGCAAGGTGGGGGACCGCCTCGCGCAGGACAGCGGTCTGCCGTAGGAGCAGGGGACGGGAGAGACGTCGGCCTCGCTGATGGAGCACGGCGAGAGGGTGGCCAGCGGCGGCCCGGTAGGCGGAGCGAAGGTGCTCGGCGGCCTGCTGGGCGGCTTCGGCCTGCTGCGCGTGGCCCTTCCTTACGTGCCAGTGCGCAGCGGCGGTGACCAGGAAGAACAGCATGTCGATCGCCATGGCTGTGCTCGCGCCGTCTTCGCCGCGTCCGAGGGCCGGCCCGCCTCGAACGAGATCGCGGGCGGCCTGGCGCAGGGCGCGATCGTGGCCTCGTACGGCGCGGATGTGTGAGCGGGAAGCACGCTCGAATGCCCGGGACGCTTCTTGCAGTTCGCGGCGCGTGTGGGCGGCGGACGTCTTCGCGAGGGCGTCGAGGACTTCGCCGGCCGCGGCGATGTGTGCGGCGGCGATGCCGTCCTCGCCATGCTCGACGACCAGGACGGCCTGCCAGGCGACGGTCGCCGTGTCCCGCCGGGCCGTGGCCGGGGCAGCAGGTACCGGACGCAGCGGTTGGACCGAGCCTCCGTCCTGGGCGGCGGTGTCCGCGGACCAGCGCTCACGGATGCGGGGCAGGGAGAGGTCGGGGGCGAGGCGGGCGCCGGGGTAGTACACGGGCTCGCCGTCCTTGTTGCGGTCGTCAGGCAGCGCGACCTTGTAGCCCAGGAGGTCACCGGAAGGGGCCACGCGTGTCTTCACCAGGAGGCCGGCGGCGGCAAGGCGGCCGAAGAACTCGTCTTCGCTGACCGCGCCGGCCACGGCTCGTCGTACGGTCTCCCGCAGCTCCTCGCGGGCAGTACGCTCGCGGCCTTGGCGCATGGCCTTGTGCCGCTCGGCGCTGGTGGGACGCTGGGCGGCCGTGCCGTCACCTGGCTTGAGCCGGCGCAGCCCGAGTTCCTGTTCCAGGAGACGGGCCTCGGCCTGGACGCGGACGGCGTCGCGGTCGAGGTCGGGCCGGTAGCCGTCCTCGCGGGCGAGGGTGGCGAGGATGTGGATGTGGTCGTCGGCGTGCCGGACGGCGACCCAACGGCAGCCCGCGCCCTTGTCGGGGTCGTCGATGCCGGCGGCGGCGACCATGCGCCGGGCGATGTCGCCCCACTCCTCGTCGGAAAGGATCCGGTCGGTGGGGCCGTTGCGGACGGACAGGTGCCACACGTGCGGTCGTGCCCGCTGGGCCTCGGTGAGGAGGGCGAGGGGCTGGTCGAGGAGCTGCTGGAGTTCCTTGTACGTGGACTCGCCGTCGCGGCCGGGGTCAGGAGCGGCGTGGTCCCAGGAGGCCACGAGGTGCGGGTCGACGTGTTCCTCGGCCTTGCCAGGTCCGTACAGGTAGTAGAGCAGGCCGATGGTGCGCTTCCCGCGCTTGTGGATCTTCGGGACCATGTTCCTAGCGGCTTTCGAGGAGCTTGTCGGCGGCGGCCTGGACGCGCTCGGTCGCCCGGCGGACGGCGTTGAGCACCGCGTCGAGCTGAGCGTCCGCCGGGCGGTCGCCAAGGTTGATGGCCCTTGCGATCTGGTTGACGTTGTTGCCGACCTGCCCGAGGTGCCGGCGGGCCGCGAAGACTTCCGCTATCAGCTCGCGCTCGCCTGCGATCGACGCGGCGGCGGACTCCGGGTTGCGGGCGGCGGCGAGGCCGGCACGGGCGAGGAAGGCGGGAAGGCTCGTACGAGCGGCAGCGGCGGCGTCGGCGAGCTGCTGCTTCTCGACGTCGTTGAGACGGACGCTGCATACGTAGGCGCGCTTGTCAGGGGTGGTCTTGGGCGAGCGCTTGCGCGAAGTGGTCTTCGTGGCACGGCGCTTGCGGCGAGGCTCGAGCTTCTCCGGCTGCGATCCGCCCTCGGGCGCCGCCCTATGGTCCAGCACCCCCCGGTGCTGGACCACCCCCGCCCCCTGCGGGGCGGGCATGGCCAAGACGCGCTTCCCCGACGGGGAAGAGTGTCTTGGCCGATAACTTGCTTCGTCTGGTGACGGGTTGGTCCTCGGCTGGCTGACCGAGGGGAGGGGTGGTTCCTGCGAGTCGGGCATGATCTCCGCGTTCTAGAGTCGGGGAGGAAGCGGGATCGCTCCGGACAGAATCCGGAGCGGTGGGGGTCACGCGCAGTCCTGCCGGCGCGGGACTACCCGCATTCGAGGCACCGGGCGACGTGCCCGGACAGGTCCCGTGCCATGCGGTGCTTGCTGCTCTTGGCCAGCCCCGCGCTGCCTCTGGTGGTCGAGCGAGCAGCGTGGTTGAGCAGGTAGGTGGTCTCTTGCTCGTACTTGGCCCGGATACGGGCGAACTTCGGGCATGTGTTCATCGGTTGCTCCTAGCAGCTGCGGGCTGTGGTGTCCTCAGGCGGGCCAGAATTGGGGTCAGCCGCTCGTTTCGGATCGGGATCTCGTGTTCGCGCATGATTCCCCGGAGCTGTACGCGGGTGACCGCTTCGTTGCCGTCTCGCGCCAGGGCGTCCGGGACGTGAGGCCGGATCAGGTCGACGATCTCGTCGTCGGTCAGCTTGGGGCGTCGCCCTCCTGGTCCCGGCGACGCCCCCTGGCTGCCCCCGGTCCCGGTCCCGTCCCCGGTCCCCGTCGCGGTCTCGGCGTCGGTCCCGGTCTTGGCCTCGGTGTCGTCCCCGGTCCCGGTCCCGTCCCCGGTCCCGGTCCCGTCCCCGGTCCCGGTCCCGGTCCCGGCATCGGTGTCGGTCCCGTCCCCGGTCCCGTCCCCGGTCCCGGTCCCGGTCCCGGCATCGGTGTCGGTCCCGTCCCCGGTCCCCGTCGCGGTCTCGGCATCGGTGTCGTCCCCGGTCCCGGTCTCGGCGTCGGTCCCGGTCCCGGTCCCGGTCTCGGCATCGGTGTCGTCCCCGGTCCCGGTCCCGGTCTCGGTGTCGGTCCCGGCGTCGGTCCCGGTCCCGGTCCCGGTCCCGGAGTCGGAGTCGGCGTCTGCGTCGGTCCCCGTCCCGGAGTCGGTGTCGGTGTCGGTCCCTGCCCCGGTCCCGTTCCTGGTCTCCGAGGCTGCCCCGCCATTGCCGCTGTCCGGCGGGGCGACGAGTTGGTGGATCTGCCGCATGAGGACTCCGAAGGCCAGTAGGGCAGCGGTCGGCGGGACGGCGGCGACGATGTAGTCGAGCACCGGGATCGCCCCAGTGCTGCTACCGCGGACGCCGGCCACATTCAGCGCGATGGAGCCCACCGACCCGGTGACCGTGAGGCCGATGGCCCACCAGTCCGTGACCCGTCTCAGCCCTGCCCGCAGCATGAGCAACTCGCCGGTCACGATGAAGGCATCCACCGTCCCGGGCCACGCCCACTGCCGAGCACGGGCGCTGCCCAGTCCGTGCTGGCCGGCGACTTCGGCCAGGTGAGCGTAGGACAGCCAGAAGGATGCGATCGTCAGGGCCAGGATGACGGCGCCTGCGGCGATCAGGACGTACCGCTCAGCCGCCCTCTGCGCGGGGCGGCTGGCCGGGTCGTGAGGGTGAGTCATGCTGCCTTTCGGAAGGTGTCGAGGATGACGGGGGCGTGGACGTGCCGGTCCACCGGGACCACTTCGTCGCTGGGACGACTGTCGCCGGGGCTGTCCGCGTCCTGGTCACTGGTCAGGGGCGGTTCCGCCGCGCTCGACTCGTCTCCCTGTGCGTCGGTGGCCGGGGCGGGGTCAACGTGCACGTTGTGCCGGTCGCGGTCCTCGATGGCGCGGGCTTCCTCGCTCATCACGTCGCGGGCCCACTCGACCGTGACGCCCAGGACGTGGGCCAGGCGGGGCGTGCTCCAGCCCCGGGCGCAGGCATACCGAACGACCGCCTTGCGCTCCAGGCTGCTGAGGTGGACATCCCGCCCGTTGATCGCGGCGCGCACCCGGGCGTAGTCGAGGCGGTTGTCCAGCTTCTTGCGCCAGGCGGCGCGTTCCTTGAGGGTCAGGCCGCCCCACATGCCGTGCTCGACCTTGTTCTCGAGCGAGAAGTTGAGGCAGTCCCGCTGCACGGGGCAGGTCGCGCAGACCTGCTTGGCCTGCTGGCGGTCGCGGAAGTTGCGGGGGCCGTGGAAGAACAGCCGGTCGGCTTCCTTGGGATTGATCCCGTAGCAGGCGGCGCGGGAGTGCCAGCTGTGGTCGGCGATCGAGCGGATGGTCGGCTGCGGACCGGTGTTGGTGGTGATGTAGCGCATCAGGGTGTCTTTCGGGTACGCCTCGGACTCCCTCGACGCCGCGTGGCGGCGGAGGGGCAGGGGTGAGGCGGGGGGATTGGCCCGGCTGCGGCGGCGGGCCGAGAAGAGGAGGCGCGTGTCAGCGCTGGAAGCGGCGGTCGGGGCCGGTGAAGCGGACCGGGGTGCACATGCCGGACATGCGGCTCAGCACGCGGTCGCCTACCAGGTCGCGCAGGACCGGCTGGCTGGGCGAGTCGGCCAGGTCGCGGACCGGCGGTAGGTTCGTGGTGAAGATCGTCGGCAGCTGGTTCTGGCAGCGCCAGTTCACCAGCCGGAAGAGGACCTCCTCGGTCCACGCCGAGGTCTTCGCCGCGCCGACGTCGTCCAGGAGCAGCAGCGGCACCCGGACGATCCGACGGAGCTGGTGCTCCAGGTCCACGCCGGCCTGCGGACGAGTGTCGCCGAACAGGTCGGCGGCGGTGGTCGCGTGCCAGGACACCCCGCACCCGGAGGCGGTCAGGGCCCGGATCGCGGCGTACGCCTGGTGCGTCTTGCCGGTCCCGAGGTTCCCCCAGAGCAGCAGCGACGGCCCGTGCATGATCCGCCGTCGTCCGGATGCGCCGTACTGCGGGTTCAGCCCGCCGGCCGACGGGGCGACCGCGCTCTCGGAGACCTTCCGCACCCAGGCGGCGACATCGGGGTGTTCCACCAAGGCGTCGCGGTAGTCGATCGGGATCCGCAGCTGCGCGGCCTCCAGGGCCGGGATCGGCTCCGGCGTGTCCGGCAGCGCGGCGGCGGGGTTGATGCCGCGCTCGGCGAGCCTGGCCTCCAGGCGGGCTCGCAGGCGCTCAGGCACGGGCGGCTGCGGGTCATCGAGCTGGTAGCGGGTCACAGTCTGCCTCCGAATCCGCTCGGCTCGGCAGTCGGATCGAGGTAAGGCACGTAGCCGGAGGTGGCCCAAGGCCCCGCGCCGGAGGCGCCGACGGCGGCCGGAGACGGTGAAGCGTTCAGCATCTCGTTGACCAGGCTCGGCAGCACACTCCCGTGCAGACCCTTCAGCCTCAGCTGTCCCAGGGCACTCCGGATCACCTCCGGGTCGAAGCCCTCCTCCAGCAGCCCCTTCACCTGCCGACCCACGAGCCCCACGACATCCTTCGGAGGGCGGTGCGCGGACTCCCGTACGTACTCGGCCACCAGAGCCTTCACCGAGCCACCCGCCGGACCGGTACGCGGCGCGGGGGCCTCGCCCCCCTTAGGGAAAGATCCAGGATCCAAGATCCTAGATCCAGACGCCGCACCCTCGCGATCCTTCGCCGAATCGTCGCCGAACCGCTTGTGACCTGCGGATTCGCTGGACTTCCCAGACGCGGCTCGGGCAGGCAGCTCATCGCTGCTCAGCCGCACCGGCCCACCGCTCACGACCTCCTCCGACACGGTGGACGTCGGCGTGGAAGCGGCCGAATCCGGTGTATCGAGGCTTCGACGAGGATGCGTCGAGGCGGCCAGGGCGGCGTCAGGAAGGCGGGGGAGCGCGGTGTGGGTGCGCTCGGCCGTCGGGCACGAGCCTGTCGTGCAGGCACCGCACTTCTGGTGGCCCTGGTGGACCAGGCACCGCGGGCGCCGGGAGGCGGAGGGACGGTCGATCTTCTGGTGCTTCTCCCACGTCACCACGTGGAGGTAGGCGTTCCCGTCACAGCCGTTGTAGCGGCAGATCAGGCCGGCCTCGGCGAGCTGCTCCAGGTCAATGGCCACGTTCGCCGGCGTGTGGTCCGCGCGCAGCGCCCAGAGGCGTCCCGCGATGATCGCGGGATGGTCGCGGAAGCGGCCGGAGTCGTCGGCCTGGGTGAGCAGGCCGAAGAAGGTGACCATCGCGGTGACGCTGACCGCGGCCAGGTCCTCGCTTTCGAACGCCTCGGGCTTGATCGTCCGGATACGGGCCATCAGGCAGCACCCCCGCGAGCGGGGTTGCGAAGGGGGGCCGATGCCGCGCGGGCCGAAGGATTCGGCCTTTTGCGCTGGGCAGCAGACATGCGACACTCTCCTGTGCAGTGAAGCCGCACCGGTGGTCCCGTGAGAAGGATCGGTGCGGATGAAGGTGATCTCCGCCCTTGCCTGGGCGGGAGCATCGTGAGCGTCCGGCGTCTGAGAGTTGCCTCTCTCAGACGCCGTCGCTGTTTCTACCGTTTATCCGGCGCGATGGCTGCGCGTATTCGTCATGTCCCCTCCTCCATTCCCCCCTGGGCCGGGCGGGTTGCCCAGCGAGCGACGACGAACATACGAGGACGTTGCCGAAAGGTCTAGACATAGCTCTACAACCCCGTACAAGTTCCTGTGAGGCCCGTCCGGCTGCGGTTGGCGCCGGAGAAGGCGCAGGATCCGCGGCCGTGCTGTCGGCAACGACTGGGTATCGGAGTCGACGGCGCGTTGCGCACGTGGCGACGACAACGCAACATGCATGGAAGGTCCTCCCCGGGGCTGGCACCATGAAAGGGCGTGGCCCGGCCACCAGGTGCGATACGGAAACTTACGTCAGTTTCCCAGATGCATCAAGCCTGGATTACAGTAGGCCCAGAAGCCGCCCCACCGGCCGGTTCGCGACCCTGCAGGAGTTCACTTTGCCCCCTCGTCAGTTCGACGGCAGACGCCTCCGTGCTGCCCGGCGGGCCAAGGAGCTCAGCCAGAAGGAAGTGGGCGCGGCGGTGGGCGTCAAGGCGCCGGCCGTCTCGCGGTGGGAGGACAACCAGGAATTCCCAAAGGGCGAGAAGCTCCCTGCGCTTGCGGCAGCTGTCGGCCAGCCGCTCGACGTCCTCTTCCCTAACGACGGTCCAGCCGACCTCCAGCTGCTTCGCTGCGACGCCGGCCTCAGCGTCACGCAGGCTGCCGAGGTCATCAAGGCGAGCCGCGTCCCGGTGAGCAACGCCGAAGGCGGCAGGCGCAGGCTCAACGAGGCGTACGTCAAGCCGCTCGCTGAGGCGTATGGGGTGACCGAGGAGGAGCTGCGCGCGGCCCAGGACGTCAGTTTCGGGCTTCGCCCGGAGGGCTCGCACGACATCCCGGCGGCGCCCCGCACGGTCGGGGAAAAGATCAACTATCTCGTGCAACACGGCTACGTCGGCCAGGAAGCGCCCTCCGACGAGGAGATCGCGCGTCTCGTCAACGAGCACGCAGGCGGGACGGCTGTCACGACCGACGACATCGGCGCCCTTCGTGCGGGCACGGCAACCGAGGCTTCCGAGGCCGTGCGTGCTGGACTGGCCCACGCCCTCCAGGTCGACGCCGGCCTCTTCCAGGACGACGCCGAGCTCAACCCCGATGCCCGTGGGTTCATGGAGGCGCTGCAGTTTCTCGGCTCGATTCACCACGGGCAGATTCTCGGTCTGGCCGCCCGCGGCAACGGCCTCGGTCTGTCCGCCGAGATGATGGCCAAGGTCAACGAACTCGTCGGAGAGCTGAAGCACAAGCTGCCTGAGGTTCCGGACGGGGAATGAGCCCGCCCTGGCGCCGAGCCTCGCGCGGCGTCTCGTCCCGGGCTGCGCTGCCAACGCGAAGGGACTCCGGTGCCACCCCCTACAGGGGTGGCACCGGAGTCCCTTAGCCATTCGGGGGCATGGCAGGCCCGTGATACGTAGGCGGCCCGGATTAGGACGAGGCGAGGTCCACGCCGAGCAGCTCGGAAAGGGTGGCCACCGTCTGGGTGGGGTCCTCGTTGTGGACACCCGTGATGCCGAGCTTCTCTGCTGCCTGGGTGTAGGCGAGGGTGTCGTCGACGAAGACGCACTCCTCGGCCGGCAGATCCATGAGCTTGAGCGTGATCTCGAAGAGCTCGGGGTCAGGCTTGCGGAGCAGGTGCTGCTCGGAGATCACCACGACGTCGTACAGCCGCTCAAGCTCGTAGCCGTCGTACAGGTCCCACGGCGTCAAGCCCACAGAGTTGGACAGGATGCCCACCTTGATCCCGGCCCGCCTCGCCGCGGCAGCCGCGTTGATGATCAGCGGCTCGGGACGAAGGTCGTCGAAGATGCGGCCCATCAGGCCGTCGGCCGGCACGCCCAGCATCTTGCCAGCGAAGTCGTTCCACTCCGTCTGGGAGACCGTTCCGCGCTCAAGGTCGCTGGTGATCCGGACACCCTCGTCGTCCTTATACAGCGCCGTGAGGCAGGCGCCCTGCGGCAGGCCCTCGCGCCGCTCGAACGCAAGCACTGCGGGTAGCAGCGGAGTGGTGAGAACGCCTCCGAAATCGAGGATGAGGCCCGTGCGGCGGTTGGACATGCGAGAACTCCAGGTTGCTGAGATTTCGGACGCCCATCCGGACCGGATAGGGTCACGGCCCGGCTACGTGTGGCGACGGGAGTAAGAGTGCGTCGCAGGCCGGGGTGCATTTGCGGGATGGAGGCAAGACCTTCCTGTCCGCATCAACCACGGTACCAGCCGTGTTAACGGGGGCGTGGGTGCGGAATCTCACCCGCCGGGGGCGCGAATCGACGATGCCCTGCCCTGTCGCGCGTCGCCCACGCAGAGTGAGAAGCCAGAGAAGCGCCTGTGGATTATGGATTTGGTTCCGCAGTGACCGACCGCTGGAGAAGATCCCGTGCTTGTTCCGCGGTGACGTGCGAATAGGCCGTGCTGACTCGCGCGAGCCACGCTGCCTCGCTGTCGGTGTCAACGAAAGGCTTTTCTCTCAGCGGAGCACCCGCGTGTGTATTCGCCGGAACCGACTCGGCAGCCTGCAGAGCAGCCTTGATCCAGTAAGCCTCTGCTGCCGGCTCGGGGGCTGGATGTGCGGCGGTAGCGTCCTCGGCGGCGAACATCAAGTCGCGCGGTGCGTAATAGCGCAGCTTCTCGCAGGCGTCAGCAATATCCTGCGTCCACCGGTCCAGGCGGACATCGATGGGAACCCGGACGTGCCTGAGTTCTGATAGGCGGCGACCAGGAGGGTAAAGACTTGTCCCCGGGAAAGCCTGCACCAGGTCAAACCAGAGTGGATAGATCTTGTACAGGGTGCGCCACGTTTTCCACCGTGCCACTACCGCCCGGCTTGTCGGAATGCTCGCGCCCGTGGCGACAATCAGGAAGAGGAGGTTCATCCACATCGACGTAGCGTCAACGAGCAGCCGCATCGTGGAAGGGCTCAGCGGGAACGCGACATCAGCCCACAGGATCGTGATGCGCGCAGTTGTGTGGATCAGCCCCATCCACATAGCCACGCCCATCAAGCCCAGCCCGATCCGCATGCTGGTGCACTCGGCCTGCCGCGCTGCTCTCGTCCACTGATATCCGCACACAGCCGTCGTGACGAGCGGGAAGAAGTAGAACACGGTCATGTAGACCGCGACGCCCCATTGCCCGGCGTGATCGATCAGGAAGCTGTCGCTCGGCTTGTCGCGCTCCACGACGGTGAAGAAGAGCACCGTAAGTAGTGTGACGCCCACTGCCCCCGCCCTGTAGGAGGCCCGCGCGATCCAGCGGGAGACGGCTACGTGCCGCGGTACCACCACCTGCGAGGTCTTCCCGTAGCTGGTGGCGACGTAAGTGAGGGCTGCGATGATCGCCGCAGTGCTGGCAAAGTGCCTGAGCAGCGCGCTCAGGTCCACGACCGGAATACGGTCCACCGCATCCATCGCCGCCGGCGTATAGAGCCACAGCGCCACGGCGAATCCCGCGTAGCCGCCCCACAGGGCTCGCCGGTGAGCGTCTCCGTATCGCACCGCAGGGAATCGCCACACGGCGATGATGGTCATCACTGCCGCAGTCAGGTATTTGAAGGAGTCGAACACGGAACCAGGGGGTCTGCAGGGCGAGTCTCTGGGCCGATCAGGTCGGCTCTTCTCCTCGTCCTTGGTTTCCGACAGGTGGACGGTGTTGTCTTGTGACATGCCGGAGGTCGGCGGGGTCGGGAGCTCGCTCGCGGCTAATACCGACGTCGTGGTGGAGCGACCGGGTGGGCGAGCGAATGCTCCAGGAGGCTCACCATGTCATCACCCGTGACCGACTGCCTCCGCGCCAATCGCTTTATCAAAGAGGCCGAGAGCTCGGCTTGTTTCTCCTGGGGGCTGTTGAAATCCACGCGCCCCTGGACCAGCGACCCCGGGAAACGGCGGAGGACTTCCTCGCGAATCCGCTCAGGGACATACTGCTCGACCTGCTCATCCGTCAGGGACGTGCCATGGTCCAGCCATTCATGTGAGAGCTCGTGAAGGATGATGTGCTCGGTCTGATTGCGACTTGAGCGGCGCCGGTAAAGGATCAGAGTGAAACCCGGTGCCTTGACTCGAAGACCGCAAGCCGTACCCAGGCCGCCATCCGGATCGTCCAAGGGTACGAGTCGAATCTGACGCCCCCGCGCCTCCTCCATGTTTCGAACCAGCGCCTCAACGCTGAATGGGGAGGGGATGGGGAGATCAGCGAGTAGCCTCTCGCATTCCCGCACGAGAGCGCGTCGCGAGGGGTCCCTGCGCCAAGCCGAAAGCCTTTTGTACTCCCTCACGAGGGCGCTTCGCCAAAAGTCCCTACGCCAACGCATGGTTGCTCCATAGATGCCACTGAGGTGATTACTGCCAGCCTCGTCCCGCTTACTTCTACGCGAGGCGCTAGTAGCCAGGAGCCTGTGGGAGGTAGACGGTGGTCAGCCGACGTACGCGGTCTTCCCTAATCGTACAAGCTGGTAGGCGTGATCTTGTGGGGGCGGCATGTTGTGAAAGTCACCAAAGCGCCAGGGTCTCACAATCTGGAATTCCAAGATCGAATTTCAGTGGCGTGCGCCACAATAGATCTTTGACTCGTTCAAGACGAGACCCCTCCACCTGGACTTGCCTGAGGCTGTTCGTGCTTCGCATGGACGGACACCACTACAGAGGGCTGATGCATCGGAGGTGTCCAGCAGCGCTTGGGCGAGTTCCGTCCTACTCATGCCCGTGGCCTCCTGGAGGCGCTGCTGCAGCGGAATGGGGGGGGATCTGCCGCGAGACCGGTGAACCACCGTCCGGGCCGGCCTCCGCGAAGATGTCCGGTTGTGCTCACCCTTCGGTTCATGCTGCGCGGCGGGCCGGCCGCACTGGTCGGCCCCCGGCGTGCCGGAGCGAGGGCCGCCCCGGCACGATCCTCAGCCTGCATCCCCTTCGCGTACCGGCCGCAGCAGAAATCTGTGGATCTCCGCCATGCCCGGCGCGTAACCGTCGGAGGTGTCCACCAACAGGTTCGGGGCGTCCAGGCTGATGGGGACGAACTGGTCGGGGTCGTAGACACCGGCCTCCATGTCGGCGAGCAGCGCTTTGTCACCGTGGGCGGCCCGGTGGCTGTCGCTGCGGGCACGGTCGGTGATGCGCCGGGCGATGGTGGAGGCGGGGGTGGTGCACCGGATGATCCGCAGGTCCGCGATTGCCGTGAGCGGCTCCAGCCCGGGGCGCCAGAGGCGGTCCTGGAAGGCGGCTTCGGCAACGACTGTTGTGCCGGCCCGTAGAAGGACGGTGATCGTCGCGAAGAACGCCTCCAGGGCCGGCATGTTGAGTGGATCATCGCCGTCGGCGTCGTGACCGGGATGGTTCATGACCATGCCCTGCTTGATCTCGTCACGCAGGATCGCGGGGCAGCCCAGGTGCCGGGCAAGTTCCCGGGCGAGGGTGGTCTTGCCTGTCGCCGGAGGCCCGCTGACCACGGCCAGGATCGGGCGTCGGATGGGCATGGGTGGACTCCCGGGTGGTGGTGGAGGAGGCTGGCCTAGAGCCTAAGTTCCAGGGTGCTGCTTACGGAGCCGGACGGCCATGAAGCCAGGCTGGCGGGTCAGTTTCTCGTGGTCGGCCGGGTGAAGGCGGGCCATCGAGGGAGCTGGCTGGTGTTCGACGAGACGGTCGAGGGCGAGGCCAGCGGCGGTGAACTCGTCGAGCCAGGCCTGGAGGGGCTGGTGCCAGTAGCGGTGGATCATCCCGTTCGACCAACGCTCCTCGATGAAGCCGCTGTCGAAGTAGCTGCCGCCGCGGGCGAGCCAGTCCGCCGTGGGGTGACTGGTCGAGACGACGATCTGCCCGCCGGGCCGCAGGATACGGGCGAGTTCCCGCAGCGTGCTGACCCGGTCGGGGAGGTAGTGCAGGACCAGGGCGAGCAGGACGATGTCGAAGCTCTCATTGTCCGCCCAGCTGAGGGGATCGGCCAGGTCGTGCCGGCGGACCTGCGCGAGGGAGCCGAGGCGCTCACCGGTGAGGCGGACCATGTCGGCGCTCTGATCGATACCGAAAGGCCGGGCCCCGCGCGCGGCGAGCTCGGACAGGTAGAGGCCGGGGCCGCAGCCGGCGTCCAGGATGTCGAGGCCGTTCACGTCCCCGATGAGGCCCAGGACGGTGGGGCGGTCGTAGCGGGCGTTGTAGGCGCTGACGGCGGCTTCGCGGGCGAAGCTCTCGGCGAAGCCGTCGTAGGGCGCGTCACCGGGCTGCATGCGTCACCGCCGGTCGGAGCCCGAGGGCCCCGCCGTTCGGCCGGGCGGGCGCGGCCGGGGTAAGGGGGAGAAGCAGGTTGAGGAGGTCGCGGTCCGGGGAGCGGCGGTCGGTGAAGGCGGCGTGGAGTTGGCGGACCGCGTGTTCGTACACGTGGGGCGGGACGTCCAGGCCGTGGGCGATGAGGGTGTCGAGGCGCTGGTCGAAGCGGCGGAACCAGTCCCGGTACGCCTCAGCGCGGCCGGTGGCCACCGGCCACCGGCCGTATAGGAGGGTGCGCGCCCGTGTGAACGGGGTGGGGGTGGACTGGTAGGCGGTGTGGACGGCGCCGGGCACAGGGACTTGGTGGTAGACGCTGGTGATGGTGTCCAGGCGGGCGAAGCGGTGGCCAGCCGCGCGGAGGGCGAGGAGGAAGTCCCAGTCCTCGCAGTGGTGCAGCGTCTCGTCGAACCGGACGGGGCTGCCGGCGGGGTTGCGGGTGACGACGGCACCGGTGTGGATGGTGTTGGCGACGGAGAGGAAGCCCGGGTCGAACGGGTAGTCCTTGCACGGCAGGTGGGCGCGGTCGCGCGGGAGGTCCTCGATCCAGGTGGGGCTGACGAGGGCCTGGCCGTAGACGGTGTCGGCCCGGCGGGTACGCAGCGCGTCGGCTGCGGCCTGAAGGTGGTGCGGCAGCAAGACGTCATCGTCGTCGAGGAGGGCGATGTGGTCGCCCTGCGCAGCGGCGATGGCGCGGTTGCGGGCGTGGGAGACGCCGAACGGGGTGTCGGATTCGAGGAGGCGGACGGGCATCTCGTGCTGCCAGCGGTCGATGACCTGCTCTACGGTGTGGCCGCCGTCGCGGACGACGATGACCTCGAAGCGGCGGTAGGTCTGGCGGGCGACGCTGCGCAGGGCGCGGTGGAGCGGCCCGGGGCGGTCGCGGGTCGGGATGATCACGCTGATCACAGGGTGCTCCGTACGGACTGGCCGAGCTGGCAGCGGACGCGGGATTCGGTGAGGGCTCTAGCGGGCTGGTCCCCCGTGCCCAGGTGGTCGGCAGCGGCACCGGGGATGGCGGAGAGCCGGTAGAACTCCGCGCGGGAGCGCGCGTCCGCCGTGCTCGTGGAGACCTGGACCTGCCATCGTTCGCGGCCGTCGCGGTCGACGATCAGAGCGCGGCCGGCCTGGGCGTCGCTGATGAGGATGGTGCCGTCGGCCAGGCGCTCGCAGCCCCCGGCCATCTCGCAGAACAGACCGGGCTCGTACTGCCAGACGACGGACCGGGCGACGGGTTCGATCTCCAGGACCCGGGAGCGGCCGGCGCGGCGGCCGTTGTCGAAGACCAGGATGGTGCCGTCGGGCTGGGCAGAGGGCTGGTGCTGCCCGGACAGCTCACCGGGCCCCCACCACCAGCGCACGGAGCGGGCGCGCAGGTCGAGGACGGCGATGAGGTCGAGGTTGCGCATCGAGACCAGGACGTCGCCGGCCGCCCACAGGCCGGCCGGGTGGGCGGGGAGGATCTCGAGGGAGTTGGTGTGCAGGATGTCGCTGGGCGAGCCGGGCCGGGAGCGCAGCAGGCGGGAGATGTCGCGGCCGCGCCGCCAGCCGTTCGCGCCTTCAAGCCGCGGGGCGAGGACGGCTGCGTCCGCGGTCCGGCCGGCCTCGCGGTGCCGGTCGATCGCGCCGTTGATCAGCGCGGCCAGGGCCGGGTCGGTGGTCAGGCTCTCGTACACGGAGTGCGCGTCGCGCAGCTGGCCGTCGGGCCCCAAGACGGTGATGGAGTTGTCGAGCAGGACGAGCGAGCCGCCGGTGCAGGGCAAGGGGCGGGGCTCTTCGGTCAGGACGTAGATCTCGCCGTGGGGGCCGAGGGCGAGGTCGTGGTGGGCGGGGAGGTCGGCGCGCCAGGTGAGGGTGGAGTCCGGGGCGAGCTTGAGCAGAGCGTGCAGCGGCACGACCGCGAACAGGGATCCGTCCGGGCCGACTTCGACGTGGTTCCAGCCGCGGAGGTAGGACGGCGGGCTGGTCTCGATGTCGGGCTGGCCGATCGGGCTGGACCAGGCGTGGACGATCTGGGCGCGGTCGTCGATGACGGCCGCGAACGGGCGGGGGTAGGAGGCGGAGGGCGAGAACACGAACAGGTCGTTGCCGAGGGACATGGGTGTGGGTCTCCTTCGGAGCGGCCCCCGGGACGGGGCTCGGGGCGGCGGCTGGGTCAGGACGGCAGGGGCGCGGCGAACTCGCGGCGGACGGCGTCGGCGAGCTGCTCGGCGACTCGGTCGGCGATGCGCTCGCCGAGATCCGGGCCAGCGTGGGCGGCGGTGTAGACGATGCCGGTGCTCGTGGTGGTGTCGGCCGGCTGCGGGTACAGGTGGTAGCTGATCCGGCGGGGCTGCTCAGTGCCGCCGTCGGCGGGCAGCCGGTCGGGGCGGACGGCGTGTGGGCTGATGTGCATGACGAGGCTGGACTCGACCATCCCGGCGTGGTGGTCGTCCGCGCGGGCGGTCCCGGTCTCCTTGGCGAGGGCGTTGCGGAAGTCCTCGCCCACGACGTCCCACCAGTTCACGATCATCACCCGTGCGCCGGGGACGTGTTCGGTCAGGCGGCGGGCGGCCTCGCACAGGAAGGCGATGTTGTCGATGGCCGAGTTGAGCAGGATCAGGCGCCGGTAGCCGTGGCGGGCCAGGGCGGTGAGGATGTCGGTGACCACGGCGGTGAAGGTGGCGCCGGTGATGTTGATCACGCCGGGGAAGGTGCCGCCGAGGCGCTGGCCGGGCGTGGCCACGCCGTAGCCGAGGGTCGGGGCCACGTGCCCGTCGACCGCGGCGGCGAGGCGGCGGGCGAAGTGGTCGCTGATCATGGTGTCGGAGCCGAGCGGGAGGTGCGGGCCGTGCGGTTCCAGGCCGCCGACGGGGATGATGGCGTGGGTGTCGGGGCCCGGGTTCAAGTCGGGCCAGGTCATGTCGCCGATGAGCACGAGAGCTCTCCCTTCCGGGAGCGGGAGCGGGCTATGTCAGGCGTCGGTCCAACCGAGGCTGGGGACCGTGGTGGGACGCAGGGGGCCGGCGATCTGCAGGTTGAGGAAGTCCTCCTTGTTGCCGCACCCGCCTCGGGCCGCGCACGGCGCCCACGGTTCGGGGCGCAGCGGGAGGTCGAAGCCGGGGTCCAGGACGCTACCCAGCGGGGGCTGCTCCTGGGAGGAGTAGTTAGAGCAGCGGTAGGCCTGGCCGTGGATGTCGATGAACGCCGAGTCGTGGCCGGCGCGGCAGAGCATGCCCCGGCAGGAGGTCAGCCCGGCCAGGGCGGCCTCGGCCAGGGCCCGGTTCCCGCCGAGAGCGGCCAGGGTGTCCAGGGCGTCGGCGCTCTGGAGGACCGGCACGGCGGCGGACGGGTCCTGGGGGGTGGAGTCGGCGGTCGGGTCGTAGCCGTGGTCGACGTTGAAGCGCAGGCCGGCGGCGAGGGCGGCGTCCCGGGCGCGGGCCACGGCGTCGGCGTTGGTCTCGAACAGCAGGGTGTTGACGACCACGAAGCAGCCGTAGCGCTCCTGGGCGAAGACGGCGGCCTGGATGAACCGCTCCAGGTCGACCTGGCCGTCGTGCCAGGTCAGCCAGAGCGACAGCTTGCCGAGGTTCGCGTCCGCTTCGAGCTTGGGCAGCCGTCTCGGCAGCAGGATCGCGTTCGAGAGCAGCTCGACGTAGTCGACGCCGCTCTGCCGGGTCAGCCAGGCCGCCTTCTCCAGGAAGAAGGTGCTCGCGAACGGCTCGCCGAGGGTGCCGAGGCGGACCTTCACCGGGTAGGGGCGGGTCCCGATCCAGTTCACGACCTTCTCGTAGACGTCGCGGTCCTCGGGGTTCTTCCAGTCGTAGCGGTTGCTCATGGCCCATTCGCCGATGGACACGCAGCGGTCGCAGGACAGGTTGCACAGTCGCTGTCCGGCCACGTACCAGATCCGTACGGGCGCACTCATGAGGGTTCGCCTCCTATCCGAAGGTCGCGATCGGGCGGAAGTCCCGGCCGGGGAAGTCGGGCAACTGGTTGTGGCAGCGGCGGCACAGGAAGTCGTCCGGGGCCTGGTCGACGCCGAAGACCTTCCGGCGCAGCGCGACAGCCCGCTCGCCGGACATCAGCTCGTCGATCGAGCCGTCCCGGACGTGGGCGAAGGTCTCGCGCTGGTAGTAGTCGTTGCAGCACAGGAACAGGTCGCCGGCCACCGAGATGTTGACGTGCTGGAGCGGCCAGCCGCAGCCGGTCAGCTGTCCCTGAACGTGGACGTCCTGGGCGTACTCGCCGCCCAGCTCACCGGCCCGGTCGCAGGTCAGGCTCGGATACACCTCGGCGCCCAGGGGCGTGAAGTGCCGCTCCACGCCTGCAAGGTTTCGCTCCAGGCGCGCGCCGACCCCGTTGACGACGACCTGTACCGGCAGGCCGGCCGTCAGGGCCGCCTCTGTGTTGCCGATCGTGTGCCGGAAGTGCCGGGATCCGGTGAGGACGTTGAACTCGGTCTCCTCGGTGGAGGGGATGTTGACGATCAGGTGCTTGAGCACCCCGGTTCGCTGGAGCGCGGCGATCTTGTCCGCGGTCAGCGCGGAGGCGTTCGAGTACAGGGCCAGCGGCATCCCGCGGGCGGCCAGGACCTCCAGCCGCTGGACGAAGTGCCGGTCGAGGGTGGGCTCGTTGAAGAACTGGAAGGTCACGTACTGGGCGCCGACCGCGATGAGCTTGTCGGTGATCTCCTCGAAGAGGGGCATCGGCATCGTGCGGCGCGGCTTGGGGTCGGTGGCGACCGGGCAGGAGGCGCAGCCCCAGTTGCAGTGCGCGGTCACCTCGATCTCGCCGGAGATCACGCGGTACTCCCGGCACAGGAGGGCGGGATCCTGCAGCCATCCCCAGCCGGTCGCCGCCAAGACCCGGTCGGCCCCGAAGCGGGCCGCGAGCTCGCCGGTCGCGCGGGGGTGGGAGGCGGCGTAGCGCAGAAGGTCGAGAACCTCGACGTCGTCCTGCCACACGATCGTCCGGTCCAGTCCCACGATCCCGAACACTGCCGCCGGCGGAGGAGGCGGCCCGGTGGGGGCCTCGGGCCCGGAGGTGTCCGTCAGGTACACCACGCGCGCGTCGGCGCCGGGCCGGACGCTGGAGAGGTACGGACAGGTCTGCAGCATCGGCTCCGGGCTCTGCCCGGCGCGGCAGCCAACTTCGGCCATCACCAGGGGCGCCGGACGAGGGGCCGGGGAACGTGGCATGACGATGTCTCCCTTCGGAGCATGCGGGAACGAGACGGGCGCCGGTCCGCGGCACGGGCCTGAGCCGGCCGGGCGTGGCCGCTCGGAAGATCGAGCTTCGAGCACCTGTGCCTCAGGCGCGATGGCCTGGCGGGGGTCCCGTCGGGGGTCCCCCTGGCCGAACACCTCCCAGGCGGCCACGGACGGTGCTTGACTGACTACGTGACCGAGTGCACTCACCCGCTGGCCCACCAGCGCGCGTCCAGGGGCCTGACCCGGGTCGATCTCGCGAAACTCATCTGTGTTGCGGCCGAGCGGCGCGGCCTGCGCTCGGGCACCGACAAGCACCGGATCCGCAAATGGGAAGTCCTCGGGGTCACCCCGGAGGCCGAGACGCAGATCTACATTGCGGAGGCCCTGGAACTCCCGCTCGGCTTGGTCGACCCGGCTGCCTGGCCGCACTGGCTGCCCGCCGGGGACGGGGGCGTCGTGCCTCTCGGACCGACCAGCACCGTCATCGCACTGCGAGAGGCCCTCAACACCGCCATGGAACGTCTGGAACGACGCACCTTCCTCACCATCTCCGGGACCGCCCTCACCGCGCTCGCCACGGCCTGGGCCACCGGACCGGGGAGCGCGCTCGCAGCGCCGCAAGGGGACGGCAAGCTGGTCGGCGAGGACACGGTCACGGTCCTGGAGGGCATCAGCCGACAGCTCAACAGCCTGGCCACCGAGCAGCGCCAGCACGTCTCCGCCCTGCTGGACGCCCACCTCAAGACCGTCACCGACCTCATCGAGGGCGGCCGCTACGACAAGGCCAGCGGACTGCGCCTCCACACCCTGGCCGCTTCCCTCGCGCAGACGGCGGCATGGCACCGCTTCGACCACGGCCGCCACACCGCCGCCGGGAAGCTCTGGGTCGCCGGTCTCCACAGCGCCCACGCCACGGGCGACCCCGACCTCGGGGCGGCGATGCTCGGCGATCTTGCCTACCAGGCCGCCTGGCGTCAGGACCACACCACCGCCGCCGGAATCCTCCGGCAGGCCCTCAAGCGCGCCCAGCACCCCGCGGCCCGATCCCTTCTCCACCTCCGCCTCGCCCGCACGCTCGCTGCGCAGCAGGACAAGCAGCCTGCCCTGCGGGCCCTCGAAGCGGCCGAGCACCACTTCGGGGCCTCGTCCGGCCGGCCGCTGCCGGCCTGGTGCTCGTGGATGTCGGAAGCCGACCTCGCGGTCGACTCCGGCCAGGCCCTCCTCGACCTCGGAGATGCCCGCCGCGCCCACCAACTCATCACCGAGGGCCAAGCCCTCCTGCCCGACTCCCGCGCCAAAACCCGCGGCGTCTTCCTCGCCTACCAAGCAGCCAGTCACCTCCAGCTCAAGGAACCCGAACTCGCCGCCCACGCAGCCGAAGAAGCACTCACCCTCTCCCGCCGCATCGGCGCTCCACGCTGCGAACGGCTCGTCCAGGACCTCGTGCCGGACTTCCAGCCCTACTGCGCCGCTCCTGGCGTCTCCGACTTCCTCGCCCTCGCCGCGGCCTGACCCCCCCCACCAGGCGTTCGGCCGGCCCGGCTGCCCCGCCCTCCCACTGAAAGGGGCGCCTGCCGGGCGCCGGCCACACTGACGTGAACGCCGCGTCGTCGGGCGTGGGGTTCCTCGATTCGGCTGGTTCGCTTCGGGCAGTCCTGGGCTACCAGGAGGTGGGGCTGTTGAGTTCGGTGACGGGCTGGCGACCGGCCCGGGGGATGCCGAGGAGGGCGCGGGCATGGTGGGCCGCTTGGAGCTGCTCGGCCGCGGGTGGCCCCCAGTCGAAGAACTCCACGGCCTGCTCCGGAGTGGCCAGGATTCGGACGTAGGTGCGACCGGTCGCAGGGTCAGCGGTGGTGGAGCCGAGGCTCGTGAGGGCGGCGGCGTAGCGCACGCGCGCGCAGGGTTCATCGGGGTCGGACAGGTGCCCGAGATACCGGATGCTGGCCAGCTCCGCGGCGGCCTCCTCACGCGCTTCCCGGATCAACGTGGCCTCGGGGTCTGCGCGGTCCTCGGGTTCGGGAGTGCCGCCGGGCAGGCACGCTGCGCCGGTGTCCGGTTCGAGGAGCACGAGGACGCGCCCGTCCGGGGCGAAGGCCCAGGCCCAGGACTGGCGGACCGGGAGGCCGTCGGGGACGCGGCGGGTGTGGTGGAAGGGGAAGTGGTGGCGGGCTCGGGCGGTACGCAGAACGCCGACCCGGTCAAGGACGGTCGGGGCGATGGGGAGCCCGTCCTCCAGGAATGCGGGGCCGCCGCCGTTGATGCGGGCGCGGAGCGCGGACAGGGCCCGTCGGGCGTCGCCGGGAGACATCAGAGCGGGCAGTTCAGCGGGCTCGACGAAGTCGATGCCGTCGATCTCGCCCGGGCGGGGCCGGATCGCCGCGATCTGGTCCTCGTCCCAGACGCCGCCGTCGAAGACGTGCAAGAGCTCGCCGGGGAACCGCATGGCGGGCGGCGTGGTGCGGCCGGTGGGGGAGACCCAGTCGACGGCCAGCCCGCAGGTGACGGGCGCCAGGACGCCGAGCTCTTCTTCCATTTCGCGGGTGGCGCCCTGAGCGGGGGACTCGCCCTTGTCGACGGCGCCCCCGGTTAGCAGACGGGTGGGCCGGTAGGTCACGCTTTGAAGCAGGACCCGTCCTCGCCGGTCGGTGATCAGCACAGAGGTGCCGGCCCACAGGGCGTGCGAGGCGCGCAGCGCTCCGTATGCCTCTTCGTTCATCGCCACGCTGGGTGGTTCGTCAGGTGAGGTCGTCGTCATCTCATTCCGATCAGGTCGTGGGCTCGGGCTGCTGCGGGGGCAGTTGCCGCCTCGCCGTCCTGCGAGGTGAGGTCGGCGTCGTTGTTGTGGACGAGTGGCTGGGTCCACCGGCTGCGAAGGCGTGCCGTCGGCGGGGTGAAGACGTCATGGCGAGGCGGGCTGCGGAGCGGGCGGTTCGGGAGCGAGGACGATGGTCATCCACGGCACTGCCTCGTCGCGGAAGGACGCGTGGATCGGCACGAGGTCTGGGCCGCTGGTGTCGTCGAGAGCGGTGACGTTGATGCCGATCTCCGGGATGTCGCTGTCGATCGCCGCGATGCGGCTGCCGCAGGTCGGGCAGAAGCCGCGTTTCGCCTCGCCTGCGAAGGTCTCGTACCAGGTCGGCTCGCCGCCCTCACCTGTCCAGGTGACCGTCTCGAAGCCCACCCACCACATCACGGGTGTGCCGCCGAGCTTTTGACAGTGGGGACAGGTACAGGTGTGGGCAAAAACTGCTGGACCCCGAGTGGTGAAGCGGATGCGACCGCAGAGACAGCCGCCGGTGCGCTCCCCAGATGTATCGGCTCCCTGGGTGTCGGCGGCTGGGGTGGCGTTCATGAGGTGATCTCCCTGGCATTCTGGGCAAGTTGGGCAGTGTCCGGTCCTGAGCGCGACGGCTGTGCCGGATGCATCGACGGCCGGGTTCGTGTTCCCCGGCGGCGGGCTGCTCGGGGTGGCGGGAGGGTCTGTCTGGCCGGAATGGTGCGTTGAGCTGGGCATGGGACTCTTTGTCCGTCTTTCATCGGCCCGGGCCGATGCCACTGGTTGGGTCGTGACGTGAAGCGGGTTCACCGTGGGCCCGGTGGACTGGCCGTGAGTGCTGAGGCGCCCTGGCCGCCGCGCGGGAGGCCGAGACGGATGAAGTACTCGGTGGCGAGGATGCGGTCTCGTCGCCCGGTGTCGGCACGGGACAACAGGGCGGGAAGCGGACGTTCGCCTTGGAGCTGGCTGAGGTGTGAGCTGATGGCCGCCCATTTGCGGTCGAGCCAGGCCGTCACGTCCACGGTGGCGCTCACGTACTCGTCGGGCATGGACAGCAGGGTCTTCCCGACCCCGCTGAGCAGCGGACCGAGGTCGGCGATCCCGGACTGAGGATGGGTGGCCGCGTAGAAGGCGGCGGGCTGCCACGGCTCGCCGGCCTCCGGATACAGGTGCGGCAGGCCCGCGGCTTCGACGGCGAGGAGCGTGATCTGGTGGGTGCGCCGGTGGTCCGGGTGCCCGGTCAGCTGACCCAAGGCATCGTGTCCGACGACGAGATCGGGCTGGAAGTGCCTGATGTGTGCGACGAGGCGGCCGACAGCCTCGTCGAGGGGCGCATCGACGAGGCGTACGGCACCACCGGGTGCCGAGTCGGGGTTGCGCGCATCGGCGTAGCCGAGCAGCCGCGGCGTGCCGGCGCCCAAGGCGTCCAAGGCGGCCGCGAGTTCGGGGGCGCGATGGCTGCTGGCCGTCCAGGTGGCGGTGACGACCGCGGTGCGAGCGCCGGCGGCGGCGTGCTGGGCGAGGACTCCGCCGGCGAGGAGGGATTCGTCGTCCGGGTGTGCGAAGACTCCGAGGAGGGAGGGTGTGCTCGATTGCGTCACAGGGGCCTCCGGGCAGGGGCGGGGTGGTCAGGGAGCGGGTACGGGGGTGCCGGTGAGGTGCTCGGCCCGGCGGGCGATGAGTGGGGCGAGGGTGGGGTGGACGCCTCGGGCACAGGCCTGGAGGAGCTGGGCGAGCGCTACCAGTTCGCCGGTCCGGCCGGCGTCTGTGCTCAGCACGTGGGCGAACTCCTGCCGGATGCGGGCGGCGGTCGCGGGCGCGGCGAGCGTGTACGCGTGCAGAAGGCCGATGTCGTAGCCGACAGGTAGGCGCCCCCAGTTTTCCCAGTCGAGCAGAACCAGGGGTACGCCGGTGACGTTCGCCCAGTGCAGGTCGGCGTGCCCGGTCGTCGTCTCACAGATCCGCACCGGGTCGATGCCGACGAAGCGGCGGAAGTTCCGGTCGACCCAGCCCTGCCGCACGGATTCCCGGTCGGTGGGCACTGCCGCGAGCATGGCGAGCGCGGCCTTCAGATCCGACCACCAGGCGTCGGGCAGTGCGATGTCCCGGGAGAGGGCAGGACTGCCGCTGGTGACCGCTGGGACAGGCACGTACTCGGTGAGCTCGGCCCGGTAGGCGGCGTCCGACGCGGTCCAATCGAGAACGCCGCGAAGCCGCGGCCGCGGTACCGACCTGGGCACGTGCGTGTCCGCAGCCGCCGTGCCCTCCCACAGCCGTCCGCCGGCCTTGTCCGGCGCGGCGCAGACCACCCGCAGCCAACAGTTCCCGGCCCGGCGTCCCAGGGTGCGGCCCTGCCACCCCCACACCTCCGGCCCTGAGCCGGACACCTGGAACTGAAGAGCGGCGGTCGCGTGCGCTCGCCTCATCCGTTCACGGTCACCGCGCTCCGTCGGCGCGGTGAACACTGCCTCGCGTACCGCCGGTTCCACCGTCACACCCCCTCCGTCACGACGCCGGCCCCCAAGCGCCCAACGGGGCGGGGCAGCAGGGCGTCACGCCCAGGCCACCGGAACACCAGGCGGCAGTGCTCCTTGTCCAAAACATCCCCGGCGGGCAGCAGATCGTCGGGCGTCCCGGCCGGGTAGACGGTCAGGACGGGATCGGCATGCTGGTCGTTGTCATCGGCGCGCACGTGACGGTCCCAGGCCCGGACCATGGCCACAAGCCGCTCGGCGAGCTCAGGGCCCTGCTCGCCGAAGGCGTGGACGACCCACTCCCACTGTTTGTCCTCGGGGTGTTCACCGTCCTGGGTCTGGACGTGGGTGACGTAGGCGAGCGAGGCGTCGCCGACGATCGCGGGCGCGTCACGGCCCTTCCCGATGACGGTCACCCCTTCGGCTGGGTCCTGGTGAGCGGCCAGCCTGCAGAAGGCGGGCAGGGTGGTGGCCGCGTACAGCTGCAGGGAGCCGAAGTACGAGTTCGCCCCCATCGTCACGCCGGTGGCGAGCTCATGCCGCGGCCCGCGCAGCGCCTCCTCCAGGCCCGCCGTCTCGGCGGCGGTGCCGTGCTCGAAGCGGAGCGTCAGCCCGCCGTCGAGAAGGGACACGACCGGGATGCTCCGGGCCTGCTGTCCCTGGTCGCGGACGAATCCGCAGTAGGTGAAGTGGCGGGCGTGCAGCACCTGGCCGCGCCGCTCAAAGGTGACCGCCCTGCTGTAGCCGCCGATCTCCAGCGGCAGGACCAGGTGCCCGCCTTCAGCCAGCTGCTGGCGCCAGGCCGGGGCGATGTCCCAGCAGCTGTAGGTGATCACGCCGGCGTCGAAGCCGCCGCGGGGCACGAGGTGCGCGGGAGCGCCGAGGGCGGCGTCGGCTTCGACCGCGGTGACGCGGCCGCTGCCGGCCTCCGTGAGGAAGGCGCGGGTGCGGCGTACGACCCACGGGTCGATGTCGACGGTGACCACACGACCGTCGGGGGCGGTGACGTGGGCGATCAGCTCGGCGTTGTAGCCGCCGGAGCCTGCCTCGAACACGATCGCGCCCGGCTTGAGGTGGACGTGCTCGATCATGTCGGCCTGGAGCCAGGCCGCGGACACCGAACTGATCGCCGTGCCGGTCTCGTCGCGGCGGGTGATGACGGCGCGGTCGCCGCCGTCGTAAGCGGCCTCGAGGTTCACCTCCGGGGCGAAACGGTGGCGGGGCACGGTCCGCAGCGCCTGCTGGACCGGCTCGGATGGTGCCCAGCCGCCGTCGATCACCGTCTGGGCCATCGCCTGTCGCAGCCGGACTGCCTCGGCAGGCTCACCCGGCACGGGCGGCTGCTCGATGGCGAGGGGGTAGGAGACCACGGGCGGCAGGTCGGGAACGATCCCGGGCCACACGGCATCCAGCGCCGCCGCGGCAGGGACGAACACGTCCCCGACGCAGGCCAGAGCGTGCAGATCGTGGAACTCCCAGCGAGCGAACTTGTCAGGTTCGGGGTTGGCGAGCTGGCCGGACCAGCTGGTGACACGTACGACGGCCGTGAGCCGAGGGATGCCGTGGCTGTCGTCGACCAGCATCGACACCACGTGCGCGTCCGCCTCCTCGGCGAGCAGGCCGGTCTCTTCGCCGAGTTCGCGGACGGCCGCGGCGGCGAAGTCCTCCGGGCCGCGGGTTTTACCGCCGGGCAGTTCGAGCATGCCGCGGCGGGACCGGCCGAGCAGGACCCGGCCGGCGTCGTCGGTGACGACCGCGAGGGCGCCGGTGAGGGCATGGGCGGTGGTCGGCCGCTTCTCGACGGCCCTCGTGTCGGTGTGGCAGGGCCCGCGCAGGACCAGGAAGGCCAGGCCGTCCGCGTCCAGCCGCTCCACCGTCTCCCATCCGACGGCGAGCACGGCGATCTCGTCCTTGTCCAGGGCGATGCCGCGCCGCTCCTCGGGCGTGGTCTCCGCCACCGGGGTGATGATGACGAGAGCGCCGCCGTCGCGCAGCCGCTCACCCAGCCCGTGAACGACGCGACTCCTGTCCTGCACGAACGGGTACATCAGGCTGAGCGTGATCAGGTCGTACTTTTCGTCGTGAAGCGGGGCCGGGTCGTCGTGCTCGACGTCCAGGTGCAGCCAGCGCACGCCCTCGACGCCACTCTGCTCGTTCCGGGCCCGGGCCAGGGCGCTGTCGGTGAAGTCGATGGCGTCCACGGTGTAGCCGAGCGAGGCGAGGTAGGCGGCCAGCTCCCCGGTGCCGCAGCCTACGTCGAGCGCTCGGCCGCCGCCGTCGGGGACGGGCGTGTGCTCGGCGAGGAGTTCCCGCTCGCGCTCACCGAGCTGCCGGAAGGTCCTGCCCTCGCTGAAGTGCTTCTCCCACTGATCGCGGGCGGTGTACGTCAACGTGCTGCTCCTCGTGCGTAGTAGAGGTGGGGTCAGGGGCGTTGGGCGGCGCGGAGCCGGGCCAGGGTGCGCCGGCCGCGCTCCACAAGCTCGGGATCGCCGTGGGCTGTGCCGTAGGCGATGCCGGAGACGGAATCGAGGACGGACAGGGCCGTGAGCTGGGCCTCCTCCTCCGGGGTGAAGGGGCGGCCGTAGCCGTCCAACACGGCCTGAAAGAGGTCGGGGCGGCCGTGCCAGGCATCGGACAGCCGCACGAAGTCCCGTACTGCCGGCCCAACTTCCGACCGCTCGAAATCGATCACGTAGAGCGCATCGGCATCTTCATCCCATCGCAGATTGCGCAGCTGGAGATCACCATGCGTGGGGACCGCCTCCAAGGCGGGCAAGCCGGTGGCCTTCTCGGCGACAGCGCGGATGAAGTCCTCATCCCCGGGCGCCAGGTGGATGCGGGCGCCGTCCAGGTGCCGCTCCAGCTTCCCCAGCGGCAGGGCGCCGGCGGCCGGGCGCGGTGGGGCGCTGGTGTGGATGGCGGCCGCGAGCTGCCCGATGCGGTGAAAGATCCGGCGTTGCTGCTCGGGCGCGTACGTGGCGCCATGCAGGGACCGGCCTCCCACCACGGTGAGCACGACGGCCCGCAGATCCGCATCCGCAGCCACCAGGCGGGGCGCGGCCTCGCCAAGGCCAGCGACCCAGCCCCGGAGCGCGGCGACTTCGCGCTGATGGAAACGGCCATTCTGGTGGATCTTCACGTACCAGGTGCCGCCCTCGGCGCCGCGCGCCCGCCATACGCGGCTCTCCTCACGCGCCCAGGACGCGTCCGTCCAGGTGGTGATCCGGCCCACCGCCCGCTCGGCGAAGGCGCGCACCTCCTCCTCCGGGATCGCGCCCGGGCTGCCGGGTTCGGGGACCAGGACCGTGCGGTCGGCGTCCGGGGTGTAGGCGATCGGGTCGCCGGGCTCCTGGAAGTGCACGGCCATCCGCGCGCCGGCCCGGTAGGCGTCCAATCCGGCCCGGCAGTACGCCACCATCGGCTCCGGCAGGTTGTCGACCGCGAACCACCCCATGGCGTCGCAGACCCGATGCTCCATGACCTGCGGGATGCCCTGCCAGCGCTTCACCTCGAAGAACACCCCGAGGCGGGCGCCGCCGGCGGGGGAGCGGTGGTGCACGGTGACGGCCGCGCGGACGTCGGCAGGATCGACGACGATGCCAGCCTCTTCCCGGGTCTCGCGCACCAGGGCCGTGACCACGTCTTCCCACGGGCCGTCCAGGTGCCCGCTGACCAGATGCCAGCATCTCGCCGCGTACACGTCTCCGGCCCGCCGAGACAGCAGCACCTCGGGCTGCCCGGCCTCGCAGTCGCGCACGGCGATGAGGTGGACGTCGAGCGGCTCGGTGTGCCGCTGGGAGCCGGTCACGGAGCACCTCCGGGGCGGCGGCCGAGCAGCACCGTGAACACCGCGTCCTCCGGCAGGACCCTGCCGCGGGCATGGGCCTTAAGGAGACCGAGCGCCTCGGCCTCGAACTCGCGGTGACGGCCGGCGAACAGGGCGGGGCGGGCAAAGCTGGTGGTACGCAGGTAGCCGACGATGTCCTCGGGGGTCCAGACGCGGGCGACGGGGAAGTGGTGCTCGCTCACGTCGCTGAACGCCGAGTCGGCGAGGTCGTCCTCGTAAGAGCGGCCCGGTCCGGCGTACGTGCCGCGAGTGCCCGCGCGACGCTCCTCGCCAAGGTAGGTCTGGATCAGCCCCCGAAGGGCGGCGGTCCAGTCCGCTTCGTGGGTCCAGAGGCTGCCGTCTCCCATGATCGCCACGACGGCGTTCGGCGCGGCCACCCGACCGGCCATGTCCAGGACCTCGGGGCGGGACATCCAGTGAAAGGACCGGCAACTGGTGATCAAGGTGGGTGCTCGGCCGGGCGCGGTAGGGGTGAAGGTGTGGGCTTCGCCGGTGAAGGCGCTTACCGTGCAGGCCCCGCGGACCGGTTCGAGTGCGGCGCGGGCCGTTGCGGCGCGGGCCGTCTCGAGCATGTGCTGGTTCACGTCGACCAAGTCGATGTGAACCAGTCGGCGCAGGACGGGCAGCAGCGCGCGCGGGACCTGGCCGGTGCCAGTGCCCAGGTCGAGCAGGACGGGGTCGGGTACGCCGTGCTGGGTGGCGGCCAGGAGGTGAATTGCGGCGTCGGGCAGGCCGGGACGGTAGCGGGCGTAGTCGTCGGCCTCGGACCCAAACAGGGCATCCGAGACCGCCGCGGAGGCCGGCTGGTCGGGGCGGGTCATCGTGAATCTCCAGGAGTGTGGGGAAGTTGCCAGGTCAGGGCGCCGTTCGGGCTGGTGGCCCGCTGGACACCGTCGACGTCGAGGTGAAGCCGGTAGGCGGCCGGTTCGCCGGCCGCCCGCCAGCGGGCGGCGGCGTCCTGGACCTCCGCCCAGATGTCCCGCGGGCCGCAGATCGTCACCTCCCACTGGCAGCGGCCGGCGGCTCGCACGCGCATCCACGACCCGCACTCGGGCGCGCCGATCACAAGGTCCTCGGCCCCGAAGTGGCGAACCAGCCCAGGGTGCAGGGCGTCGAGGGCCAGCCACATGCCGCGCGCCGTGTCCGCCGGCGGCGCGACCCGGGTGCGCCGCGTCGGCCCGTCGGCCGTGGTGATCGTGTCGCGGAAGGAGGCGGACAGGAACAGCCGGTCGAAGCCGGCACCGGCGCGGTGCCCGAACTCGACCGCGCGCAGCTCCGCCTCCACGGGCCCATCCGGCCGCTTATCGATCACGGCCAGGCCCGGCCACGACGGCGACGACGTCCCGAGCGTCATCAGGGCGCGCCCGCCCGGCGCCAACTGCCTTACCAGGGCTGTCGGCACGCGGCGGACGGCGAAGGAGACGAAGACCCGGTCGTACGGGCCCGCGTCGGGCCAGCCTGCGGTGCCGTCCCCGGTCGCCGCAGTCGGCTGGTAGCCGAGTGCCAACAGGCGCTCGCGGGCGGCGGCGGTGACGTGCTGGTCGATGTCGAGGGTGACGACCCGGTCGTGGCCGCACACGAAGCACGCCACCGCCGCGGTCACCCCGGCGCCGGTCCCGACATCCAGCACGCGCTGCCCGGGCCGCAGGTCCAGGATCTGGAGCAGGTCGGCGGTCATGCCCATCGTGCTCGACATCGCGGTCATGGCGCCCCCGCGGCGCGGCCCGGCAGCGCGGCCGAGGACCGGCTCGCCATCGTGCTGGATCGAGACGCTGTCACCGCTGTGCAGCCGCTCCAGCAGCTCGTCCCGGTCCGCCGGGCGGGTCCAGTCCAGTAGATCCCATCGCGGCGGGGTCTCGTCGGGAGCGCTGCGCCGTACGTACGCCTGGGGCATCAGGACCTGGCGCGGCAGCGCGAGCAGAGCCTCGCGCACCGGCCCGGGGCGCAGCTCCCCACTCTCCTCCAGCCGAGCGACCATCGCCGCCCGGGCGTCCGCGGCCCCGGAGGTGTCGCCGGCGGACTGCAGCGGGAGGAAGGGGGCGATGGACGCGGCGGACTGGGCGGGGTCGCTGCGCCCGGTGCACCCGAGGGGCTCGGATGGGGCGGGCACGGCGGACGGCACCGCCGCCGTGTTCGGCAGCGTGTTCACGTGGCATCTCCTCCGGGCGAGCGGTCGTGACGGGCGTCTTCCGCCCGGGCGGGCGTGGGCACGGCCGCAGGGGCCGTCCGTAGCGGGGGCGACGGCGGTACGGGGTCGCCGCCTGTTCTGGGCGCGGCGGGCTGCTGGTCTGGCATGTGCCGCAGCGCACGCAGCGGGGAGTGGGCGAGGACCACTAGCGGGACGAGCAGCAGGAAGGTCCCGACGGTCAGGGTGGGCCGCACGCCGATCCACGTGCCCAGGCCGCCGGCGAGCAGCGCGGCCACGGGCCGGGCGCCGGCTGTCAGCCACGTGCTCACGGCCTGCATCCGCGCCTGCATCCCGACCGTGGTGATGATCTGACGAATCGACCGCTGGGTAGTGCCTGCGGCACCGGCGCAGGCGAGCTGCAGGAACAGCGCCGCTCCGAGCGTGATCTGCCAGCGAAGGCCGGGGTAGGCGAGCAGCAGCGGGAGCTGGGTCAGCGGGGTGATCGCGAGCGCGGTCAGCATCATCGGCCCCGGGCCCCACCGGCGGGCGAGCACTGGGGCGGTCAGTGCTCCGGCGGCCGCGCCCAGGGCGCCCAGGCCAAGAATCACACCGAAGGCGGTCGCGCCCATGGCGAGGGTCCTCAACAGGTTTGTTTCCGCAGAAGCTGTGTCCCCCGCAGATTGTGTCGCTTTACCGGGGGAACGCGGACCTGGCATGTTTCGCATGCGTTTTGTTCACCGTGTCGCTATCTCCAACGGCTGTCGTGGCGAACGCCACACTGTAGCGGGCGTCAAAGGTCAACGTGGGGTCGATTAGGTGGGCTGGCCGGAGTTCGGGTGGACGCTGCGCGAGCGGGTGGAGCGGAACAAGAGCGCCACCGTTTCGTAAGAGGGCGGCCTGCCTAACTCCTTCCCGGTCGTCTCGGGTCGGCCGCCGGTCAGAGCGCGGCGGAGGTCTGCGACGGCCGGGCCCGCCGGTCGTGCCGTCGGCGTGGGGTTAAAGCCAGCAGGACAGGCTCGGCTCCACGCTGTCGTGGGCGAACGGATCGATGCCATTTAGAAGGGCGGTGGGCGAACCCATCATCCGCTGCCGGTTGGCGGCGTCCGCATCACCGTTCGGCCTTCGAGGGCATCGGCAAGCCGCACGCGGAGGAGCGGGGCGTTCGGGCAGTCGGGCACGGTCCGCACCTTGATCCGCGTCGCCGTCTCCGGCTGATCGGACCCCTTCCACATCCCGTTCTTCGTCTGTCCCGGGACAGAACACCTAGCTGCTGCGCAGAGTTATGGCCGACACGGCTTCCGATGGGTGCAGATCTTGAGGTTGCGCGGTCGACCCAGGGCGGGGTGACCGGATCTGCCAGGGCAGCGGGTGACTGCCGAGCGTCGCACGACAGGGTTCCTGCGCCGTGCTGTCACAGAGCTGTCCATCGAGAACGGAGCCCTGCACGATCCCGATCGTCGTCAGCAGCGTGTCACTGCGCTCGCCGAGCGGCGGCTGCGGGACTGCTTCACCCGCTCCTGACCAAAGGAACGGCCAGCCCTTGGCCACCGCTCTAGAATCATCAGCGTGACGGCAAGTACTCATGACATCGAGAAGGCAGCCGGTGTGCTGCGCACCGGCGGCCTGGTGGCGCTGCCGACCGAAACCGTCTACGGACTGGGCGCCAACGCCGAGGACCCCGCCGCCGTCTCCCGCATCTTCCAGGCCAAGGGCCGTCCGCCCTCCCACCCGCTGATCGTTCACATCGCTGGTGCGGAGCAGCTGGACGACTGGGTCCAGGAGGTACCGGAGGCTGCGCGTCGGCTGGCCGAACGTTGCTGGCCGGGGCCGCTGACGCTGGTGCTGCGGCGCGGCTCCCGGGTGCCGCTGGAAGCGACCGGCGGCCTGGAGACGGTGGCCGTGCGCGTGCCCGACCACCCCGTCGCCCTTGCACTGCTCAATGCGTTCGGTGGTGCAGTCACGGCTCCGTCGGCCAATCGCTTCGGCTCCGTCAGTCCCACCACCGCGGCCCACGTCCGCGCCGAGCTCGGCGAAACCGTCGACTTCGTGCTGGACGGCGGCCCCTGCCGCGTCGGCGTCGAATCCACCATCGTCGACGTCACCAGCGGCACCCCGACCATCCTGCGGCCCGGCGGGGTGACCCGCGAGGAGCTCGAAGCGGTGCTGGGACGCCCGCTCGCGGTCCCCTCGACCAGCCAGGTCCGGGTGCCGGGCCAGCACCCGTCGCACTACGCGCCCCGTGCACGGGTCGTGCTGGTCGAGCCCGAGCAGGTCGTTACCGAAGCAGGGAGAGCACACGAACTGGGACACCAGGTGGGTGTCCTTCTGCCCGCCTGCCTCGCCGGCACTCCGGTGGAGGCGCACGCCGTCCTGCCGGTCCCGGCCGCGATGGCCGAGTACGCGCGCGGGCTGTACGGATTCTTGCGCCACCTCGACCAGCAGGGATGCGACCTCATCGTCGCCTCCGTTCCCGCGGAGGAGGGGCTGGGCCTGGCGATCGCCAATCGGCTCCGCCGCGCCGCGGGGCCCCGACCCGTCGTCTGACCTGTACCGGCCGTCAGTGACGCCGTTGCCCATCCGCCTCCGGCACACCCCGCAACCCGCGCTCCGCGCCGATCCGGCGGGGGCCAGGGGTGTGACAGGGCCGTACCAGGCCACCGGCCTGGCCCTGCCCATCAATCAGAAGTAGTCCGCCCGCCGGCCAGCCCGGGCGCCGCTGCGCCGGGAGTGGTCAGGACGCGGTGGGAACCGCCACGTCGAGGCCGCGCGTGGCGACGAGCTGCGCGCTGCCGTCGGCCAGCCGGTACGACAGTCCCACCACGCCGAGGCGGCCCGCCGCCACCGCGTCGGCCAGGATGCGGGAGCGCTCCAGCAGCAGGTCGACGGTGTGCTCGATGTGCTCGGCGAGGATCTCCTCGGGCTTCTCGCGTCCGGCGGCACGGGCGGCCAGCACGCTGGGAGTCACCCGTTCGACCACGTCGCGGACGAAGCCGCCCGGCGTCTTTCCGTTCTCCAGGGCGGAGCAGGCCGCGGCGACGGCGCCGCACGAGTCGTGGCCGAGGACGACGACCAGCGGCGCGTTGAGGACCGCGACGCCGAACTCGAGACTTCCGAGCACTTCGGTGCCGGCGACGTGTCCGGCGGTGCGGACCACGAACAGGTCGCCCAGGCCGCGGTCGAAGATGATCTCGGCGGCCAGCCGGGAGTCGGAGCATCCGAACAGCACAGCGAAGGGCTTCTGGGACGGTGCGGTCTCGGTGCGGCGGGCGGCGTCTTGGTTCGGATGCTCGGAGGCGCCGGAGACGAAGCGCTGGTTACCGGACATGAGCAGGTCGAAAGCGTCACGGGGCGTGGGTGTCAGGATCTTCTCGGTCATGTCGGCAGCCTACGAGGTGACATCAGCCCTTGCACCGGCCGACCCCGGGGTCCGCCGGTGCGCTCCACGCGGGGCCTGCGAGGCAGGCGCCCCGCGGCGGAGCGGCCCCCAGCGGGGGAGCGGCGCCTTCACGCTCACGCGTGAAGAGTGGTGCGACCGGTAAGCAATCCCCCTTCCCGATCGCCCCGAATGAATAGTGAAAGGGACGAATGTCCGAACGCGATCCGGCTTCATGCCGGTGAAACTCCCCGGAAGGGGATGCGTCGCGATGACAGTCAAGCGCTCAACCCGCCTCACCACCCTCCTCGCCCTGCCCGCTGCCCTCACGCTCGCCGTGGCGGCCCCGGCACTGGCCCATGACACGAACGACGCGGGCCAGCAGGCGCAGAACGGCCGGAGCTACAAGGTCGACCTGCGGCAGCTGAACGACTCGGGAGTCCGCGGAACCGCGCAGCTCACCCTGCAGGGCCGCCAGCTCACGGTGAAGATCAACGCCCAGGGCCTGGTCCCCGGACAGCCGCACGCCCAGCACATCCACGGGTCCACCAGCGGCCACGACTTCACCTGCCCCGACGCCAGCGCCGACAAGAATGGCGACGGCATTGTCACCACCGCCGAGGGCCTGCCCGCCTATGGAGACATCAACATCTCCTTGACCACCAAGGGCGACACCACCAAGGCCAGCGGTCTTGCCGTCGACCGGATGCCGGTCGCGGACAAGAACGGCAACCTGTCCTACTCGCGGACGATCACCGTGTCCCAGGCTGTCGCCGACAACATCACCTACCTGCACGTCGTCCAGCACGGCATCGACCCGAATGGTAACGGCGTGTACGACTTCGGCAAGGGCAAGAGTGAACTCGACCCGAAGCTGCCCCAGGAAGCCACCGCTCCTGCCAGCTGTGGCGTCATCGAAGGCCACAGCGGCGGCTCCATGGGTAAGTACTGACCCTCAGTGAAAGGGTGGCGCCCACCGCCATAAGGGCCGCAGCCGTTTCGCCCTCGCGACGGCCTCGGTGGCCACTTCGGCGCCGAGGCCGTCACCGTCCGTCCATCCAGGATTTCGGCCCCACCCGGTTCGCGCACCGTCTCGGTTGTCCGGGGAGCCGCCGTGCGCACCATCTGGCCTCTGTGGGAGTCGGGCATTCCGCCCCGTGCCACCCAGGAGGATCCCATGCCTGTCCGTCTCCGCTCCCGCAGTCTGCACATGGTTGTGGCGATCGCGGTGCTGTGTCTGCTCATCGCCCTTGTCGGCTGCTCCGCCTCCGGCGGGCCCGCGCCCGCCTCGCCGTCGCCCTCGACGCCGTCCGCCACGTCGGTCAGCGAAGAACGCATCGATATCAAAGACTTCCGCTTCGCGCCGGCCGACCTCACGGTCGCACCCGGAGCCAGGGTCTTCGTGGTGAACGAGGACTCCGCCCCCCACACCGTGACGGCAGAAGACGCCAACGCCTTCGACACCGGCACCATCGAAGGCGGTCAGACAGCCGCCTTCACCGCACCGCTCACTGCAGGCACCTACCGCTACGTCTGCGACATTCATCCGTCCATGACGGGCACTCTCACCGTCCGCTGACCAGCGCAGGCCACACGGCGTCTCACGCCGGAGCAACCCCATGCCCCATGATCTGACTCGCCCGGCCACTGCACACCGGAGATTGCGCGCAGTCGCCCGTCTCCTGGCCGCAGTCGGCCTTGCAGCCGACGCCTACTTCCACGCGCGCCTCGCCGACCGCTACGACGCAGTCTCCGCGACCCTCAGCCAGGGCACCCTCTTCAGTGTCGAAGCCGCCGTCGCCGCACTCGCGACGCTGCTGGTCCTCGCCTGGCGCCGCCCCCTGGCAGACGCCTTCGCCTGGACCGTCGCCGCCGGCGGACTCGCCACTCTCCTGCTCTACCGCTACGTCGACGTCGGTGAGCTCGGCCCCCTGCCCAATATGTATGAACCGGCCTGGTTCATTGACAAGAACCTCGTCGTCGTCGCCCAAGTGTTGGCACTCGTTGCCGCCTCGCTGCTCTTGCTCACCCGCCAGCGCCGACGGGGCCACGCCTGGCGTCCGGCATACCCGCGCGGCGGGCCCAGAGAATCAGCGGAAACTGGAGGGGAAGCCGCGCCAGGCTATGGCTCTCGCCGTCTTCGAACGGTGACGCCAGTCGTAGGCCATCTTGACGTTCGCCGGGAACACTCCGGCGAAGAACAGGGCGGTTGCCCGGGCGCTTGCCCTTCGGGTCGCCGGCAGCGCGAGACCGGCGGCCAAGGCCAGTTCGGCCACGGCGCTGGCCTTGGTCCAGGTCCGGGGGCTGCCCGGCAGAGAACGCGGCACGATGGAGTCGAACTGCCTGGGTGCGACCAAGTGAGCGACACCTGCCGAGGCCATCAGCCCGGCGAGCAGAAGCGCGGAACGCGCAGGGGACATGGAAAGGTCCTTCGGTCACGGGGGCGGGCAGGAGCGGACGCCTGAGCGTACCGATCGGTTGCGGCGACGCAGGCGGAGCGTGTGACGTTCACCGGCGACCGGAGATGAATATGGCGGCGTCCAGCGGGTCGGCCCCCCACACCGGGTCAGGAGCTGTGGCGGAGGGGCGAGGTGGGGATTCCAGACCGAGGACGTCGGCTGTGCTGCGGGTGGCGAGGTTGTGCCAGAGGCGCGAGCGGCTGATCATGGTGTGGCGGCCGCCGGGCATGCGGATGCCCCGGACGCGGGCCCCGGCCGCCTCGGCGCGGTGGAGGTAGTCCCAGGTGTCGCCGGCGGACGTTACCGGGTCGGCCGGGTCGTGCAGGGCGACGATGGTGCGGTGGGCCAGGTGGGTGACCGGCTCGCCAGGCGGGCACCAGGGGGCGAGGGCGACGACGCCGCGGACGTGCGGATCGTCGGCGGCGCGCAGCGCGGCCCGGGCTCCCATGGAGTGCCCGAGCAGTACCACGGGAACAGGGCCGGCCAGGTCCGCGAGTTCGGCCAGGGCGCGGCGTGTGTCGTGAACGGGATCGGCGCGTTCCGCGTTCCAGCCGCGCATCCGGTAGCGGACGTGCCCGATGAGGACGCCGGCATGGGAGGGGGCTTCGGAGAGCGTCCGGGCGAAAGCTCTCATTCTCAGGTCGGGCAGGTTGAGGGGTGGCGGGGGTGCGAGGGAGTCGGCACGTCCGCCGTGCAGGAGCAGTACCGCGCCTGCCGCGGGCAGAAACCGGGGCTCCGGCATCTGGAGAGCATGGAAGGCGCCGCCTCGCTCGGACGTGCTCATTTTGTACTCTCCTGCGTGCCGCGAGCGGTCTTGCGGGGTGGCCAGGGGACGAAGCCACTGGTGCGGGCAGCGTATGCGGCGTAGCCGGGGCGGTGGGCCATGTGCTTCTCCAGGAGGCGTTTGCCGCTGCCTACGGTGAGGAGCAGGGTCATCAGGACCGGGGAGACGAGGACGGCGAGGGCGGGCTGCCAGGCGGTGCCGGCGAGGAGGTACAGGCCCCACCAGACGAGGCTGTCGCCGAAGTAGTTGGGGTGCCGGGTCCAGGCCCACAGGCCCTGGTCCATGATCCGTCCCCGGTTGGCGGGGTCCGCCTTGAAGCGTGCGAGCTGGTGGTCGCCGACGGCCTCGAAGGCGAGTCCGGTCGCCCAGACCGCGAGTGCGCAGTACGCCAGGGCGTCCAGGGGCGCGGAGCTGTAGGAGGCGGCCTGGACGGGAAGGGAGATCAGCCAGACGAGGGCGGCCTGGCCGAGGTAGACGGTGCGCAGCGCGTAGAGGGTCCGGTTGCCGGGGGCCTTGTCGAGGAGGGCGGTGTAGCGCGGGTCCTCGCCGTGGCCGCGGGAGCGATGGGCGATGTGGGCCGCCAGCCGCAGTCCCCAGACAGCGGTCGCCGCGGCGACGAGCAGGCGTCGGCCGTCGTCGCCGTGTCCGGCGGACAGCAGCCAGGTGACGGCGGCGACGGCGGCGAAGGCGAGGCCCCAGGCGATGTCGACGATCCGGTGCAGTCCGCGGCGTACGGCGACGGCGAAGGTGGCGAGGAGTACCGTCAGCGCCGTGGCCGCGGTGGCGGCGAGGTTGGCGCCGAGGGCGCCCCAGTCGGTGGCGCTCACGCCGGGTCCGTGGGGGTGTACCAGGCGGCGGGGGTGGCCGGCATGGTCGAGGCTCCTTCGCGGGTGGGTCGTACGGCGAGGATCTGGTCGACGCCCATGCGGCGTTCGGTGAAGGCGAGCGAGGCACCGGCGAGGTAGAGGCGCCATACGCGGGCGGTGGTCGTTCCGACGAGGGCCTCGATGTCGCTCCAGCGCTGTTCGAGGGTGGCGCGCCAGGCGTCGATGGTCGCCGTGTAGTGCTCGCGGAGCGATTCGGTGGAGCGGGTCTCCAGGCCGGCGTTCTCCAGCAGGTCGACGGTGCGGCCGACGGGGCGCATGTGCATGTCGGGGGCGATGTAGGTCTCGATGAAGGCGCCTCCGCCGGGCGCGTGGGAGCCCCGGGACATCTGCTGGATCAGGAGCCGGCCCTCGGGGCGCAGGGCGTCGTGGAGCTTGGCGGCGAAGGCGGGGTACTCGGCGTCGCCGACGTGCTCGCCCATCTCGACGGCGGCCGCCGCGTCGTATCCGCCCCCGTCGATCTCACGCCAGTGCCGCAGATGGACGTTCACGAGATCGGCCACCCCCTCGCGTGCGGCGCGTTCGGTGACGAAGTCGTGCTGGGCGCGGGACAGGGTGACGGCGGTGACGCGCGCCTTGTACGCGCGGGCCGCATGGACGGTGAGGGAGCCCCAGCCGCAGCCGACGTCGAGCAGCCGGTCCCCGGGGCCGAGGCCGAGTTTGCGGCAGATCAGGTCGAGTTTGTCGCGCTGCGCGTCGGCCAGGGCGTAGGTCGGGTCGTCGGGCCGGGTCCAGTACGCGCAGGAGTACGCCATCGACTCGTCGAGGAGAAGGCCGTAGAAGTCGTTGGAGAGGTCGTAGTGATGGCTGATGCCCGCGCGGTCGCGCGAGAGGCTGTGCAGGCTGCCGGTCAGGCGGGCCCGCCCGTCGGGGCGCTTCGGGGGCGGGCCGACGGCACCGAGGCGTACCGCGAGGGCGGTGGCCGCGGCCATGCCCGCCGGCCCGGGGCGGGTGGCCGGCCGGTCGCGGACGCTCCGGCCGGCTCGGGAGAGGGCGTCGGCGAGGTCGCCCTCGACCTCGAGGTCTCCGGTGACGTACGCCTCGGCCAGGCCGAGCTCGCCCGGCTGCCACAGCAGCCGCCGCAGGGCGTCGGGCGAGCGGAGGACCACCGGGGGCGCGTCCGCCGGGCCCGTCTGGCTGCCGTCCCAGGCGCGCAGGCGCACGGGGAGCGGCCCCGGGAGGAAATGGCCGAGGAGTTGTGCGAGTCGGTCGGCGGCGGGGCTCATCGGGTTCCTTCGGTGAGGAGGAGCTGGCGGACGTCGAGGTAGCGGGAGCGGAATCCGGATTCCGAGTGGGCGAGGTAGAACTCCCACATGCGCTGGAAGACCGGGTCGAAGCCGAGCCCGGTGACCGCGGGGCGGTGGGCGGTGAACCGTTCGCGCCACAGACGCAGCGTCTCGGCGTAGTGGTCGCCGAAGCCGACGTCGGCGAGCGTGCGCAGACCCGCGGCGGCGGAGTGCTCCGCGATGGCCTCGCGGGAGGGGATCAGGCCGCCGGGGAAGACGTACTTGCTGATGAAGGTGTGGGTGGCGGCGGTGTGGAGCATCTGCTGGTGGCCCATGGTGATGGCCTGTAGGGCGATCCTGCCGCCGGGCGCGAGCGCGCGGCGCAGGGCCGTGAAGTAGGCGGGCCAGTAGTCGGCGCCGACCGCCTCGATCATCTCGACGCTGATCACTGCGTCGAACCGGCCCTCGGCGTCGCGGTAGTCGCGCAGCAGGACGTCCACCCGGTCGGCGAGTCCGGCGGCCGCGATCCGCTCGCGGGCCAGGGCGGCCTGTTCGGCGGAGAGGGTCAGGGTGGTGACCCGTGCGCCGCGGGCGGCGGCCCGCAGGGCGAGTTCGCCCCAGCCGGTGCCGATCTCCAGCAGCTGGGTGCCCTCGCCGACCTCGGCGAGGTCCAGGAGCCGGTCGATCTTGCGGTGCTGCGCGCGGGCGAGGGACTCGGAGCGGGCGGGAAAGGCGGTGAAGACGGCGGAGGAGTAGGTGAGGGTGGGGTCGAGGAAGGTGGCGAACAGGTCGTTGGACAGGTCGTAGTGGCGCTGGATGTTGGCACGTGCCCCGTCGCGAGTGTTCCGGTCGGCGGCGGGGCGGGCGGGCACCCACAGGCCGCGCAGCCGCCGCAGCGGAGCGGGCACCAGCTCCTCCACGTGGCCGGCGAGGACGGTCAGGACGCCGGCCAGATCGTCACTGTCCCATTCACCGGCCAGGTAGGACTCGCCGAAGCCGATCAGACCGTGCCGGCTGATACGCCGGTGGAAGGCGTCCGGGTTGTGGAGCGTCAGCTGCGGGCCGACGGCCGACGGGCGGGCGCGGCCTGATGGACCGGTCAGGGCCAGCCGGTCCAGGGCGCGGCTCGCCAGGTACCTGGCGACGGCGGTCCGGGCGCGTCCGGCCGACGGCACCTGGGCCACGTCCGGCCAGCGGCGGGCGTCGACGTCCGCACGGCGGACGGCGGGCGCGGCGGCCGCGGGGCCGGTGCCCGGCTTCTGCGGGGGGATCCCGACGGCTCGGCCGGCGGGCCGGTAGCGGCCCTGAGAGGTGAGGGCGGGGCGGGTCACGGCAGCATGCCTTTCTGCGGAGTGGAACGGGGCCGGGGGTGTACGGGCAGGCCGCGCAGCAGCAGGTGGATCCCGTGGCGGCGGATGCCGGCCCAGACCGCGGCGGTGGACCAGGGCCTGCGGGCGGCGGCGGACAGCAGGCCACCTACGGTGGCGGGCCGGCGGCGGCCGCGGACCACCGCGGTGAACGCCTGGCCGTTTGCGTTGTCGAGGTGAACGGTCAGCGTCAGCCGCTCACCGGGCACCGGCAGCCGCATCCGGTAGTGGCCCTCGACCGCGAAGAACGGCGAGACGTAGAACTCCTTGTCCACCTCCGCCTCACCGGCCTCGTCGGTACGCAGGAGGTAGCAGTGGCGCTGCCCGTAGGTGTTGTGGACCTCGGCGACCACGCACACCAGCGCGCCCGAGGAGTCGTGGCACCAGAACACGCTCAGCGGGTTGAAGACGAACCCGAAGACGCGGGCGTGCGCGAGCATCACCACCCGCCCGCCGTCTAGGTCGACGCCGTAGGTGGCGAGGAAGGCGTCGAGCCCGGCGCGCAGGAACCCGGCGGATCCGCCGAAGTGGTCGCGGGCGTCGAAGCGGGCGAGCGGACGCAACGGCCGGGGCAGCACCGGCAGCCGGTCGACGTCCACGCACCACAGGTACGTGCAGTGCCGCAGCGCGTGGCGCAGCGGCGTGCGGCGGACGTGAGTGATCACGCACTCGTACAGCGCCGGCGTTCCGGCCTTGGTGCGCGCGGCGGTGGTGTCGGATCGAGTCACCAGCTCACCCCCAGGGAGCGGGCGGCCTCCACGCCGGAGCGGCAGCCGTCCTCGTGGAAGCCCCAGCCGTGCCAGGCACCTGCGTACGCGGTCGTGCCCGTGTTGAGACGGGGCAGCTCCCGCTGTGCGGCCACCGAGGTCGGGGTGTACACCGGGTGCTCGTACACCATCCGCTCCACCACCCGGCCCGCGGCGATGCCGTCCTCGGTGCCGAGGGTGACGACGTAGTCGGCGCCGGCGGGCAGCTGCTGGAGCCGCTGCATGTCGTAGTTGACGCGGACGGGCTCGGCCGAGGGATCGCAGCCGGTCATGCGGTAGTTCCAGCAGGCGCGGGCGCGCGGCGCGCGGGGCAGGACGGAGGTGTCGGTGTGCAGGACGGTGGGGTTGCGGGAGTATGTGAAGGCACCCAGGAGTCGCTTCTCGTCCGTGGTCGGGTCCGCGAGCATGCGCAGCGCCTGGTCGGGGTGGGTGGCGATGACGACGGCGTCGTGGGCGTCGGTGGATGCGTCGCCGGTGGTGATCAGCACGCCTCGGCTGGTACGCCGGACGGCGTCGACGGGGCTGGAGGTGTGAATGCGCTGGATGTGCTTGGCGGCGGCGGTGACGTAGGCGGCGGAGCCGCCGGTGACGGTCTTCCACTGCGGGGAGCCGGTGAGGGACAGCAGGCGGTGGTGGTCGAGGAAGGCGAAGAGGTAAGCGGCGGGGTAGGACAGGGCGGTGTGTGCCGGGCAGGACCAGACCGCGGAGACCAGCGGGAGGGCGAAGTGGCTGACGAAGTAGGAGGAGAACCCGCCCTCGCGCAGGAAGTCCCCGAAGGTGATGCCCGCATGCGGCTGTCGGGCCAGCAGGCGGCGGGCGCCGCGGTGGAAGCCCGGAACCTCCGCCAGCAGCCGCAGGTAGCGGCCCCGCAAGGTGGGACGGGAGGCGAACAGAGCTGCCGGGCCTCGGGCGCCCGCGTACTCCAGGCCGCAGCCGTCGCAGCGGACCGACATGCTCATCTCGGCTTCCTGCGTGCCGATCCCCAGCTCCCGGAACAGACGGAGCAGGGTGGGGTAGGTGTGTTCGTTGTGGACGATGAACCCGGAGTCCACGGCGACCTGCCGCCCGCTGGGGGCCGGCAAGTCGCGGGTGTGGGCGTGGCCGCCGAGCCGCCCGTCCGCCTCGTACAGGGTGACCTCGCACGAGGACGCCAGGACGTAGGCGGCGGATAGGCCCGCCACTCCCGCGCCGATGACCGCCACTTTCCGGTCTGCCACCACAACCGCTCCCGCCACTCGACACGCCGCCAGGCTGCTGCGTTTCACCCGTAATTCGCAGCGGCCCGACGGCCGGATTGGAGGAGATCTACGGCAGTGCGGCACTTGCCACGCAGGTCGTGCGCGTGTTCAGGCGGCCAGGGCAGCGAGCCGGGCTGTCAGGGTGGCGGCAGGCGGATAGGTGGCGCCCACGGCGGTGACGTGCTTCCAGTGCAGACGGCCGGTGGCGGTGAGGATGAACACCGCCCGGCGCAGACCGATCAGGGGTGCGGTGATTCCGAAGGACTTCGACACCACGCGCCCTTGGTCGGACAGCAGGGGCATACGCAGGCCGCGGCCGCGCGCGAACTGCTCGTGGCTGTCGAGCCCTTGGGGGCTGATGCCCCACACGGCCGCGCCCGTGGCCTGGAGCTGGGCCAGGCCGTCGGAGTAGGAGCACAGCTGCGCGGTGCACACGGGGGTGTCGTCGCCCGGGTAGAAGGCGAGGATGAGGGGCTTGCCGCGCTGTTCGCACAGCGTGTAGTCGCGGCGGTGGAAGGTTTCGCCGTCCAGGTGCCCGCCAGGGAGGCGGAAGTCGGCGACGGTGTCCCCGATCTTCGGGGTGGGGGCCATGGGGACCTCGATTCTGTACGCGCGGGCACGCGTCCGGCGATGGTGGTGGGCGCCGCGGATTCAGGCGGGGAGGGTCATCAGGAGCAGGGGGGTGGTGGTGGGCTGGGGGGAGCCTCCGGCGGGTTCGAGCGTGAGGCCGACCGCGCCCGCGTCGGCGGGGTCGCCGGTCAGGACGACGGTGCCGTCGCCGTGGATGAGTCCGGCGGGGCGCATGGTGCCGTCGTGGTCGAGCCACAGCTGGTAGGTCTTGCCCGCTCCCGGGGCGGGCAGGTTCGCGGCGGTGAAGACGGCCTTGTTCTGCCGCTCGGAGGCGACGACGGTCGTCAGGGCTCCGTTGGCGGCCTGCCCGTGGACAGTGCGCGCGTCCGGGGCCGCCAGTACGGCACTGACCGCGTCGAGCTGCTGCTGGGCCTGGCGAGCCTGCCGTTCGAGGTCCTGTCCGTTCTGCGTCTGCCACACCGCGACTCCGCCCAGCGCGGCAGCTGCCACGCTGGCGGCCAGCGCCAGGGGCACGGCCCGGCGGCGCAGGATGCCGCCAAGAGCGGGAGGTGCGCTGGGGGCGGGGACGCGTGGGGGCAACTGGCGCACCCCGTCGATGGCGGCCATGACCTGGGCCTTGGCGGCCGGAGGCGGAGGCTGGGAGACCGCGGCTGCCAGGCGCGCCGCGGTCGCCTGGAACTCGGCGGCTTCCTGCCGGCATGCCTCACATGCCCGCAGGTGGGCGTCGAAGTCCTCGCGTTCGGCATCGTCAAGTGCGCCCAGCGCGTAGGCGGCAACCAGGGTGTGGGCGTCGGTGGCGTGGTGTTTCATGTGGTCACCCCCATGCAGTCGCGGAGCCGGATCAGCCCGTCGCGCATGCGTGTCTTGATCGTGGGAAGCGGAGTGCGCAGGGCTTCGGCGACTTCACGGTAGGTCAGCCCCCGGTAGTAGGCCAGGGTCACCGCCTGGCGCTGGAGCTCGGTGAGGCCGCGCAGACAGCGGCGGACCTGCTCCGATTCCAGGCGGGTCTCGACCTGTTCGGCGACCTCGTCGAAGGCGGTGGTGTGCTCGCGGGCTGCCTGGGCCTGTTCCCGGTCGGTCGCGGCCTGGGCGGAGCGCACCCGGTCCACGGCCCGCCGGTGGGCGATCGTCGCCGCCCACGTCGTCACCGCGCCGGCGTCGGGGCGGTAGCGGGCGGCCTGCCGCCACAGGTCGATCATGACCTCCTGAGCCACTTCCTCGGACTGCGCCCGGTCGCGTACGACCTTGAGCACGGTCCCGAAGACCAGGGGTGCGAGGGCGTCGTAGAGCGCGGAGAAAGCTTGCTTGTCGCCGTGGGCGACCTTGTCCATCACGTGGGCGAGGTCGGTGCGGTCTGCGGCCGGTCCAGGACCGAAGGGGAGCGGCTCGTTCACCGGTGGGGCTCCGGCTGTGGAGAGAAGGCGAAGGGGCGGCCGGGGAAGGCCGCTGGAGGGCGGGGTGTCCATCGCATGCCAGTCCTTGACGTGTCGATCGAGCGCCGGCCGGACCGCCCCCGCGGGTTTGGTCCGGCCACCGCAGCAGGTGGGCGTGTCAGCAGTTCTTCGTAGCGGACGGACGTACGGATGGGAGGGGACTTCGTCACCCGCGCCCCCGACGGTTCCCCCGTTCGAGGGAAGCATGCTGTGCCGACCCAGCCGCCGGGCCGGCGGCCGCGAAGGGGCGGGTGAGGGAACAAGGAGCTTGGCGGTTTCCTCACCGGTCGCGCGGAACCCTCCGCACGGCCGCAGGTATCCCATGGGAGGTAGTCGAGATGGTTCAGGTACGACGAGGTCTGGCGGTGGCACTGGCGGCCGGTGCGGTCGTGGTGGGCGGCGCGTCGGCGGCGTCCGCCGACGCCGGGGCTCAGGGTGTGGCCGCGTACTCGCCGGGTGTGGGCTCCGGCAACCTCATCCAGGTGCCCATCCACATCCCGGTCAACGCCTGCGGCAACACCGTCAGCGTCATCGGCCTGCTCAACCCGTCGTTCGGGAATACCTGCGTCAACGCCTGACCGGACGCCGGGCCAAGAGCCCCGGTCCGTCGCCGACAAGACGGGGCGGCGCGGACCGGTGACCTGCCCCGGCTACGGCGTGCGAGGCAGTCCTGGGGACGCCTTGCACGCACCGTGAGCTGGGTAGGTCTGCTGCGGGTGGCTGTCGGCACAGCCACCCGCAGTATCCCGATCCTGTGCCGGGCCTACCAGGTGAGGACTGCTATGACCTGCTTGCCGAGGTGTGAGGGGCTGACGAAAAGTTCTGCGCCCAGCGCCCGGACGATCTTCAGGCCGCGCCCACCCGGCTCGGTACGCCGGGCGCCGTCGTGGCGACCGGACAGGTCGGGCGAGGAGTCGCTGACGGCGATGCCGGCCCGTCCGGGACCGACACCGAGGGTGAGCGCATAGGGGCCATCGGCGTGCAGGACCGCGTTGGTGACCAGTTCGGAGACGATGAGCGCGAGGTCCTCGGCGACACCGCCGGGACAGGGCACCGTCTCCAGGGCCAGCAGGCGTGCCGCGCTCTGACGGGCCTGTCGGACCGCCTGCGCACCCGACGGAAGCTGGATGTGCAGGGTTGCCGGACACGCACGGGATGCGAGGGCGGTGTCCATGATGACTCCTGAGAGGGGGAGCGGCCCCAGAAATCGGACCGGTGGAGTGGAGGAGACTGACCTGGGGTTCCGGTGACCCCGCCGGGGACACCACTCGTCGTGGCAGTTCCCATCGCCGGGCACACCATGACTGACGAGCAGCAGGGGTGCCTGGTGCTGCTTCCTGTAGCGCTTGGCCCACCAGCCGTCGTGCCGGTTCCCTTAGTTGGGCGTGACGGGGGTCCCACTCGCCGGCGGGACCAAGGAGGTCACCGCGGAAGGCGCGGAAGCGGCGTGCGCCGCAGCGGAGAGGTTCGGCACGGATGTGTCGGCAAAGGAGCCGGGTCGGCGCAGCACCGGCTACCAGCCGCCGTGTCCGCAGGGATGCGGTCATCGCCGGTACCTCCTCGCAGCCTGTCGATCGGGGTGACGTGCGGCTCCGTCAGGAGCCTCACATGTGGGATTCGGGACGAATTAGGTGATGGATTGTGTAAGCGACCGAATCGGGTGGGCCTTCTTTCGGGTGATGTGCGGGCGTCGGCCCCATCCGGCCGTGCTCTCGTGGCGAATCGGCCGAGCGGATCAGTGGAGGCACGGCCACGGAGCGGGGCCGGGCCAAGCCCGCCAGCCGGCATCGGCCCGGCATCAACGGAGAGGCGCGTGCGCGTGCGGAGTTTCACTCGGTCAGGCTCGCTCGCCATGGCCCTGCTGTGGCTAGTCCTGGCCGTGGCCGCCGGTCCCTACACCGTCCGACTCGGCGAGGTCACGCAGGCCGGCGGGGATGTAACGCTACGGGCGCCGACGGAGTCGGCCCGGGTGGAGCGGCTGCTGAACCCCACCGGGGCGGAGGTCGCCGTGCCTCTCGCCGTGGTCTGGACCTCCCGCCCGGAGGGCGAACAGATCACGGCGCGCCAGCAGCAGGCGGCGCGTCAGGTCATCGTCCGCCTGACCGGCACCGCCGGCACTCCGGTCCTCTCCCCGGACGGCCGGGCTCTGACCGCGGTGATCACCGCCGAACCCGACGGCGGAGCCGCCCGCCTGGCTGCCGTCGCCACAGAGGCGGCCTCGGTCGCAGGCACGAGCGTGCACCTGGCAGGGCCCGCGATCGCTCAAGCAGACCTCGACGCGGCCTTCACGCGTATCGACGGCGCCCTCCTGGCCGTTGCCCTCGGTGGCGTTCTGTTGATCCTGCTGCTGGTCTATCGCAGCGTGATCATGCCTCTGCTGGTGATCACGGGCTCGCTCCTGGCCCTCGCGGTGGCCTGCGCCGTCCTGTACGCGCTGGCCGGACCAGGCTGGCTGTCCATCGATGGCCAGGCCCAGGGCATCGTGTTCGTCCTGGTAGTCGGTGCAAGCACCGACTACGCCCTTCTCCTGGTGGCCCGGGCCCGCGAAGAACTCGCCGGACAGCGGGACATCGGCCGGGCGATGGCGGCAGCGCGCCGGGCCACCGCCCCGCCCGTGCTGGCGAGCGCCGCGACCATCGCCTGCGCCATGATGACCCTCGTCCTCACCGACCTGCCTTCCGAGCAGGCCCTGGGGCCGGCGGTGGCGATCGCGATGGTGTGCTGCACCGCCGTGTCCCTCACCTTCCTGCCGGCCGTGCTGGCGCTGTGCGGGCGGCGCGTGCTGCGGCCGCACACAGGAGCACGGCCGGGCGACAAGTGGGCCCGGCTCGCTCGCACGCTCGAGCACCGGCGGCGCCGGGTCTGGATCGGCTGCCTCGTTCTCCTCGTCGCCGGAGCGGCCCTGGCGCCGCTCCTGACCCAGACCGGCGTCCCCCTTCACCAGGCCCTGCCGGCCAAGGCTCCCTCCGTGGCCGGGCAGAGCGTCCTCGCACGCCACTTCCCCGCCGGCACCGCCAGCCCCCTGGTCGTCCTCGCTCCCGCTGCCCGGTCGGACGAGGTCCGCGACCGGATCGCTGCGACAGCGGGCGTGGCGGCCACAGCCGCGGTTCCACCCGGGCCTACCGGAGGGGTGCAGATCCTGGCGACGCTGTCGGACACCCCGGACAGCGCCCGCGCCCGGGACACAGTGGCCCGGCTGCGGGCCTCGCTGGCCGGGACCGGGGCGCTGGTCGGAGGCCAGAGCGCGCAGCTCGCCGATCTGCACCAGCTATCGGTGCGCGGCCACCGGCTGATCATGCCCCTGGTGCTGGCGGTGGTGTTGGCCGTCCTGATCATCCTGCTGCGCTGCCTGCTGCTGCCGCTGCTGCTGGTCGCGGCCGCCTGGGTCAGCCTGTTCACCGCGTTTGGAGCCGCCGCACTCCTTTTCCAACTGGTGTTCGGTAGCAGTGTGACCGAGCCCGCCGTGGTGTTGTTCTCCTTCGTCTTCCTCGTCGCGCTCGGGGTCGACTACAACATCTTCCTCGTCCACCGGATCCGCGCCGAAGCGGCCCGGCACGGCACGGCGGACGGTGTGCGCCGTGGGCTGGCGGCCACCGGAGGCGTCATCAGCGCCGCCGGCCTCATCCTGGCCGCCACCTTCGCCGCCCTCACCGTGATGCCTTTGCTCTACCTGGCACAGATCGGATGCATCGTCGCCTTCGGCGTCCTCATCGACACCCTCCTGGTACGCCTCTTCCTCGTCCCCGCCCTCATCCTCGACCTCGGCCCCCGCTCCTGGTGGCCCATCCGCCTCCCGGGTGACCGGCGCCCCGTCACCGGCCCCGCCCCGCGCTCCGGTGACCCGAGCCGCCCCGCTGCCTCCACGCCAACTGCGTAAGGCAACACCGGGCAAGCGGTTCACTCGTTCGGGGGTTGGACCAATCCGCCGGGCGGGGGCTGTCGAATGCCGGATGTGAGCAGCTTCCGCAGCAAACTCGTCCGCGCCGCACTCGGCGCGCTGGCCGGACTCCTGGCCGCGTTCACGGCCCTGGCGGTGGCCGAGCTGGTCGCCGGACTGGTGCGGCCGGCGGCCGGGCCCGTGACCGTGGTGGGCGGGGCGGTGATCGACCGGACGCCTGCCGCGGTGAAGGACTTCGCGATCCGCACGTTCGGAGAGAACGACAAGATTGTTCTCCAGCTGGGGATCCTTGTGATTCTCGCTCTTATCGCCGTCGGTCTCGGTGTCTTCGCCCTGGCCCATCGGCTGGCCGGTGCTGCGGGGGTTCTGGTGTTCGGGATCGTCGGCGCCGCCGCGGCGCTGAGCCGCCCCGACTCCACCGGCATCGGTGACGCGCTGCCCTCGATCGCCGGGGCGGTCGCGGGAGCCCTCGCCCTGTATGTGCTGGCGGCCAAAGCCGCCGTCCCCTCCACTGCCGCGGCGGGTGCGGACGGCCAGAGAGCCACCGGGGTGTGGAGCAGGCGCGGGTTCCTTGCCACGGCCGGAGTGACCGCAGTCGCGGCGACGTCGGCCGGTGCGCTGGGCCGGTACTTCACCGGCCGGCAAGGCCAAGGCGCGATCGCCTCGCGAGAGAACCTGGTCCTACCGAAGCCTGCCTCCCCGGCCCCCGCCGTACCGGCCGGCGTCCAGTTGAAGGTGCCCGGCATCACGGCCTTCACCACCCCCAACTCCGACTTCTACCGCGTCGACACCGCCCTGACCGTTCCCAAGGTCGACGCCGGCACCTGGCGGCTGCGCATCCACGGCAAAGGCGTCACCCGCCCCCGCACCTACACCCTCGACCAGCTCCTCGCCCGCCCGCTCATCGAACGCGATATCACCCTGACCTGTGTCTCGAACGAGGTCGGCGGCCCCTACATCGGCAACGCCCGCTGGCTCGGCATCCCCCTCGCCGACCTCCTGGGGGAAGCCGGCGTCCGGCCGCCGTCCAAGGGTGGGCGGGCGGATCAGCTGGTGGCCCGCTCCGTGGACGGCATGACGCTCGGCTCCCCGGTGGAGGACGTGATGGACGGCCGCGACGCGATCCTGGCGGTCGGCATGAACGGCGAGCCGTTGCCCTTCGACCACGGCTTCCCCGTCCGCATGCTCGTGCCCGGCCTCTACGGCTACGTCTCGGCCTGCAAGTGGATCGAGGACATCGAGCTCACCACCTTCGATGCCTACGACCCGTACTGGGTCAAGCGGAAGTGGGCCCGCAGGGCGCCGGTCAAGACCCAGTCCCGCATCGACACCCCCAAACCCTTCGCCCGCCCCGCCGCCGGTCCCGTCACCATCGCCGGGGTCGCCTGGGCCCAGCGCCGCGGCATCACCCGCGTCCAGATCCGCGTCGACGACGGCCCCTGGCAGGACGCCGACCTCGCCGCCCAGGCAGGTGCCGACACGTGGCGCCAGTGGTCCTACCGCTGGAACGCCACCCCCGGTGGACACAACCTCACCGTCCGCGCCACCGACGGCACCGGTCAGACGCAGACCGAGCAGCGCACCCGCACCATCCCCGACGGGGCGAGCGGCTGGCACAGCGTCTTCGTCACCGTCTCCTAGACCACCGGACCCGGCCGTCAGGCCGGCCCGAGCAGCACAGCACAACCCATCACCGAATACCCGTACAGACAGTCCCACGAGGAGCCCAAGATCATGAACAGCATGAAGATCCGCCGTACCGCGATCGCCGTCGCCGCGGCCGCCCTGCTGCCCCTCTCCCTCGCCGCGTGCTCCGACTCCGGCAGCGACACCACGGCCGCCCCCAGCGCGGCCGCCGAGGACGCCGCGAAGACCGGCGAGAGCACCCCGGCGGAGGGCACCATGACCGGCGACCAGCCGTTCGGCCCCGCCTGCGCGGGCGTCCCCAAGGAAGGCGCGGGCTCCTTCGACGGTATGGCCAAGGACCCGGTCGCCACCGCCGCGTCGAACAACCCGGCGCTGTCCACCCTGGTGACCGCGGTCAAGCAGGCCGGCCTGGTGGACACCCTGAACAACGCCAAGGACATCACGGTCTTCGCCCCGACCAACGACGCCTTCGCCAAGATCCCGAAGGCCGACCTCGACAAGGTCCTCGCCGACAAGGACATGCTCACCAAGATCCTCACCTACCACGTCGTCGGCCAGAAGCTCACCCCCAAGCAGCTGGAGAACGGCAGCTTCGAAACCCTCCAGAAGGGCATGATCACCACCACCGGGTCCGGCGAGTCCTACAAGGTCAACGACACCGCCAACGTGGTCTGCGGCAACGTCAAGACCGCCAACGCCAACGTCTACATCATCGACACCGTCCTGATGCCCAAGTAGGCCCTCGCGCGAGATCGGCAAACCTCCACGGCCCTGCACCCCATCCTCTTCGGAAGGGTGCAGGGCCACGGCGTGAACGCCCCGTACGAGGACCCGGCCGGCCCGGGCGCAGCACCCAGCGGCACCCGGGCCGCCCGGCGGGCGGTCTACTTCTGGTTGATGGGCAGGGCCAGGTCGGTGACCTGGTACATCCTCGGGAACGCGCCCTTGCCGGTGGCCTTGCCGGTCAGCACGTCGATGGCGTAGAGGCGGTAGGAGCCGCCGGTGCCGATGGCCGCGAAGCCGTGGTTCATGCCGGTCTTGGGGTCGGAGTAGATGTCGAAGCCGGCGTCGAGGGCGGCGTCCAGGCCGAGGTTTCCGGTGGGGGCCAGGGTGCCGGCGTTGGCGGGGGACTGCAGGGAGATCCGGTCGGCCATCGTGTCGAGGTCGAACAGCGTCGTCGCGGTCGCGGCGTTCAGGTCGTTGTTGGTGTACGCGGCGCCGGTCACCCCCATCGCGGTCGACGGCGGCATGGTCGGGTTGGTCAGGGTGCCGTCGACGGTCGTGGTCAGCGGGGCGGCCGCGTCGTCGATGTTGTGCCGCAGGTTCTGCCCGGTGTTGGAGATGACCCGGAGCCGGTTGGCGGCGGGGTTGAAGTCCACGCCGAACGCGCTCCCGGCCAGGGCCACGGTCAGCTGGGAGACCTTCATGGCCTTGGCGTTGGTGGTGTTCAGGGTGTAGATGCCGCCCTTGTCGCCGACGCCGTAGAGCTTCTCGTTCTGGACGCGGAAGTCGATTCCGACGAGCTTGGTGTCGCCGGACAGCCCGGTGACCTTGCCAAGGGACCAGGTCTTGGAGGGCTTGTGGACGTCGAACTCGACCAGGCGCTGGTCGCCGGTCAGGCCGATGGCGTGCAGGGCCTTGTGGTCGTGGGCGGGCAGCGTGTTCGAGGCCGGGTCGGACGCCGCGAGCGCGGGCGCCGCGCACAGGGCAGCCAGTACGACCGCGGAAGCCGCGGTCATGGTCCGGTTGCGCATGATCACTCCTTCATCGGGCCTGGGTCAGGGTGGCCCAGGTCTCGTGATGCATTCGCCACCGGCGCCGCGGGGGATCGGTGACCGGGGAGGATGCCACTCTCATGGCCCAAGGGAGCCGTTCCGGGCTGCGCCAACTGGGTGGGAACGGCGGCGCGCCTGTCCTCTCCCGGGCGGGATCACGTTGCCGGGTTGAGGGTGTGGTCGTGGCTACGGATGAGAGATGGCTGCCCACGGATTGTGCGGGGCTTGAGATCTGCCGGGACGGGAACGAGGTACGCGGGCTGCGGCTGCTGGGCTGGCAGGAGGTCCTGCCCCGCTCCCTGGCGGCAGCGCTGGGAGACCAGGAGGCCCCGGTCGCGTGCCCGCCCGTGCTGGCGCAGGGAGCGGCCCTGACGGAGCTTTCCCGGTTCGGTACGTGAGAGGAGCCGCTCTTCGGTGCAGCGCTGCGGGCCGGTGGCTGCGGTCCGTCGGCGAGCTCGACGGTCATCCTGGTGGTGAAGCGGCTGATGGGGACTTGCGTGCCGCAGAGGCCGTGCGGTCGGCCCCCGGCCTGCCGCACCCGGGCAGGTGAACGGGCACGCCCCGCACCACCGGCACCTTGTTGCAACTCTCTTGCAATAAGCGGTTGTTGGCTCGTTCGGCCTAACCCTGACGCTGCGTGTCGCCCACTCCTGGAAGCCGCCGCAGGCGACCACCGTCAGAGCTCTGAACTGCGGAATCACCACCTTCCGCGGTCCTGGGCATGCCGGCGCGGGCAGGCGAGCGGCAGCGCGGCTGCCTCCGGGCGTGGTTTCCTTCGGCCTGCGCAGCCCTGCGCGATGGTGTGCCCGGACCTCGGCCAGTCCCCGTTGCCTTTCCTGGCCGTGCCTGGGCAGTGCGAACCCCCTGGTTCGCCGCGGTGCCGACCGTCACCCGCGCAAACCCGTAGCGGCACCGCCGCCCGCCCGATTCAGGCCGGGCCCGGTGCGCACCCTGCTGGGAAGGAACCACCTCTCCGTGAAGGCAACACCCGCGGCGTCCGGTCGACGCCGGCTGCTGGACCAGTCCCTACTCGTCCTCGGCTCCGGCGCGCTCGCGACCGCCATGGCCGTCCTCACCCTAGGCCCCGGCGTCAGCTCCGCCTCCAGCCACCGTGAGGCGCCGCTGATCGCCGGCGACCCGCGCGCCGACAACACCGATGTCTACGCGTTCACCAGCCCCGACAAGAGCGACACCGTCACCCTGCTGGCGAACTGGATCCCGTTCGAGGAGCCCAACGGCGGACCGAACTTCTACGCCTTCGGCGAAGACCTCCGCTACAACATCAAGATCGACAACAATGGTGACGGCAATGCCGACGTCACCTACACCTGGCGGTTCAAGAACCGGATCCGCGACGCCGCCGACCAGTTCCTCTACAACACCGGCCAGGTGACCACCCTGGACGATCCGGACCTGAACTTCCGGCAGGTCTACGACCTGGTCGAAACCCGCCACGGCAGGATCAAGGTGCTGCTGTCCAACGTGCCTGCCGCCCCGTCCCGGGTGGGACCGGCCTCGATGCCCGACTACGCCTCACTGCGCGCCCAGGCCGTGCGCTCCCTGCCGGGCGGCGGGAAGGCGTTCGCCGGACAGGCCGAGGACCCGTTCTTCGCGGACCTCCGGGTCTTCGACCTGCTGTACGGCGGGGACCTGTCCGAGCGCGGGCAGGACACCCTGGCCGGCTACAACGTCAACTCCGTCGCCCTGCAGATCCCGAAGAAGCACCTCGCCCTGGGCGGCAACCCCTCCAGGAACCCAGTCGTCGGGATCTGGTCGACCACCGACCGCAAGGGAGTGCAGGTCTCCGACTCGCGCACCGGCCACGGCGACAAGTGGAAGCAGGTCTCCCGCCTGGGTAACCCGCTGGTCAACGAGGTCGTCGTCCCGCTGAAGTTCAAGGACGCCTTCAACACGCTCAACCCCGACCAGGACCGCACCGTCCAGCCGGTCGTCGACAAGGTCCTCGACCCGATCCTGCCCAAGCTGATCCAGCAGGTCTACGGCATCCCCGCCCCGCCCGCCCCGCGCAACGACCTGTTCGAGATCTACCTCACCGGGATCTGCAAGGCGTGCGGGCCCATCCAGGCCGACCTCAACGCCCACCGCCTCAACCGCGACGCCAACCTCCGCAAGATCGTGCCCGCGGAGGAGCTGCGCCTCAACATGGCCGTACCCCCGACCGCGAACCCCAACCGGTACGGCGTCCTCGCCGGCGACCTCGCCGGGTTCCCCAACGGACGCCGCCTGACCGACGACGTCATCGACATCTCCCTCCAGGCCGTCGAAGGCGCCGCCCAGACCGGACAGCTCATTCCCGCGCTCGCCGACGGCGACAAGGTCAACGCCAACGAGGTCCCCTTCGGCACCTCCTTCCCCTACCTGGCCCTGCCGCACACCAAGTCCGTCAACAGCGGACCGTCCGGCATGACCATGAGCAAGGAGAAGTCCGCGGCCTCCCTCGGCGGCGCGGGTGCCGCCCTGCTGGCGGCGGCCGGATGGCGGATGCGCCGCAACCGCGCCTGATGTGACGCCACCGCTCCGTTAAGGCTCTGCGGCCGGACCGGAATCGTCCGGCCGCGGAGCGCGTCACCTCACGCACGAAGGACCCCCTCCGATGCACCCTGACCCCCGTATGCCCCGCCGCAGGCACCGCGTGACAGCCGTCGCCGTCACCCTCGCGCTGGGCACCGCGATGTTCGCTGCCGGGGCCGTACTCATCGCACCCGCCAACCCCGACGCGCCCGCACCGGGCGGCACCGTGTCTGCCGCCCGGCCGGCAGACACGGCCGCGGCCCTGACAACGAGACTTCAACGCCTTCCGGGCGACTGGAACACCTGGTCAGCCCTCGGCATGGCCCACATCGAGCAGGCCCGCACCACCGCCGACCCCGCGCTCTACACCAGAGCCGACAAAGCGCTGCGCCGCTCCCTCGCCCTGCAGCCGAGCGGCAACACTGGCGCCGAGACCGGCATGGCCGCCCTCGCCGCAGCCCGCCACGACTTCACCACCGCCCGCACCTGGGCCAGGAAGGCCCTCACCAGCGACCCCTACAACCCCGCCGCCTACGGAGTCCTGGCCGACGCCCACACCCAGCTGGGCCACTACCGCGACGCGGAGCGGGCCGTGCAGAAGATGAACGACCTGCGGCCCGACGCCGCCTCCCTGGCCCGCGCCTCCTACACCTTCGAACTGCGCGGCAACACCGAACGGGCCCCCGAACTGATGCGCCGCTCCCTGACCGCGGCCACCACCGACAGTGAACGCGCCTTTGCCCGCGCCTGCCTGTCCGGCCTCGCCCTCGAGGACGGCGACGCACGACGGGCACTCGACGAAGCCGACCAGGGACTGCGCACAGCACCAGAGGACCCCGCCCTCCTCGACGCCCGAGCACGCGCCCACGCCGCCCTGGGCAAGACGGACCAGGCACGCGCGGACTGGCAGCGCGCCACGGACATCGCACCCCTGCCGCACCTCCTGCTCGCCCTCGGCGAGACGTACCAGGCTCTCGGACACGACGAACAGGCCCAAGCCCAGTACACGATCCTGCGAGCCCAGGACACCCTCCGCAGCTCCGACGGCGGACCGCCGGACACCGACGCCATCCTCTTCGAAGCCGACCACGGCAGCCCCGTTCGCGCGGTCGCCCTGGCCGAGCAAGCACTGCGCGCACGGCCGTTCGTCGCCGTCCACGACGCCTTTGCCTGGGCCCTGCACCGCGCCGGCCGCCACCGGGAGGCCCTCGCCCACGCCGACCAGGCCCTCGCCCTGGGGACACGCCACGCACTGTGGAGCTACCACCGAGGCGCCATCCACCACGCGCTGGGCAACGATCAGGCGGCCACCGCCGACCTGGAGTCGGCCCTCGGCCCTACCCCCGCACTCCATCCCCTGCACGCCACCCACGCGCGTGCCCTGCTCGAACGAATCGGCACCCGCCCATGACCCCCGCACACCGCACCCTCACCGCAGCCGCCGGCCTACTCATCACCGCCTGCTGCCTCACCACCCCGGCCGCGGCGGCCCCGGCCCACCCCCTGGGCAACTTCACCGTCAACTACCACACCGGCCTTGTCCTGCACCCCGACCACATCGACGCCACCGTCATCGTCGACCGCGCCGAGATCGCCGCCCTCCAAGAACGCCCCCGCATCGACACCGACGGCGACAACACCCTCACCGCCGCCGAAACCACCCGCTACGCCACTGCCAGGTGCACGGCGCTGGCCGGTCAACTCGACCTGCGCACCCCGGCCGGCCCCGCCCGATGGAGCCCCCGGGCTGCACAGCTGACCTGGGAGGCGGGCGAAGCGGGCCTGAAGACAAGCCGGCTTACCTGCGCATACACCACCGCGGCCCCACTGGAGCGCGGCGGCGACGTCAGCGTCCGCACGGCCTACGACACCACCCGCATCGGCTGGCGCGAGATCACCGCCAAGGGCGCCGGACTGGCGATCACCGGAACCGACCTGCCCGCCACCTCACCCACCGACCAGCTCCGCCGCTACCCGCCGGATCCGCTCGCCACGCCGCTCGACCAGCGCACCGCCGAACTGCGCACCACACCCTCCGCCGATCCCCCAGCCACCAGCGTGCTGCCCGGCCCGCCTGTGGTCGGGCAGACAGTCGACCGGGTAGCGGCCTGGTTCGACTCCCTGGTCGCCCGCCGCGAACTCACCGTTCCCGTCGGACTCCTCGCGCTCCTGCTCGCCCTCGTCCTGGGCGCCTCACACGCCCTCCTGCCCGGCCACGGCAAAACCATCATGGCCGCCCATCTCGCCGGGCGACGCGGCACCCGCCGTGACGCCGTCACGGTCGGCGCGACGGTGACCCTCACCCACACCGCAGGCGTCCTCGTACTCGGTCTCGCCCTCCCCGCCGCAACCCACCTCGCCGGCGAAACCGTCCTGGCCTGGCTCGGAACCATCAGCGGACTGATCGTCACCGCCATCGGCCTATGGCTCCTGACCAGAGCCCTGCGCAACGACCCCGACCACCAACATCACCATCACGGTCATCACACCCACCATCATCACCACGGACCCGGACACCACAACCACAACCACGATCACGACCACGACCACGAGAGGGATCACCACCCAGGCCCCGCCCCGTCAGCCGGACCTGTGCCCGCAGCCCGTACAGGTCCCCCCGAAGCGGCCTCAGGCAACACCCGCACTCGCACCCTGACCGCACCGGCACCGGCATCGGTCCAGGGTGATCCACACCATCACGCCTCATCCGGCCGCACCCAAGCCCGCAGCCCGGGGGCGAGGAGAGGTTTGATCGGCATGGGCATCGCCGGCGGACTCGTGCCCAGTCCCTCCGCTCTTGTCGTCCTCCTCGGAGCCGTCGCCCTCGGCCGCACCGCCTTCGGCGTCCTCCTCGTCCTCGCCTACGGACTGGGCATGGCCGCCACCCTCACCCTCGCCGGGCTCCTCCTCCTCCACGTCAAGGACCGCATCAGGACCCTCGGTGACAGCCACCCCCGCGCTCGCCGGCTCGTCGACACCGCCGCATGGGTCGGACCGACGGCCACCTCCTGCCTCGTCGTCCTGGTCGGAATCGGACTGACCGCACGCGCCCTCGCAGCGTGACGCCGGGCTCGGTGCTCTGTGTAGGGCTGTCACCCGTGACTGGGTTCCACGGCCGGCAGGTGCGCCTTCCGTGGCCGCGTAGAACTGCCTACCCCAGCCCTCAACGGCTGTGTTCCGGTCCTGAGCCGCGTGTCGTGCCGTGATCGGCAGGGGCGGGCTTGTGTGCTCGCCGGCGGCGGACCGCCCAGGCCGTGAGCAGGAGCGCGGCCAGCAGCGCGGCGATGAGTGCGGGACCGGCGGCGTCCACGGCGCCCGCGAGGGCGCGCTGCACGGCCCCGGCGGCGTCGATCACGGGGTCGGTAGTGGCGGGATCACGCTGGGTGCGGATCTCGTACCAGCCGTAGTAGGCGACGTACGCGCCGACGACGAGGAGGAGCCCGCCGCCGAGGCGGGGTGCGAGGGCACCCGCCCGGCGAAGGCGGGTCACCGCCGTGGTGCGGGTGAGGGCGACGGTGAGGGAGGCGGCGCCGACGATCAGGCCCATGCCGGCGGCGTAGGCGGTGAACAGAAGGATGCCGTGGGTGGTGGAGCCGCCGCGGAAGGCGGAGACGACGATGGCGAGGAAGGGGGCGATAGTGCAGCCCAGTGAGGCGGTGGCGTAGGCCATGCCGAACAGTGCCATCGAGGGGACGGAGCGGGTGACGGTCGGGGCCCGGCGGACCTTGGGTGTCAGGGCGGGGAGTTGGCGTCCGGCCAGCAGCCAGCCACCGGCGACGGCCATGAGCAGTCCGAAGGCGATGGTGAACCAGGGCAGGTGCTCTTGGACCTGTCCGGCGACGGGCTGGATCACGAGGCCGAATATGCCGAACAGGGCGGCGAATCCGACGGTCATGGCGGCCGTGGCGGTCAGGGCCCGGCCCACGGCGACGGCCCGCGTGGGCGTGTCGTCGCCGAGGACGAGGAGGGAGAGGTAGGCGGGGAGCAGGGCGAAGCCGCAGGGGTTGACGGCGGCCAGCATGCCAGCGGTGAGGGCGAGGGCGAGAGGCAGGTCGGACATGTCGGTTCAGCCGGTGAGTCCGGCGACCTTGTCGGCCAGTCCCTTGCCTGCGGGCAGGACGCCCTCGTAGACGGTGGTGCCGTCCTTGTCGAGGATGACGTAGCGGCTCTGCTCGGTGACCTTGAACCGCTTCCACACCTCGCCCTTCTCATCGGACAGGTGTGGGAAGGAGTCGGTGCCGGTGTCGGAGACGAAGTCCTTCATCGCGGCGTTCGTGTCGAGGCCGGCGACGCCGACGACGTTCGCCTTGCCTTGCTCGTCGGCGGCGACCTTGGCGGTCTCGGCGGCCTGTGCCTTGCACTTGGGGCACCACGGTGCCCAGAACCACAGGACGGTCGGCTTTCCCGCGAGCGTCTTCGCGTCGAAGGGCTTGCCGTCCACCGTGGTGGCGGTGAAGTCCAGTGCCGCGGGCACCTTGGCCCCACCCGCCCCGGTGCCGCTTGCGTCCGAGCCGGCGGGAGGCTGGGCGGGGGACGACGCCGTCGACGGGGACACCGCCCCCGCGTCACCGGCGGAATCCGAGCCGCCGTTCGCGCCGCACCCGGTGAGAGCGAGCAGCGCGGCGGCGACGGTGGCTGGAATGAGGGTGCGGGGACGCATGGACGACTCCTGTGTGTCGGGGACCGGAGGGGAGCGTAGATCGCTTCCTCCGGTCGTGGGGTGCTGGTGGCCTTACGGTTCGGTGACGCTTACAGGGGTTAGCCTGCTGCGTCCTGGAGCCGCTCGCGGTCGAGCACGGTGATACGGCCGCGGGCGAGCCGGAGCAGTCCGTGGTCGGCCAGTTCGCGTAGCACTTTGGTGCAGGTCTCGCGGGAGGTGCCGGCGAGCGCGGCGAGTTGTTCGTGGGTGAGGGCGATTTGCGGGTGGCGTCCGCCGGGGAGCAGCGGACTGCTCGGCGGCTGGGCGGTGCTCAAGGTGACCAGGGTGGTCGCCACGCGCTGGGCGACGGTCTTGAAGACGCTGTCGGACAGCCGCTGTTCGAGGTCGGCCAGCCGGCGGCCGAGGATCGCGGTGATCCGGGCGGCGATCCGGGCGTCCGACAAGAGGAATGTGTGTACGTCGGCGCGGCTCATGACGCAGACGACGGTGTCGTCAAGGGCTTCGGCGTAGTTGTCGTACATGTGCTGTCCGAGCAGCACCATCTCGCCGAAGATGGTGCCTGGGGAGATGATCGCGGTGGTGAGTGCGCGGCCGTCGACGGAGACCCGGAAGATACGGACCCGGCCCTTTTTCAGGATGAACAGGACTTCGGAGGGCTGGGTGGGCGAGTAGAGGATCTCGCCGGCGTGGTAGGTCTTCATTGGTGCCGCGGCGGCGATGGCTTCCATCTCCTGCTCGGAGAGGTCGCAGAAGATGTCGACCTCGGCCAGGCACCAGGTCCGCTCGGTGTCGTCGTCCGATGTGGCGTGGTTCATGTGGTGCGTTTCCTCGCGTCGTCCCGGGGCCCACGGTGGTGGTGCGGTGCCCCATGCCGGGCTGGCCAGCGCCTCGGCGCTGCTGGCCAGACAGTAGGGCACCGCACCGCTCTCGACGGCTATGCGGCGCAGTGCCGCGCCCGGCGATGGGGCTATGGGGTCGGAGGTAGACGAGGGAGCCTCACGGTTCATCGGGCCGTGTCCTTGCCCATCGCCTGCGCGATGCCGGCGAACGTCGCTCCGGCGAGGAGCCCGAAGACGAGGTGGGCGCCGAGGCTGGAGGCGGTGACGTCGTTCCATTCGAAGACGGGCATTCCCATGTTGGCCGGCATGATCCACAGGGCGCCTAGGGTCCACCACACGGCGCCGTAGGCGAGGCCGAGGATGACGGCGGGGGCGATGCGCTGGGCGAGCTGTCCGAGGACCACGCCGAAGGTGATGCCGGCGAAGGTGGCGATCCCGAGGTGGATCAGCCAGCCGACGAAGGCGTTCGTGGAGCCGAGGAGCCCCGCGACCATGGTGATCATGGCGGTGTCCATCATCGGCCGGGACACCGACATCCAGATGCCCATCCCGATACCGCCGACCAGTCCGGCCACAGCGCCCCACACCGCGTACAGCGGGATCGCGGCGGTCTTCGGGGATGCGTGCACAGTGGTGGCCATGGTGATCGTCCTCCTTTGCGGTTGTCCTTCCGCTCTCGCCGCTGACGCTAGGGCGCAGTGCCCGTGCGGGTATGTGAGGGCGCTTACGTACCCGGCGGTAGATCGCCGGGGCCGTCAGGGGGATGCCTTCACGGCGGTCAGCAGGGCGTAGCCGAGTACACCGTCGGTGACGGCGGCGCGGGCCGCGTCCAGGACGGCCGGGGCCGCGGTCAGGTCGACGCCGGCGTCGGCGAGCCGGGCTGGGGCGGTGATGTGCAGCAGGTCCAGGCGTGCCTGGACCTGGTCGATCATGCGGATCATCGCCTCGTCGTGGCGTTCCGTGGTGAGGGTGCGCAGCCCGGCAGCGGCGAGGAGCTCGGCGTAGTCGTCGAGCGGGCGGGCGTCGGCGATGCAGGCGATGCGGGCGGTCAAACCCCGCAGCTCGGGCGGGAGGCGGTCGGTGTCGGCGGTGACGTCGGTGATGCCGAGGCGTCCGCCGGGTTTCAGGACGCGGGCGACCTCGGCTGCGGCCCTGGGTTTGTCGGGGAAGGTGCACAGCGCGCACTCCGACACCACGGCGTCGAAAACCTCATTGTCGTAGGGCAGGTGCTCGGCGTCGCCGATGGTGAAGACGGCCCGGTCGGCCAGCCCTGCGGCCTGGGCGGCTCCCTGGGCGAGGGCGGTGTTGGCGGGCGCGTAGTCGACGCCGTCCGCCCGCACCCCGTAGACGTCGGCGAGCAGGAGCGCGGTGGTGCCGCGGCCCGAGGCGACGTCGAGGACCCGCCCGCCGGGGGTGAGCGCGAGCCGGTCGGCGAGGCGGCGGGTCAGGGCGGTGCCGCCGGGGTGGTAGGAGTCCCCGAGCAGCAGCGCGACGATGTCCTTGGAGTAGGCGTCCGCGCAGCAGGACTTGATCTCCTCGTGGTTCACGGCCGGCGCTCCTCGCTCCCGGTGCGGGTGGTCTTCGAGCCGTACGGGGTCGTCGTCAGCCGGCCGGCGAGGGGCAGTGCGTTCGGTGCGACCGGGGCGACGGGGACGCCGGACATCTGCTCGCGGACCTGTTCTCGGTAGCCGACGGAGTTGTAGGCGCAGAACGGGATGAGTCGCCCGTCGGGGGTGATCTCCTCGACGCAGCACTTCATCAGCTGTTTGACGTTGAGGGTGTAGGGGTCCTGGAAGTCCTGCACGACGATCATGAACGCCTTGTCGTTCAGCTGTTTGACCGCTTCGGGCAGGTCGATGCCGCAGGCGTCCGCGCAGTCCAGGGCCTCGGCGGTGGCCCGCAGCTTCTCCTGGGTCGTCTCGGTCCCCATGAACGCGGAGGCGGACCAGAGCTTTTCCAGGGCCTCGCGGATGCCGGTGTCGGGCATGACGCGGTTGGTGACGTAGTCGAGGTAGTCCTCGACGTTCAGCAGCCGCGGGATGGGCACGACGGTGCGGTTTCCCGGTTCGCCGTCCACCAGCAGGTAGGTGATGGAGCGGCAGGTGGGGAAGCAGCAGGGGACGGGGAAGAAGTCGCCCTTGGCGAACCAGTCGGGCCGCTGGGCGCTGATGAGCCGGATGACGTCGGGGTTGGTGAGCCGGTTCAGCGGGTCGAACTCCACGTGCCGTCCAGAGTGGGTGACCGGCTGGAACGCCACGGAGCGTACGGCGGGGTGGTCGATGCCGTACTCGATGATCGCCCCGAGCTCGTGCTCGTTCAGGCCGCGCTCGACGGCCGCGACGAGGGTGACGGTCAGCCCGGCCTCGGCGCAGTTGCCCAAGGCCCGCTGCTTGAACGTGCGCAGGTCCCGGCCGCGGATCTCCAGATGGGTGCGCTCGTCGAAGCCGTCGAACTGGAGGTAGACGTTTACCGACCGGCTCGGAATCTGGTTGCGTTTGCCAAGCTCGGCGACGAAGTTCCTGTCGGTGGCCAGGCGGATGCCGTTGGTGTTGAGGTTGACGTTCTTGATGGGGCGGTCCTGGGCGAGGTCGATGAAGTCGAGGATGTGCTTGTGGATGGTGGGCTCGCCGCCGGAGAACATCACCACCTCCGCCTCGCCCTCGGAGGCGACGAAGGCGTCGAGCATCCGCTCGCACTGCTCGTGGGTGATGGAGTAGCCGTCGCTCTGGTGGCCGGAGTCGGCGAAGCAGATCGGGCAGTCCAGGTTGCAGCCGGTGTTGACCTCGATGATGCCCAGGCAGGCGTGCTGCTTGTGCTCCGGACACAGCCCGCAGTCGAGCGGGCAGCCGTCCTTCACCTCGGTCTGGAACGTCAGGGGGATCGTGCCGGGCTTGTTGAACCGCGCCGAGGACAGGTACTCCTCCGCGTCCCCGTACACCAGTGCCTCGAACTCGCCGTGATCGCGGCAGCGTTTGCGCAGGTACACCTTGTCCGCGCGGATGTTGACCTGCGCGTCGATGGGTGTCTTGCACAGGGGGCAGATGGACTTGGTGAACTCCACGAACACCTCGTCCCGGTCCGCCTTGCGCCTCGGCGCTGGCGCCTGGGTCATCGCAGAACTCCTCTTCCATGGGGGCTTGCGTTCAGCGGACGTCGCCGCCCGGATCGGCTTCTTCGTGTGGCTGGGGCTTGGCTGGGACGGTCGTGCAGCAGTCCTCCGGCCCGGCGCCGCGGCGGCGACGCGCTCGACAGCGCAGGGCGTAGCCGGTGCCGGCGAGCAGCACGACCGCACCGACGGTGATCAGCCATGGGTTGGCCAGCGCCCCTCCGACGGCGCCGAGTGCTCCGCCGGCCACGAGCAGCGGGCCCGCGCAGCACACCACCATCAGCAGCCCGGCACCTACGACCGCCGCGAGGCCGCCGAGGCCGGACCGTTCACGGGATGCGGACATCGCGGCTCGCCTCCTCCCGGTCAGCGGGCGACGGCGCGGGCGCTCGGCGGGCGGAGCGGATCAGGATGCCCGCGTACAGCAGCGTCAGGGCGTCCTGGACGAGAACGAACCAGCTCAGGCGCTGCGTGAGGTAGATGCCGAAGCAGCCGCAGTTGTCCACCGTCAGGCCCCGCGCGTACGCCTGCACGGCCAGCATGGTCCACACCACCGATACACCCGTGTACACCCACACCGGTGCCAGGGCCCTCGACCGCGGGCGGGCCAGGAACCAGACGCCGGCCACCAGCTCGCCCGCGATCAGCGCGGCGGCCAGCGCGGTCGCCCCGGCGCCGTCCACCAGCCCGTACGCGGCCAGAATCCCGGGCATGTGCCCGAAGGAGGCGAGCTGGCCGATCGCCATCGCCGTATATACCGTCCCGAGCACGATCCGCAGCACCATGATCCGACCGTAGGCCGCCAAGGAGGGCGAGAACTGTAAGCGCGCTCACCGAAGCGCCTCCCGGCACAGGGCACGATCGGCAGTACGGATCCCAGGGGGTTCGGGAGGTGCCAGGTGACCGGCCAGAACGATCGGATGCCTTCTCGCCCGTCGCGGCGGCAGGTTCTCAAGGGCGGGGCCGTGGTTTGCGCCGTCAGCCTCGTGCTCGCGGGTGGGGCGATCCTCGGCGGGAAGCTGGCCTCAGATGGGCCCTCCGCCCCGGTGACGGCCGTGCAGCCGGGCCAGGACCCGTCGCTGGAGGCGCTCGCCGGCGCCGCCGTGTCCGGCGGGCCAGGCAAGGACGGCATCCCCTCCATCGACAAGCCCCGCTTCGTCCCTGCGAGCAAGGCCGGCTTCCTCGACGACGACGATCCGGTCTTCGGCCTGGAGTACCAAGGTGAGGTGCGGGCCTATCCGCAGCTGGTGCTGGTGTGGCACGAGATCGTCAACGACACCGTCGGCGGCCGGCCGCTCGCGGTCACGTACTGCCCGCTGACCGGCACGGTCATCGGTTTCTCCGCCCCGCCCGGCGTCCAGGACCTGACGTTCGGCACCACGGGCAAGCTCGTCAACTCCAACCTGCTGATGTACGACCGGCAGACCGGCTCCGAGTGGCCCCAGCTGATCGGCACCGCGGTCAGCGGCCCGCTCAAGGGCACGAAGCTGGACACCGTGCCGCTGGTGTGGACCACGTGGAAGCAGTGGCGGACCGCGCACCCCGACACAGAGGTGCTGTCCACCGACACCGGGTTGCTGCGCTCGTACGGCAGCGACCCGTACGGCTCCTACGACTCCTATCCGGACCGGGGCGGCTACTACGCCAAGGGCTGGCCGATCTTCCCCGTCCTCGCCACCAGCGACCGGCTCGCCGACAAGGACGTCGTCATCGGCGTCCGGGTCGGCAAGGAGCGCCTCGCCATCGACAAGGACCTCGTCCGCACGCACCGGACCGTACGCGCCGAGGTAGGCGGCACGCGGGTGGAGGCCCGCTGGGACGACCGGCTCGGCACCGCCCGCGTCGTCCAGCAGACATCGGAAGGGTGGGAGCCGGCGGACTTCCTCGACTCGATGTGGTTCGCCTGGTACGCGTTCTACCCGGGCGGCCAGGTGCGGACATGAGCAGGCTGCTCACCTTGCTCGCCGGGATGGGCGACGCCTGGGACGCCACCGTCGTCGCGATCAGGACCACGCCCGGTCGGGTGCGTGCCGCCCTCGCTGTGCGCCGCCACCGCAGGACCGGGCTGATCGCCGCGAGCCTCACCCTGCTGGTGTACCTGTTCTCCATCGGGGACCTCGCCGTTTCGGCCTCCGGCCGCTTCACCGGCGCACCCGTGTTCCAGACTGCTCCCGGACAGCTGCTTCAGGTCCGCGCGCCGTATCTGTTCGAGCCGGTCCTGGCCTGGCACCCCAGCAGCTACCTCACCATCCTCCTCAGCCCGGTGAACCTGCTGCTCGGCGCCGTCGTGGCGGCGCTGGTCGGCTGCAACATCGCCGTCGCCGCCCACGCCGCCCGGCAGGCCGCCTCCTGCCGCCGCACCCGCTACGCCCGGCTGCTGGGCGCGCTCCCGGCGCTCCTGCTCGGATTCGCCTGCTGCGTGCCCACGTTCCTACTCGTGCTGGGCGCGAGCACCGCCGCCGCACTCCTGCCGGTCCTGATCCCGCTGCGCCCGGTCTTCTACCCGCTCACCCTGCTGATGCTCACCGGCACGCTGGTGTGGGGCACCTCGCGGACCGGCCGAGCCGGGCGGCGTACCCGCCACGCGGGTGCCACCGGCGACGCGGCGGCACCGGCGCCTTCCGCCGTCCCGGATACGCCGGATACGCAATGACCAAGACCCTCGAACACGGTAGGCCAGGGAGGCTCTCATGGTGCGGGTGCAGGAAGTCGATGTGGTGGTGATCGGCATGGGCGTCGGCGGTGAGCATGTCGCTGAGCGGCTGGCCGAGGAGGGGCTGGACGTGGTCGGGGTGGAGGCGGAACTGGTCGGCGGGGAGTGCCCGTACTGGGCGTGTATCCCGAGCAAGATGATGATCCGCGCTGGCAACCTGCTCGCCGAGGCGCGGCGGGTGCCCGGCATGGCCGGAGACTCCCAGGTGGTCGCGGACTTCGCGCCGGTCGCTGCCCGGATCCGGGACGAGGCCACCGACGACTGGAACGACCAGGTGGCGGTCGACCGGTTCACCCGCAAGGGCGGGCGTTTCGTCCGCGGCCGTGCACGGCTGGCCGGACCGGGCCGTGTGGAGGCCGAGGGCGAGATGTTCGCCGTCCGGCGCGCGGTGGTGCTGGCCACCGGCAGCCGCCCGCAGATCCCGCCCGTCCCCGGGCTGCAGGACGTGCCGTATTGGACGAACCGGCAGGCGGTCTCGGTCAAGGAGCCGCCGGCCTCGCTGCTCGTGCTCGGCGGCGGCGCGATCGGCGTGGAGCTGGCCCAGGCGTTCGCCCGCTTCGGCACCGCGGTGACCGTCGTGGAGCCGTTGGAGCGGCTGCTGCCCGCGGAAGAACCCGAAGCCGGCGCGCTGCTGGCCGAGGTGCTGGCTGAGGAAGGCGTCACCGTACGTACCGGGGCACGCGCTGCCGGAGTACGGCACGTGGATCACGCCTTCCGGCTCACCCTGGACAGCGGGCAGGAGATCGCCGGGCAGCACCTGCTGGTGGCCACCGGACGCCGACCCCAGCTGGCCGGGCTCGGCCTGGAAACCATCGGCCTCGACCCCCGCGCCCGCGCGCTGGCCGTAGACGGGCAGATGCGGGCCGCACAGGGCGTGTGGGGAGTCGGCGACGTCACCGGCCGAGGACTGTTCACCCATGTGGCGATGTACCAGGCCGAGGTCGCCGTCCGTGACATCCTCGGCCGGCCCGGACCGGACGCCGAATACCAGGCCCTGCCCCGCGTCACCTTCACCGACCCCGAGGTCGGCTCCGTGGGCCTGACCGAGCACGCCGCCCGCGCGCAGGGCCTGCGCGTACGGACGGGCACCGCGCGGGTGCCGTCCTCGGCACGCGGCTGGATCCACAAGGCCGGCAACCAGGGCCTGGTCAAACTCGTCGAGGACACCGGCCGCGGCGTCCTGGCCGGGGCCACCTCCGCCGGCCCGGCGGGCGGCGAAGTCCTCTACGGCCTGGCCCTCGCCGTGCAGAACGAGATTCCCGTCGAGCGGCTGCGCCACATGATGTTCGCCTACCCCACCTTCCACCGCGCCGTGGGAGACGCCCTGGCCGACCTCGGCCATGGCGACTGACGCCCAGGGGCACGGACGCACGACAGCGGGGCGGCCGACCCCGCGCCCGGCCGGTCAACGGTGAGGAGGAGGCAGCCAGCAGAACACCGCCCGCGTGAGAGCCCTGGTCAGCCAGTCGCCCACTTGATCACGCACCCGCACCGGACCCCGGGCACCGCGGGAGGGGGCCAGCCCCTCAGGCGCTGGCGCGCCGCCCGGCGCCGGCCTCAACTCATGCTGCGTCCCGGCCCGCCGGGCCAGCCCGCTCGGCCGCGCCACCATGTCTCATCGCCGCCTTCCCTCTCCGTGCGAACAGACACGCCGCCCGCACTCCACCGCGTCCGTCGGCTCGCCGTGCGGTACCGGCGAGCCGCTCACCTCAGAGTCGAGCGCCGCTCTGCCTCGTGCCGGACCGCGCCCAGGGAGGCCGCGACGGTCGCTTCCCACCGGGGGGCGACCAGGCCGCCCCACCACTGTCCGGCCCTCCAGAGATCCGTGGCGAGCTCGCCCTCGTAGACCAGCCGCGTACCGGACTTGTGCTCGGTGAGGGCGAAGGATTCGGTGACCGCCGGGATGGGCCCGCGCACCAGGCGGAAGTCGACCCTTTCTGGGCGGGTGAACCGCACCGTCTCCACCGTCGTCGCCGTCAGCCGCCCGCCCGCGACCGGGGTGCGATGGGCGGCGAGCACCATGTCGCTGCCCTGTTCCAGCACCGTGACCTTCTCGCGCATCGCTCGGGTGGCCCGGCCCAGATACGGCTGGGCGATGACGTCGAACACCACCTCACGCGGCGCCGCGATGTCGACGGTTTGCGGCCCCAGCGGCCGTGTGCGCCGCCCGACTCCCACATCCAGAGGCAGTGCCCCGGTCACCAGCCCCAGATACCCGGCCGCCGCGCCTACGCCCGCTGCGCTCACCGCTCCCAGAGCACCGATCCACGCCATTGCCCGACCTCTCCACGCGTGTCTGTCCCCGTCTCACCTACGACGCTAGGCCGGGCATGTACGCCGATCAGTGAGCGCGCTCACCTTCCTCCCGGCGCGTCGGCCCCTACCCTGATCGCCACCCCCGAGTGGTGGAGGACCAAGGAACGTGGAGCCTGTTTCCGAGATGGCCGGTAGTCGTGCCGCGACGAACGCGCTGCTGGCCGGTCTGCGCGCAGACAATCTCTCTCCGGCCGCCGTCGTGAGTTTCCTCGGCCAGGCCGCGCACCGGTCGCTGCTTCAGGCCGCCCGCCGCCCCCGAGCGTTGGCCGAGCTCACCGCCCTGCACGGCGTCCTGTACCGGCTGGCGCGGGGCAGGCGGCCCGGGCGGCGCTGGGTGGCCGCCAGCTGGGTCCTCGCCGCCTCGCACCTGGGGCTGCTGGAGCATCGCACCCGCCTGACCGCCGCAGACGTCCTGACGCTGCTGCGCGCCAACCTCCCCGCCCTGCCCGGCGGTACCGGCCGCGCCTCCGGCGTCCTGGCGGTCGGCCTCGATCTCGCCGACGGGCGGCTTGCCCGTCATCAGGACACGTCCTCTCCCTTCGGCGACTACGCCGACACCTTCGCCGACGCCGCGTTCTGGACGTGGCTCACCCTGCGTCACGAGCCCAACCCCGCCGTACGGGTGGCGGCCATCGCCGCCTGGGCGCTGCCTGTCGTCACCGTCACCGGCTTCGCCCTGCGCCGCGGCGTCATGCCCGAGCGGCCCCGACCCGTCCTGCTGCGTCCGGCCGCCGCCCTTCAGGCCGTCGTCGCCCTCCGGCACCTGACCCGCCGCTGACCCGCCTCGGTCACTGCTTGCCGTCTGCCGACGCCTCCGGCGTGCCCTCGACCCGTATGCCCTGCCAGAACGCCACATGGTCCTTGATCTTCCGGGCCAGAGGGCTGGGCTTGGGGTAGTACCAGGCGGCATCCGGATTCGTCAGCCCGTCGACCTCGAGGCTGTAGTAGCGGGCTACTCCCTTCCAGAAGCAGAGCGACCTGGTCCTGCTCGGCGTGAGGTACTGCCGGTGAAGCGACTCGGGCGGGAAGTAGTGGTTGCCCTCGACGATCACCGTGCGCGGAGCCTCCGCGATCACCGTTCCGTTCCACACCGCACGCAGCATGGCCTGCTCCTCTACCTGAACGGGACCGGTATGTCCCGGGAGCCCTCACGCTAGGCGGGCCCGGCCCGCCGGTTCAGTGAGGACGCTCACCAACCGCGCTGCCCGCCCCGGTGAGGATGCGGCACACCTCGACGTCGGTGCAGTCGGCCGGATCGGTCGCGGCGGCCCGCTCAGCAAGCCCCCGCAACACCGCCCTGGTGGCGCGCAGCTTGGCCAGGCGCCGGTCGATGTCCTGAAGATGCGCCTCGACCAGCGCCGTGACATGGGCGCAGGGAGAGGCGCCGGCATCACGCAGAGCGAGCACGGAGCGGATCTCGGCCAGGCTCAGCCCCGCGCCCTGGGCGTCACGGATGAACGCCAGCCGCTGCACCGTCTGCTGCGGATAGTCGCGATAGCCGCCCGCGGTACGGGGCGGGGCTGGCAGCAGCCCGGCCTGCTCGTAGAACCGGAGGGTCTTCGCCGTCACCCCGCTGACGGCAGCAAGGTCACCGATGCGCATCCCTCCAGGCTAGCCCTTGACCTTCCAGCGCACGGGAAGGTCTACCGTCCACACACCAGGAAGAACCTCGCCAGGAAGGGGTCCGCCATGAACCACTCCGAGACTGAGACGTCGCGCCTTACGGTGCTGACCGTGCCCGGCTGCCCGAACGCCCCGCTCATCCGCGAGCGCATCACCGAAGCTCTCCAGGGCCGGGCCGTGCCGGTGGAATGGGTCGAGGTCCATGACGCGGACGAGGCCGTCAGGCTGGGGATGTCGGGCTCGCCCACCCTCCTGCTGGACGGAGCCGACCCGTTCGAAGCGCAGGGACTCCAACCGGGCCTGTCCTGCCGGCTCTACCGCCATGCCGACGGCACGACCGAGGGTGCACCGGCCACTGCGGACCTGCACCGAGTCCTGACTGAGAGCGGTGTCCTGCCCAGACCGCAGCCCCGGCACACCGGGCATATGGCCCATCGCGATGACCGGGATCCGCGCATATGGCCCGGAGTTCAGCTACATGACCCGTAGGGGGCAGATCCTCTCTGAGCCCGGGGAAGTGCCCGCAGATTCGACGGTGCGGCCAGGGCCTCCCGAAGCCGTTGAATCTCCATCTGCTGCGCGGCGATTTGGGACAGCGCTCGCTGCTTGAACTCACCGAGCTCGGCGAGTTGCCCCTGCCGCTCGGCGAGCCGGTCCTTCAACCCGGCTACCTGACTCTTGAGGCTTTCGACCTGGGCGGCTCGTGGGTCGGTCATGGCGCCGGCCTCGCGCAGTGCGGCCAGGCGGCGCTCGAACTCCTCGGCCAGGTGCTGGTACGGACCGGGCCGCGGCGAGCCGTCGCGGTTCCTCTTGGGATAGAAGCCGGTGCGGGCGACCCCGGCCTGGGTCGCGAGGGTCTTGATGTCGCACTTGCCGCCCGGGGGAACGTCACCGGCAAGCAGCCGTTCCATGACCTGCCGAATGGCCCTCTCGTTGCTCCGCCGGGTCTCGTCGCTGATGCGGGCCATGTCAGGCCCCCGTTCCGCAGTGGGCGTCGATCTCGGCCAGCACCCGTTCATCGCGGGCGAGTTCCGCCCTCAGCCGGGCCTTCTCCGTCCGCTGTGCGCGTCCGATGGTGGCGATGAAGACCTTCTTGCTCTCGGCGCTGGCCGCCCATACCGGGCGGTGCCCGGCATGGTGGGTGGCCTGGGGGCACCGCGCGGAATCGCACATGCCGATCAAAGGCTCTTTCGCCCCGCGGGCGCGGGCCCCTGCGAGCTTGAGGCACAGCGCCTTGGACGGATCGAGGAACCAGCAGTAGTTCGCCGGCCCCAGATGCAGGGACTTGGCTCGCTTGGCGAGGAGATTCCTCACCTCCTGGTCGCTGCGCTTGACGTTCGGCGCCCCAGGGAAATCCAGCTGCTCGTCGACGAACGCGAAGAAGTCCAGGAGATCTCCGGCACCAGGCCCCGAGGGCCGGATACCATTCTGGTAGTCGTGGAATGCGTCGAGGGCGACGCGCATCTTATGCTCGCGCTCCTCTTGGCCGAACTCGGCCATCAGCACCGACTGGGCCCCACCGGGGCGGTCCGCGTAGCCCTCGGTCGTGACCACCGAGATGTGCTTGAGATGGATCTTGGCGGCCAGCAGACCACCTGGACGGTGCGCCATTTCCACCGCCAGGGTTCTGCGAAGCATCCGCAGACTGACCGGCACCTCGGGGATCGGAGCCAGCCCAAGGCGACGGCCGTCTGGGCCATTGACCCAGGTCAGGAACCATTCGTACGGGGTGAAGAAAGAGAGCGACTTGAACAGGTGACCGTCGTTCTTCACCGGATCGGCGAGCGAGGCGGCTACGCCGGCGGTGTCGTACGCCTGCTTGATGGTCACCCACTGATCGTGTTCACCACCCAGTCTCCTGCCCTTGATGACCTTGCCCTTCAGGCGGTAGCGGACGCGGCCCTCGCCGAGCTGTTCGGGAGGCAGGCGGCAGTCGTGGGTCAGCTCAGCCAGTTCGCTCTTGCGCATTCCGGTCAGTGCGGCGAGCGCGATGAGGCAGGCTGTGCGGGCCCGGGAGAGCTGCAGTCGGGCCTCGGTGGTGCTCATCGGCAAAGTCCAGGGGACACTGCCCCGTCCGTCCGCGCGTTCGACCAGGGCGGCCGTCCGGCCCCAGCGTTTGGACAGGCCTACTTCCCTGACGGCCTTCTCCAGGTGGCCGCGCAGTGTGGGCAGCCACGTGTAGTGGAAGGCATGCCGTCCGGTCTCGTGGGCGAGAGAGATCAGGTTCACCAGCAGCAGCGGATCGTCCGGATCCCAGCCGTCCGCCAGCCGCTCGGCCACGACGTGATCGAGGGCGACATCGAACGGGTCGCCCTCCCGGATGTGGCGGTCGATGGCCCGGACGACCTCGACCTTCCAGCTCGGACGCCCGCTGTTGCGGCCCGGCCGGTTCGGCGTCATCTCCCGCAGCTGTTGCTGGAGTTCCACGACGTGCGGCGCCAGCACCTCCACCACGTACAGGGCCGCCGCTACGAGCGGCTGGAACACGTCGTTGCTCAGCGGCGGCGTTGTGTTGCCCGTCCTACGGACCATCCCGGCAACCGCGTACGCCGTGCGTCGCCCCCATGGACGGAAGCCCGGCACGTAGCCGCCGGTGGAGAACAATTCGGTGTAGTAGCCCAATTCCTGGATAACCGCCACGACGTCCATGCGGTAGCCGGGACTGCTGTCGCGGATCACGACGCCGTGCTTGTCCCGTACCTTCTTGCGAAGTTCCAGGTAGGCGGCGCAGTGCTGCTGGGTTACCTCCCCGAGACGGTCGACGCCCTGTTCGGTGAGCCAGTTGAGCCAGCCGGTGAGCACCGTCAGCCGCCCGTGCACCGTGGCTATCTGCACGGGTGTGCGGTAGGCGTGGGCAAGTTCCCGCACAGCGTGGTGGTCCGGTGCGAGCCGGGCGAAGATGAACTCTTTTGCGAGTTCCCTCCACTGGGGATTGAGAATCTCGGTGAAGGACAAGATCCGTGCGTACCGCGCAAGGTACCGCGGCAGCCCGATGACACCGGTGAAGTCCCAGACCGCGTCATCGAAGCAAGGACGCGGGCCCGCGCCGTGGACCGGCAGACCTGCCGCAGCGCACACGTCTTCACCCCGAAAGACAGAACGCGGAAAGGCAGCCGCGAGGCCCGTGGGCCGGGGCAGGGTGATCATACGGTGTGCTCCTCAGGTCGCAGTGGAAGCTCCACATCGGAGCCGGTGACCTCGACAGCAGCTGCCCGCAGCGCCTGCTCGGAGAAGTACCGGCCGGGAGTCAGGATCTCGTCGAGACGGTGGGCGTACGGGCCGAAGACGGGGATGAACTCGGCGGTGGTCATCTGCTGCCACTGGCGGGAGAAGAACGCCCGTAGCCGCAGCAGGTTCGGCAGATGGCGGGGAGCGAACAAGGCCAGCGGGCACAACAGGCACACCCACGGGCGTGCCGGACAGGGCTTGCCCGTCGGCCCGTGAAGTCCCGACAGCTGATCCCCACACGCCGCGGTGAACACGTCGCGTTCCCCGGACAGCAGCTGCGCCAAGGCGTTGTCGTCCAGGCCGAGCCGCTTCATCTGCTCGGAATAGTTCTCCACCAGGTCGGCCATATCGGCGGTGGCCAGCACCAAAGGCGGCAGCGCCCGGCGCACCAGGTCCTCCTGTGCCTGGGCGATGATGTCCTCCGCCGCCTCGCGCTGAGCCGGCGTCGTGTTCGTCAGGTAGTGGTCCCCCTCGATGCCGGGGGACCGATTCGGATCGAGCGTGGTCCGGCGGCTGCCGCGCCAGTGTGATCGGTCTTTCAGCGCGTCGTGGGTCGTGCGGATGAGGTGCCGGTGAAGGGCCAGGGGGAGACCGTCGTCACCAGTCATCTGCGTGGGGTGCCCGTCCTCGTCGACGGCTTGGCGGCGCTCAACCCAGCGGACGACGGACAGGCGGGTGGCCGGCTTGGCCAGCCATCGCTCTCCCGCCCACGTGCCGCTCGGCGTGAAACGCACCCAGAGCTCGGGGCGCAACCCCTCGGGCGCGAATCGGCGGGCCACCGCGGAGTGATCGAGCCACTGTTCCAGAAGGCGAGTGGCCTGACGTGACAGAGCAACGCTCTCCGCCGCCGTGCGGCCCTTGACGTAGCTGAGGAGGATCTTCTCGTCACCCGCCCACTCGATGTCGGTAAGTCCCAGGTCCGTGATCCCGTCCGGCACGATGCCGGTGTAGGCGCCGAACAGCAGCTGATAGGCGATGATCACATCCAGGGTCGGGATCAGCGGATCCAGCACCGCGCGAAGTCCGGCGCCGTATCTCTGCCGGAAGGGGAACGAGCCGCGCTCTGCCATCTCGCTGACCAGCGGGTCGGGCCCGTTGTGAACCACCAGCCAGTGATGGGCAGTGCGCTCACGCAGCGAAGCCCCTGGCCCCTCAGCCGACGACGCCTGCTCACGGGCCGCGCAGAACGCGCGATAGGCGCCCTCGACCTCGGCCCGGCAGGTACGGATGAGCCGAGCCCATTCGGCCTCGCTGTACGGCTGGTGTGAGCCGTACCGCTCGCCCGTGTTGAACAGCCGGCCATCGACGAACGCGCGCACATCCGGCGCCAGAATCTGATCCTGGTCATCCGCGCAGCGCAACATCGCCCGCAGCGCGCTCTCCTGGGAGGACCGCACCCCCTGCCGCCAGTACCGGGCGAGGAGCGCGCGCGTCAGGTCGCAAGCCCCGCCGGAGAACCCGAACGCGACCAGCCAGTCGGTGAAGCCGCGGACGGCCGTGAGGTACAGGTCGAAGCCGCCCGCGCTGTCGACCTGCCCGTGCGGATGTACAAGATCCGTAGCACCCTCCAGCAGGGTGCGCGACAGCTCCGGGAGCTCCACTGGCCGCAGCACGCGCAGGCGACGGCGATACGCCGACCCGTCGCTGAAGATGCAGTGCACACCCAGCGGGTCCAGGGTGACGATGGCCGGCATCAGAGCACCGCCGGCTCGTCGTCGAACTCGGTCCCGAGCTCCAGCTCGACGTCCTTGTCCAGCAGCCCGTACTCCTTGCCGACCTGCCGGTACAGGGAAGTGAACAGGCGCAGTACGTCCAGGCGGTGCAGGTAGGATTCCGTGGTCAGCGAGCTGGTATGTCCGAGTAGATCGCGCAGAATCAGCAGCGGCTCCTGCGTCCGCAGGTAGTGCGCCAGGGCGGCATCGTCATCGGTGTCGCGGACCTGCCGAGCGGCCTGCTCGTACCAGCCGCGCATCAGTCGCGCCATGGTCGCCATGGCCATGGTGTGACGCAACCGGTGTGGGCTGACATGCGGGAAGCGCGGCTCGTATCGCTCGCGGATGCGGTCGGAGGTCCTGGCGAAGACCGTGGACCATCCGGTGAACGGGCGTCCTTGGCCCCACACCGACAGCAGCATCGAGCCTCCCTCCGGGGCGACCAGACGCCGCCGCTCGTCAGGGCTGAGTGAGCTCCACCGCACACGGACCCCGTTAATGCGTCCGCCGCGCTCGTCGGCCTCCGTCACGAACAGGGGCTCTCCCCAGCGGGCCGGCGGACGCCACGACGATCCGAACGTCGCCGCTGCCCGGTCGAGGGCGATGTAGGAGTGCAGTTCAGCCAGCGAGTCGTAATCGATCAAGCAGTTCAGGTGGGGTGGCAGACAGAAAGCAACACTGTCGTTAAGCGGGAACAAGGAGGTACAGGGCCCACAGGGTGTTGAGCAGGCCGAGCGCGAAGGAGGTGGTGGCGTTGACCAGCGTCAGGGTCCGTAGCCGCTCATCGCTGTGCACGTACCGCAGGCCCTCGCCGATCTCCTCTCGCAACCGGCGGGCCTCCGGGCGATGCGGGGCGGGTTCTCGGGCCTGGATGCGGGCGGTGCATCCGGCGCTGATCAGGAAGGAGACGACGTCGCCGAGCAGGGCCCGGGCGGGGCCGAGTACCGCGGTCAGCGCGGCGCCGAGGTGGCTTCCGGCGGTCGCGGCGATCGCGAACAGCGCCCCCACGCGGCTGTTGCTCCGCTGGATCAAGGACCGGTCGACGAGGCTGGGCAGGAGGCTGATGGCCGCCGCGTCGTGCAGCACGCTCGCCGCTCCCTGGACCACGGCGACGATCATGAGCTGCGTCAGGGTCAGCGTGCCCAGCGCGGCCGCCACCGGCACCGTGGTGAGCACGGCGGCGCTGACCAGGTCACCGGTGATCATCTGGCGGCGCTTGGAGTACCGGTCGGCGAGCGCCCCGGCGTGCAGGGCGAGCAGCGCGGGCGGGAGCTGCCCGAGGAATGCCAGCCACGCGACCTGGGCGGTCGTGGCGCCCAGGTGGAGCACGGCCAGGACCGGCAGCGCCATCTGGGTGATCGAGCTGCCGGTCATGCTCGCGGCCTGGCCGGTCAGATACCGGCGGAAGTCCCGGTGCCGCCACAGCGAGTCGCCGGAGGGAGCGGGTGTGGCGGGGGGCTCACCGCAGGACGTCACGGAGCACCTCCTCGGCTTCCTCCAGGCGCTCCCACAGCACGCCCGCGGCCTCGTGCCGGGCGCGCCCGTACGCCTCCAGGGCCGGGGTGACCGAGGCAGGGTCGTCCAGCGGCTCGGACAGGGGATAGACCGAGCAGGCCAGGTACCCAGCGGCGACGCGCGGCACGGCAAGGAGGTCCTCGGCCGCAAGCTCCGGGTTCGCCGCACGGTAGGCGCCAACGGCGCGGGCCAGGCCCCGGATCCATTCGTCCGGGCGGGCCAGCACGGTGCGCGGGTCCAGCACGATCCGGCCGAGCTCCCACGCGGCGCTGCGATGCCCCGGGGGCCGGAAGTCGATCACTGCGGCGACCGTCTCGCCGCGCAGCAACAGGTTGGGCGAGGCGAGGTCCCCGTGCACGATCTGCGCCGTCAGCGTGGCTGGCAGCTTCTCCAGGCGGGCCGCCACCTCGGGAAGGGCGGCAAGCCGCTGTTTCGCGGTGCGGTGCGCCCAGGTGGCGAACCCTTCCGGTGGAGGCGTGGCGGCCCACTGGGCGAGTAGTTCGTCCAGCCGCCGTCCGGCCCGCGCGACGTCGCACACCTCGCGGGCCGCCACAGGGCGCGACGGGCCGACGGGGTGGCGGGCCAGGGCCCGGTGCAGTCGGCCGACGGCCTCACCGACCGCATCCCACCGGCCGCCGGACAGCCCGCCCTCGGCCGTCTCAGCCCCCGCGACGTACTCCGTCACGGACACCGACAGCCCACCGGCCGACGCGATCACCTCGCCCGTCACCGTCCGCCGCACGGACGGCACCGGAACCCCTCCCGCCCTGGCCGCCTCGCCCAGGGCCAAGGCCTGCCGTTCCGCATCCATGTCGGTCCCACGGGGGTACGCCTTCACGAACCACCGCCGGCCCTCGCGGTCCTCGGCCACGTAGTTACGGGTCGCCGTTCCCGCCGGACCCTCGCTGACCGCGGCCGGCGTGATCTGGTACAGCAGCGCCAGGATCCCGGCCACGACCATGACGTCGGGCTTGGCACTCATCCCGGCACCCCCGGCCTGCGGACGGACGGGACTCGCCGCCCGTTCCCGACAGGTGTGCTCACCCTGCTCACCAGCCCAACTGGGAATAGGGAAGACCTTCGGCGATCGCGGCGATGGCCGTTCGGGTATAGGGGACAATCCGGTCCGGCAGCTCATGCCGGGGCCACCACTTCCAGGTCAGGCACTTGTCAGGCTCAAGGACCTTCGGCACCCCCTCCCAGCGGCGGGCCTTGAAGACCAGCTGCATCAACGGCAACGCGCCTGCGGCGTCGACAACGTGGACGACGTGCGCGAGCTCCACGTCCACGGGGTCGATGACGAGACCGGCCTCCTCCCTCGCCTCGCGGACCAGGCAGGCGAGGGCGGACTCCTGCTCGCACCTCCCGGCGAGGTAGTGCCAGGTGTCGCCCGCGTACTTCGAGTCGGGGTGACGCAGCCCGAGAAGCACCCGGCCTGCGGCGTCTTCGAGGTGGAGGTGGACTCCGATGCCGTTCAGCACCGTCCGGCTGCCCCCGTCCCACACGGCAGGAGCCGCGTCCGGCCCGTTGTCCGGAGGGTTCTCGGCCGCGTGCCGGCGAATCAGGTCCCGGGTGGCGGGGCTCAGGCGCAGCCGGTCCAGCTCATCGAGCGTGAACCAGCGCAGCAGCACGCCCTCGTGCAGCGCGAGACGGTCGGGGTTGCCGCGCCACCGGCCGGCGAAGACCCGGACGGGGACTCTGAGGCCGTCGATGCTGGTGGCGGCCTCCACGGCGTAGGGCTTCAAGTCCTCAAGGCGGAGGTCGGGCACCTCCTCGGACAGCTCCCACAGCAGCGTGCCCTCAAGGCTCTGGTCGTCGTGCGTGCGGCCGCCTCCGAGAAGAGCGAACGCCCCCGACTGCCAGATGACGCCCGGCTTGTGGTCGCGCAGATGGAGCAGGTAGCGGCCGGCCCCGTCGTGGATGAGTGCGGAAGCATTCACCGGCTCCGGCCGGCCGTCCAGCCGCGCCGCGAGGAGTTTCGCGCGCAGTGTCGGCGAGGTGACCTCCGGCTGCGCGAGCCACTGGGCGCCGGACACCTCCTCGTCCTGCAGCGCGATCACGGGCGGCTCCTCGCCGGCGAGGTAGAAGACGTAGCGGACGTCGTAGTGCCGGTGGGCCGGTTCCCCTTTTTCCGGGTTTGCGTCGATGTTGTGGACGTCGATGTCGATCGGAGAGCCGAGCAGCTGCCGGGTCAGGCACAGGTCGCCCGGCGCGATCCCGGCCTCCTCCGACACCTCCCGCAGCGCCGCGGCGAGCAGTGTGCGGTCCTCAGGCTCGATGTGGCCGCCGGGAGTGAGCACGAGGCCGCCGGAGGCCCGGTGCCGGATGTGCAGCACCCTGCCCTGCCGGTCGATGACGACGGCGCTGCACGTGACGTGCCCGGGCAGCGTCGTCCGGGCGGTCGCCTCGACGGGCCGGTCCAGCGCGGCAAGGAGCCCGGCCAAGGCGTCACGCTCGCCGGGGTGCCGGTCGAGGTACGCCTCGACGGTCTTGCGGATCGCGGTGGAGCTGGGTGGCATGGGCGGTGTCTCGCCTTCGAAGTAGCGGGGGGCGGGGTGGCGGGTCGGACTGGGGGAAGTCGCTGTGGTGGATCAGCTCGCCGTCTCGTGGCCGGACGGCTGGGTGCCCCGGGGCCGGGGCACCGGGTCGGCCGTGGCCGCGAGCCCGTACTGCGCGGCCTGGGCGGCGAACATCCCCTGGTACAAACCGCCCTTGCGGGACATCAGGTCCTCATGGGTGCCGTCCTCAACGACACACCCCTGATCGAGGACGTAGATGTGGTCGGCGTGCATGGTCGCGGCGAGCCGGTGGGTGACGAGCACGACCGCGTGCCCCTCCTCGGCCAGGGACCACAGCCCCTCGAACGCGGCGATTTCCGCATGGGGATCCAGCGCACTGGTCGGCTCGTCGACCAGCAGGAACGGCGCCTGCCGGTACCTTGTTCGAGCGGACCCCAGCTTCTGCCATTGGCCTCCCGAGAGCTGGACACCGCGCTCGTAGCCCTTGAAGACGATCGAGTCCCAGCCGTGCGGCAGGCCCTCGACCAGCTCGAGCACGCCCGCCTCGCCAGCGGCCCTGCGGACACGGTCCATGTCCCGGGGACGGTCGCCGATCCCGATGGCTACGTTCGCGGCCGCCGTCATCTCCCAACGCGGGAAGTCCTGTGCCAACAAACCGACTTCGGCGAAGATCTGGGAGCGGTCCGCCTCACGCAGCTCGACCCGCTCGCCCGACTCGCCCACCCACCACACGTCTCCATCGGAGGGCAGCAGCAGCCCGGCCAGCACCTTGGTGAGTGTGGTCTTCCCTGAACCGTTCGCACCCACCAGAGCCGTCACCTTCCCCCGCGGCACGCTCACGCTCACGCCCTTCAGGGAGGGGCCGTCGGCGCCCGGATAGGTGAACGAGACCGCCTCCGTCCGGACCTCCCGCACCGGAACGGGCAGCGGCGTACCGGTGAGCGGGATCGCGTTCTCGCCCGCCACCTTGATCGCGTCCTCGGTGTCGGTGAGGAACAGCAACTCCTCGTACAGCCGGTTCACCTGCTGCACCAGCGACGTGAGCCGCGCCGTCGACGTACGGATGGCGATCACCGCGGTCCCGCCGACGGCGAGCGGAAGACCGCCGGTCGACAGCAGCCACCACAGCACCCCGTAGCAGGCCAGCGACGCCACGCCGGCGAACGCGCCCGCCACCAGGTCCGTCGATGCCTGGGCCCGGGCCAGGCGCCGCTGCTCCGCCTCAGTCTGCCTGGACATCTCCTCGTAGCTGGACAGCAGCTTCGTGCCGGCGGCGTGCACGCGGAGCTCACCGGCGGCGTGCGGGCGGGTTAGATAGGCCAGCAGGGACGCGATCGCCCTGCGGTGGTCGACCCAGTTCATCCGGGAGAGATAGTCACGGCGCGCGGAGCGGACCGCGCCCCACCCCTTGGGCAGGGCGATCGCCAACAGCATCGGCAACAGCGCCCAGTGCAGCGACGCCAGCACGACCGCGGCCGCTGCCATGCCGATCACCACATTGCCGACGCCGACCGACAGTCGCAGCATGCTGCGGGCCGAGTCCGTGCCGAACTTCCCCGCCTCCAGGATCCGCTGGACCTCCGGCCGCTCGGTCGCCTCCACCTCCACACCGGTGACGGCCGTGTAGTACCGGGCGGAGACCGCCCGCTCCACCTGCGGCTCCAGCCGCCCCGACATCGCCGTCGACCACGCCGACAGCACGGCACCGGCCACCGCCGCGACCGCGAGTGCCACCAAGGACGGAAGAGCGTCGCGGAGCTTGTCAACGGTCGGACCGTCGGCGAACAACTGCGCAAGCACGCCGTTGACCGCCACCAAACCCCACCCGGCCGTCACACCCTGCCCGAGCTCGGCCGTGACGACTCCCATCAGTGCGCGCCGGTCCGCCTTCCAGCCGGTGCGCAGAACCATGCCCACCATGTGCGGCAGCGCGGCCGCCATGTGCCCGAACTTCAGCCGGGTCAGCGGGCCTTCGTGGCGGACGTAGGATTGGTCGTAGCGCAGTCGGCCGCCGTACAGCTCCCGCTCGGCGTCCGAGACGTTGTGCGTGGCTCCGCCCTTCGGGCCGCTCTGGATCTCGTCGCTGTCTGGTTCGACTGGCGTCAATGTGTTCCCCCCTTGTGGACGTGGTGGTGGCGTCGCTGTGTTCAACGACGCCACGCGATTTCGAGCGCCTGTTCCTTTCGGACGGATTGAGTGCCCCGTGATTCAGCGGTTCTTCGAAGGTGTGCAGTGCACCGACCCTTGCCGCGCAAGAGCACTCGGACAGGCGCGGAATGGCCGAAACGCCGACCCCCAAGCTCTGCGGCGGTACGCGGTCAGCAAGGTTCCAAGCTGATGTCTCACCCTGCTTGGCGCGGCGGATGAAAGGATCAAGCTCAGCCTCACGACCGCATGGTCGGAGATCGTCATCGCCGGCCTCCTGGTGCTGCTCGCAGGCGGATCCGTGATCCATGGCGCCCGGCGTCGGGAGTGCTCCGGGCAGGCGTGTTTCGCATCGAGCAACAGCCTCGCGGCGGCGTCGCCAGCTGGTCGGGGCGCGGGTTGTCCCGGGGGCTAGAGATGGCCGGCCGACGGGGGAGGTCATCGGGCGGTGTCCTTCTGCTCGCCGGACACCTCGCTACTGGCTTTCAAGTCCTGCTGGAGCTGGTTGGTCGCGTGGCGATGGAGAAGGCTCAGACCGCGATCGATGGTGGCCGGGTCCTCCGAGAGGTTGATCCGCAGAAGCTGACCACCGGGGTAGAGCGAGTCCCAGGCGGCGGAGGTGCCGCCGTGCACGACGGTCGGGTTGAGTCGCAGGCCGGATCGCCCGCACCGGGCGACCCACTGGAGGAAATCCTCCTGGGGCGCTCGGAGTTCGGCGAAGGCGGAGTAGCCGGTGGCGGGCTGCAGGCCGGTGATGGGCTGGAGCGGTGACCGGGAGTCGGCGATGGCGAGCGCGTTGCGGCGAAAGCGTTCACTCATGATGGTCAGGTGGTCGCGGACGCGGCGGTAGGTCTCCTCGTCCGGGAGGGCGGGCAGACCGGCGCGGAGGACGCAGTCCTGGGCGATCTGGAGCAGCTTTGGGGTCTGCTCGCGAGGGGCGTCCGCCAGGGCGATGAGGGAGGCGTAGAAGAGCATGACCACCTCGCCGACGGGGTCGCCGCTCATGGCCATCCTTTCGAACCGGTCACGGCCGAAGTGGCCCAGCAGGGCCTTGTTCCGTGTGACGACGACCGCCGCGCGCAGGCCGGGCAGGGATAGATCTTTCGAGGCCGTGAGGATCAGAGCGGCAGATTCCAGGTCGAGGTCACGGGCGCGGTCGCGAAGTATCGCGGCTGGCTGTGGGCCCTCGGCGCCGACCTGGAAGGGGATGTCGATGAGGGTGAAGTCCGGCCTGGCCAGCTGCGGCAGACCGTGGCGGGCGCCGGTGACGCCGTTGGGGAGGACTTCGACGAGGCAGGTGCGCGGTGCGGAGGCCATCCCGGTGTGGTGGAGTGCGCCGTCGTGCCGGTAGTAGGCGGTGACGGGGGCTCCCCAGCGGACGGCGGACTGATCGAAGGCGTAGTAGTTCGGCAGCGGCAGGACGAGGCCGTGGCCGGTTTCGGCGAGGTGGGCGATGGTGAGGTTGATGGCCTCGGTGCCGCCGCGGGTGAAGAAGATGTCCGAGGCGTCCAGGTGCATGTCCAGGTGGCTGCCGAGAAGTTCGGCCATCGCTACACGGGTGCCGGCTGGGTGGCGTCCTGCGTACGCGGAGAGGGTCCCGTCGCGGATGAAGCGGTCCAGCAGCGTGGAGAGGTAGCGGGCGAGGTCCGGGGAGGGCGGGAAGCGGTTGCAGCCCTCCCCGAGCTCGATCGTCGTCTCGGGGTCCGAGTAGGCGCCATCGCGCAGGGCGGCGAAGGAGGTGAGGCAGTCGGCCTGTGCGGGTGCGGGGGCGGTGTCGTCCACGGTGGCTCCGGTGCGCCATGAGCCGGGGCGCTGCCGGGCTTCCGCGGTGCGGACGTCGGTGAGGTTACCGGATTGGCAGGACTCCGGGGGCAGTTGTCTCCAGCGGGGGAACCTCGTGCAGGGCCGGGTGGCGCCGGTTCGAGACGGGGCTGAGCGTCAGGAGGATGTCGGCGGCTGCTTCGAGGCCGGGTGTGTCGGTGCGCTGGTTGCGGCGGACCCAGATGGCGTCGATGCCGGCGCGTCGGGCTCCGGCGGCATCCGCCTGGGGGTTGTCGCCGATCATGACGAGGCGGTGTGCGACGCCGACGGCTTCCTTGGCGAGGTGGAATGCATGGGGGTGAGGTTTCTCGTAGCCGCTCGCGGCCGAGTTGATCACCGCCCGGAACTGGTGGTCGATGCCGAGCGCGGACAGGATCGCGGGGAGTTCGGGGACGTGGTTGGAGAGGAGCGCGTGCTGCCATCCGTGAGCGGTGAGCCGCTCGAGGACGCGTAGGGCCTGCGGGTAGAGGCTCCAGGCGGCTGAGTCGGTGTAGGCGGCGCGGGTGGCCTCCGCCGCGGCCTGCGGGCGATCGATGCCGAGGCGGGTGAGCGCCGTGGTGATGACGGCGGTGATGTGGTCCCACCAGGCGTTGGGGTCGTTCAGGTGGGCGTGGGGGGCGTGCGCGGCGTGCCAGGGGAAGCCGGTGGCGAGCGCCTCGAACATTTCGGGGAACGTCCAGCCGTGCCCGGGCTGCTGGATGTCCAGGACTTCGAGGAGGCACTCGGCCCAGGTTCCGCGGCGGCGATGGCCGAGCGTCCCGTCGAAGTCCCATATCGCAACCTTGGCCGTCACCACAGGTCCAGCGCTTCCAGGACGTGCGCAGCCGTGGGCAGCGGCGCAGTGGGGGTGGCGGTGAGGAGGTCGTCGGGGAGGTCGGTCTTGGTGTCGAGCTTGATCATCTCGCGCCAGCACAGGACCTGCTGCCACTGCGCCGTCCAGGCCGGGCGCAGTTCGTCGGCGGGGATGTTCTCCAGCCGGCGGCCGTCGGCCAAGAGCCGGGCGGCGGTCTTGGCGCCGATGCCTCGAACGCCGCCGATGTTGTCGGCGGGGTCGCCCATCAGGGCGCGGAAGTCCGGCCACTGCTCGGCTAGGACGCCGTAGCGGGGGAGGATGTGCTCGCCCGCGGTGTAGCGGCGCTCCATGGCGAAGCCGGTGTTCAGCAGGCGCACGCTGGGGTCAGCCAGCAGCTGCAGGTAGTCCTTGTCGGTGGTCATGATGTCGACCGCGCGGCCTTCGGCGCGGGCGCTCGTGGCCAGGGTGGCGATGACGTCGTCCGCCTCGCAGCCGTCCTGCTCGATCCACCGGACGCCCGTGTGGTCGAGGGCGCGCTTGACCAGGGCGAGGGACTCGATCAGGCCGGGTTCGGGTGCGGGCCGCTGGGCCTTGTAGTCGCTGTCCTGTCCGGCGCGGGCCTCCGAGCCGTTCTCGGAGTCGAAGACCACGAAGATCTCGAACCCGTCGGCGTGCTGTACCTGTGCCTTACGCAGGAGCGCGGTGAAGCCGAAGACGCCGGTGCGGTCGGAAGCCTTGTCGCGGCTCGTGATGCGGGCGGCGAACCCGTACCAGGCGCGGTGGAGGAGGTAGTGGCCGTCGACGAGCAGCAGGGATGCGGTCATGGCGTGGCCTCCAGGGGGTGGTGCGTGCTGGTGGGTGCCTGTGACCGCGGCGTACGGGCATCCGTTGCCGGATGACCATGGAGTCTAGCCACGGGGGTGGTTCGGGGCTGCCAGAACGTGGCCAGCAGGGTGGCGAGGTGTTCGGCGGCGTTACGTTCGGCGACGACCCTGCGGTGCGCCGCAGTGCGGAGCCGGAGGCGTTCGTCGCTGGTCAGGGCGAGCGCCCGGCGCAGGCCAGCAGTCAGGGCTCCGGGTGCGGGGTCGTAGAGCAGGCCGTTGCGGCCGTCGGTGATCTGTTCGGGGAAGCCGTCGATGTTCGGGGCCAGGACCACGGCGCCGGCGTGCTGGGCCCACAGGGCGGTCTCGAAGACGATGTTGGCCAGGGTCTCACCGCGGCTGGGGACCGCCATGGCGATGGTGTCGGGCCAGGCGGCCAGCGCGCGGGGGATGTCCCGGTCGTAGCGGCCGACGATGGTGGCGCTGAGCCCGAGCTCGGCGCTGCGGTGACGGTAGTGGTCCAGCAGGGCAGCGCGCTCGTCATCGGTCGGGACGGCGACCATCGCCAGGTGGACGTCGTCCCGCATCGGGGCGAGTTCCTCGATGAGGACGTCGAGGCCCTTGGTGTGGTCGGTGCGGCCGACTGCGGCGACCACGGGCCGGCCAGCGGGGATTCCGAGGGCGCGCACGATGCGTTCGGCTTCGGTCTTGGTCGGTGGGGTGAGGTCGGAGGAGGTGAGGTGGAGCCCGGACGGCCAAGACCGGAGACTGGCCGGGTCGAGGCCGTAGTGGTCCTGAAGGTGGCGGGTGAGGAAGTCGCCGATGTCGGCGACCCATGCGCGGGGGCGGAGGTTGGCGGCGGCGATGGCCTCCTCCTCCCACGCGATGCGGTCGGGATCGGGGCGGGGGCGTTCGGTGATGCGGGCGGTGGAGAACAAGGCCAGCAGGACTTCCACGGCCGGGTGAGCGCCGGCGTGGTGGGCGAGTCCGGCGAAGGGGGTGTCGACGCCGATGGCCAGCACCTTGGCGTGCCGGCCGGCGAGGTGTCCGGCGACGCGGGCGGCTTCGACGGACAGCTCCCGCCAGGCGTCCGGCTGCCAAAAGGGGCGGCGGGTGTCGTAGGGCAAGATGATCACCTTGCCGCCGAGCGCTTCGACGACGCGGCGGGCGTAGAGGAGATCTTCCTCGTTGTAGCCCCAGGTGGCCGGGGTCGGCTCGGGGACGGCGAGGTACGGGGTGAAGGCGCCGGCGTGCGCCCTCAGGCGGTGGTTGTGGCGGGCGAGGGTGGCCAGGAAGGTCTTGGTCTGGCGGCCGATGCCGTTGGTGTTGTTGGCGATGCCGTTCACGGCGCAGTACAGCAACGCGTTGGTCGTGGACAACGAGGACTCCTTCGGGTCAGCCGGCGGCGTAGAGGTCTTCCGGGTTCGGGCGCCAGATCTTCGACTTCGCCGGTGCAGGCTTCATTCCGTGGGCGGTGAGCAGGTCGGCCAGATGCCGGTAGGCGGCTTCCGCCTCGGGTTCGGTGGCGGCGAACAGGGTGTAGTTGTCCGTCATCCGCACGGCCGTCCATCCGCCCAGCTGCTGGTCGACGGGGGTCATCCGGAGGTTGGTCAGCATCGGGCTCAGACCGCTGCCCGGCGCGAGCGGGTCGGGCAGCGCGGCCAGGATGCGGCGCAGGAGGGCGAGCACATGGCCGTCGTGGACGAAGCGGGCGACGGAGGTGACCGCGTCCTCCAGGACGACGCCGCGGCTGGCGGCGGCGACGTCGATGTCGGCGACCCAGGGCAGCCCCGCATGCAGGTGGCGTGCGGCGGCGGCGACCGCGAGGGGCCGACCGGCTCGCCGGTGCCAGCCGAACATCCAGGGCGGGTAGGCGTCCCGCTCCAGGATGGGCTCGATCGCGTTGCGCAGCGCCCGGTGGACGATCCGGTCGGCGACCGTGGGGATGGTGACGGTGTGCCGCTTGCCCCAGGCGTCGAACTCCTCGATGCGCAGCGGGCCCGGCCGCCACGAGCCGTCGGCCAGGGCGGAGGACAAGGCTGCGATGCGGGCGGGCATGCCCTGGCGGAAGGTCTTCCAGGTCATGCCGTCGGCACCGGGGGAGCCGGTGCGCCCCATGCACTGGCGGGCGGCCCGCTTCAGCCCACGCTCGCTGACGGCCTGCCGCATCAGCGAGTGCGCCGCCGTACGCCCGCTCACCTGGCCGGGCCGGTGGCGTCCAGGAATGCCTGAGCGACGGCCGCCGGGGTGTGGGCGGAGACCTGGCGCGGCCCGGCGGCGGAGGTCACGCGGTAGGCCGCAGGGTCGTCCAGCAGACCCATGACGGCCTCCCACAGAACCTCGGGCCCGCTCTCCAGCGGGGTCATCCGTCCGGCGGGCCCGGTGAGGGCCGGCAGGTGCCCCAGCCCGTAGCCGACCACCGGCGTTCCCACCGAGAGGGCCTCCGCGGCGACGTTCCCGAACGTCTCCGGGCTGGTGGAGGAGACGATGGTGACGGCGGCTCCCGCGAGGAATCCCGGAACCTCCTGCCAGGGCATGGCCGGAAGGATCTCCACTCCAGGCAGGCCGGCGGCCAGGCCCCGGCACTCGATGACGACGTCGTTCTGCATGCCCGGCCAATACTCGAATCCGGCCTCGGCCAGCACGATCTGCACCGGCCTGCCCAGCCCGGACGGGTACGCCTTGAGCAGTTCGGCGATGCCCTTGTGCGGCTCGGCTCGGGCCACGATCCGCACCGGCCCGTACTCGCGCAGCGCCTCCCGCTTAGCCGGCGCCGGCGGAGTGAGCGTGTGCATGAGGGCGTTGGGGACGACGGCCCAGGTACTGGAGTCCACACCTTCGCGGGCCAGTTCCTCGACCATGAAGGCGCTGACCGTCAGGACCCGGCCCGGCCGGTGTTCCAGGCTGCGGTAGAGGGGGGCGTCAGTGCGCGGGACGTGCACCATCAGCGCGGTGGCCGTCCCGGCCGGGGCCGGGCTGAGGTAGCCCAGCCCCCACACCGCGTCCACCCAACACACCAGGTCCACCGCGTGGCCGGCCAGAAGCCCGCGGACCTCGCTCTCCACGGGAGTGGGGTCGGCCAGGAGGGCGGTGAGGTTCTCCTCCAGCGCGGGGCGGGGCAGGGTCAGGCTGTTCAGGCGGAGCAGGTCCTCGCCGTCGGCGGCGGTGGCCGGTCCGGCGGCGATGATCAGGGCGCGGTGGCCCAGTTCGCGCAGGCCGGCGGTGAGGGCGGCGATGCTGCGCTCGATCCCGGCAGGCTCGTCGGGGTTGTGGGTGAGCAGGACGAAGGCGACGTTCACGGGGTGTCTCCATGGGTCGGCGGGGTGGGGACGGTGTCTCGGACGGGCCGCAGCCCGATGCCGGGGGAGGTGATGCCGGGCCGGACGTCGTTGGCGTGGGCGCACTCGGCGTACTGGGCGAGGGACTGGTAGGAGCCGCCGCGGAGCAGGGCCACGCGGTCGCGGCGCCAGGGGGCAGTCGTCCACTCCCAGATGTTGCCGCCGACGTCCCACAGACCGTCCGGAGTCCGGCCGGCCGGATGGGTTCGGACCGGTGTGGGGTGGCCGGGGCCGAGGCCACGCAAGGTGGCGTGGCCTCGGCTCGGGGCGTCGTCGCCCCAGGGGAAGCGGCGGACCGCGCCGGAGGCCATCCACTCCCATTCGGCGGACGTCGGGACCCTGGCGTCGAGATGGTGGGCGAGCTGGGCGGCGTGGGGCAGCGTCAGGCCGGTGACCGGGATCCCGGCGATCGCCAGGGGCGTGGCCGCCCACCACAGCGTGGCCACCTCCTGGGCCGGGTGCCACTCCCCGGCCGGAACTCGGCCGCCGGATATGCGGATCCACTCCACCGGATCGACACCAGCCGCTACCGTGGAGGCGTCCCGGGCAGCAGGTACGTTCCCCGGAGGAAGAACCGGTCCGCTCACCAGCACACGCGGGCTTGCCTCCGGCGAAAGACGGCCCTGTCCGGGCGCTCGCCCCCTCACCTCGGCCCGACCCCGGCCGCCGCGAGCAGCTGGCTGCCGAGAGCGCCACCGTCGGCGAAGGCGCCGCTGAGGTTGTGGCTCAGGGTGCGGGCCTGGTCCTGACGGACGCCCCGCATGCTCATGCACAGGTGCGCGCCGTCGGCGACCACCCCGACGTCGGCCGATCCGGTCGCCTTGGCCACGTCCGCGGCGACGCCGTCGACGATCCGCTCCTGCAGCTGGAGACGGTGCGCATGGGCGGCGACAATCCGGGCGAACTTCGACAGGCCGAGCACGCTGCCGCAGGGCCGGTAGCCGATCGTCAACTCCAGCCTCATGGGCATCAGATGATGCTCGCAGAGGCTCCAGGCGACGACGCCCCGCACGATGACGACGCGGTCGGTTCCGGCGGGCAGATCCTCCTCGAAGACGGTGTCCATGCGGCCGGGGTCGTGGTCGAGGAACTCCGTCCACCAGCGGGCGAACCGCTGCGGGGTGCCCTGCAGCCCCTCGCGCTGCGGGTCTTCCCCCACCGCTTCCAGGAGTTGCCGGCACAGGTCGGCGACCCGCTCGTGATCCACCCGCGGCCGCGGTATGGGGTTGTCCAGGCTCGTCATCAGGCGCTGACCTTCGTCTCGGTCCGTGCACCGGCACGGAGGATGGAAGCGGCGTGCGGGCCCTCGTGCAGCAGCAGGTCCAGGGCGCTCAGGCCCGGCCGCCAGCCCGGCGCGCTGCCGTAGGAGGGATGGGAGTAGGTGGCGACCTCGACCGTGATGGCGTGCTCGGCCAGCAGACCGTGGTCGAGGTAGTGCAGCGCGCCGGTCCCCACCCGCAGGCGCGTCGCCCCCCGCTGGCGGCACAGGCCGACGAGCATGTCGGTCTGCCGCCCGGCCGGGGGCCGATCGCTGGTGCGGGCCATCGCCACGGGCAGGCCGAATGCGTCGAGCAGTAGCCGCAGCAGCGCCTCGTTCAGGTGCGCCAGGTGGGTCCAAGGCGTCCGGTAGACGGCTTCGAGAGCCTCACGGTGCTCGGGCCAGTGCGGGGCGCGCCCATACGTCTGGGTGAGGCTGCGCCAGTGCCGCCCGGCCCACGGGGTGTCGGCGATGCGGGTGTCGGCGATGCTCTGTCCGAAGCGGCGGCGCACCGGCACGGTGATCCTGACCGGGCCCGCGGCACCACGGATGTAGTTGCGGTTCTGCCAGCCTCGTTCGCTGAACTGCACATGGTCCAGCAGGACCAGCTCGTCCGCGTCGGCCAGCCGCGAGAAGTACCCGGGCCACGGCAGGTAGGCCGGCTGGTGGGCCACCAGGACGCCGCCCATCAGCACGCCATCCGGTAGGCCACGAACGCCTCCGCCCGCTCGACCCCGCACGCCGCGCCGGTCGCGGAGTCAATGGCCCGGATCCGCTCCAGGGACCGCGGATGGTCGCCCTCGCGCAGCTCGCGGGCGTAGCACTCCAGGGCCTTGTCCTTCACCGCCGCTGTGGCGGTGACGTCGACCCACACGGTGGGGCGAGCGCCCTCCCGGCTCCAGGCGTGGTCCTCGGGGCCGTGGAAGCCGAGAACCATCCGGGGCCAGTGACGCAACGCCCCGCTGGGCCGCGCTGCGGCGTAGGCGGCCTGGTGGACGACCTGGTGGTCCTGGTGGACGGCTCCTGCGGCCGGGATGAGGAGCGCGGCCGGCTCCAGCGCGGCCAGCGACAGGTCCGGACCGGCCTCGATGAGGCGGACCAGTTCCGCGACGTGGCCGGCGAGGTCGCGGGCCGGGGCGGCGTCGCTGAAGACGATGCGGCGACCGGTGACGCCGAGGACGTCGCAGGCCGCGTTGAACTCGTCCTGCCGCAGCCGGCTGTCGGTGGGGGTGCCCCACCGGGGCTGCGTCAGGCACGCCACGGCCAGGACGTGCACGGTGATTCCGGCGGTGGTGAGGCGGGCGATGGTGCCGCCGGCGCCGAGGGTTTCGTCGTCGGGGTGCGGGGCGACGGCCAGAACGCGGTCGCCGGGGTTCAGGCCGAACATGGCCTGCCTCCTCTTGATCCGTGGAAGGGGGACGGGTATGGGCAGTGCCGCTCAGGCACGGGACCCCGGCGGCATGGGGCGGCTCCGGAGACCGGTGAGCGCGGGCAGGGTTTCGATGCGGCCGTGCTCCGGCTCGGACTCCCACGGGAAGTGGACCCAGTCGGCGACGTCCCAGCCCCAGCTGTCGAGCGGGTAGTCACAGCCCTCGTTGCGGCAGAGCACGGCTGTGCGGATCTCGGCCGGGCCCACCGTGGCGGTGAGCACGTCCGCGACCGCGCGCAGGGTCGCCCCCGAGCCGCAGATGTCGTCGACGACCAGCAACCGGGCCGAGGCCGGCAGCGCGGCGAGGGCGTCCCGGTTGTGTTCGTCGTCGAGGAGGATCAGGCCGGTGGCGGCCTGCTGGATGCCCTCGGGCGCGTTGTGGCGGGCACGGACGATAACGGCCGGAACACCGAGCTTGCCGCCTACGGTCTCGGCCAGGCGGATGCCGCCGCGGGCGATGCCCAGGACGGCCGACGGCCGGCGCTCGGCCTCCTGGTCCGCGATCAGGCACGCCGCGGCGAGGAACTCGTCCGGGGTGAGCTGCCAGACGCGACGGTTCTCGAAGATGCGGGTGGTCACGGCCAGCTCCAGGAGTCGAGGACGGCGTGGATCTCTGCGTGGCGTTCCATCGGATCGGTGATCAGGCGTGTCCTGGCCACCGGGACCGGACCCAGCACATGGGCGTACGGGGGCTCCATCAGCAGCAGGGCCTCGGAGGAGGGAAAGCAGGCCAGATGCCCGCGCAAGACCGCGGGCGCCGTCCCGGCCAGGACCCGTGCCCGCTCCTCAGTCATGGGCTGCTCGTACGTGGAGACCAGTGCGTCGGCGGTGACCAGCCCGTACAAGGCGGACAGCACCAGGACCCGGCTGCGCAGCCCGCTGCGCCCGGAGACCCTGTCGCGGATGAGCGGGACGACCCACCCCTCGTACAGGTCGAGCGCGGGGACCGGGCCGGTGGTCACCCGCTTCTCCTTGCAGCACGCCACGACCACCAGCCCGCCCGGGCCAGCGTGTTCAGCGGCCACGCTCGTCACCCCACAACAGCACATGCAGGCGGGTGCCGAGCCGATAGCCCCGCTCGCGCACCGCGGCCTCCAGCGTGCGCATCCCGGCGAGGATCACCTCGGGGTCGGTGCCCTCCGGCATCACCGAGATGTCGGTCAGCGCGTAGGCCGCCTCCAGCGCGGCGATTTCCGCCAGCTCGGCCGGGTCGGAGACGACGAACTTGAAGCGGGCCCGGCCGGTGGCCGCGAAAGCCCGCAGCACGTCGGGGCGGAGCCGCCGCGACTCCACCATGCCCGCCCCGAACCGGGACAGCTTCGGGGAGACGTTGAAGTACGGGCCGGCCGCGACCAGGGCCTCGCCAGGAGCGATGGTGCCGTTCGTCTCGATCTCCACCATCCGGCCGACGGCCCGCAATTCCCTGACCAGCTCAGTCAGACCGGTCATCTGGATCAGCGGCTCGCCGCCGGTGATGACCACCAGGTCCTCGGGCTGGTCCAGGACCCACACAAGGAGTTCGTCGACGCTCTCGTAGTGGGACTCCTTGCGCAGGTCGTACCGCGTCTTGTCCCAGGTGTAGGGGGTGTCGCACGGCGAGCAGACGAGGTTGCACAGCGCGAGGCGGAGGAAGCAGGCGGGCACCCCGGTGCTCGGGCCCTCGCCCTGGACCGTGCCGCCGAACTTCTCCGAGACCCGGATGCGTAAGCCGGTGTGCTGCAGTGTGCTCACGCCGTGCCTCCCGCGTACTCCGCCCAGCTCGTCTCCGTCTCCGAGACACGCACGCACGTCCCGCCCCAGCCGGTACCTCCCATGGCTCGGTCCGCCAGCCACTGCGAGAAGTGCAGGGCGAGGTTCTCCGAGGTCGGATTCAGCCCGGGGATCACGTCGTTCAGCACCCTTCCGTGTACGGCGCTGCGCAGGTGGTTCCGCAGGAGCACGGGGACGTCCCCGAGCCGGGGGATGGCGGAGACGGGCACGCTGAGCACGTAGGAGTGGCCGTGCAGACGTCCGCACGGATGTCCGGCGCGCAGCCCGTGCAGCTGGTGCGACGCTTCGAAGGTGGCGAAGGCGGCCGAGGGGAGAGACTGCGGCCTCCCCGTCCGGACCCGGACCTCCTCCAGCACGGAAGCGACCTTGGTCGGCAGGTGATGACGGGCCCAGTCGAGCAGGTGCTTGGCGATCCCTTCGTTGGAGACCTCCGTCACGCGGTCATTGAGGACCTGGTGGTCCAGCGCGCCGTCGATGTACTGCTTGAGCGGAGCCAAGTCACCGAAGTCGGCCACGAATCCCTCCGGGCTGAGCACTCCGGAGGACAGCACGGCTTCCGCGGTGAACGAGTGTCCGTCGTAGGTGTTGCCGTCGAGCCGTCGGGTGGCCTCGAAGCGGAAGGTCTTCCCGATCCGGAAGAGGGGCTGGGTCTGGCTCATCGGACGGTGCCCTTCGGCACCGCGTAGACGGTGGGGTCGGCCACCCCGGCCTCGTCGAACGCCTCGCGGCGCTCCACGCAGGTCCCGCAGGCTCTGCAGTGCACTTCGCCGCCCTTGTAGCAGGACCAGGTCAGTTCGAACGGCACGCCCAATCGGGAGCCCTCGCGCACGATGTCGGTCTTGGTGAGCTGCAGGAAGGGGGCGAGGAGCTGGAAATCGGGGGCGATATGGCCCTCGTTGCCGGCCTTCATGGACGCCTCGATGAGGTTGAAGAACTCCGGTCGGCAGTCCGGGTAGATCGCGTGGTCGCCGGAGTGGGCGCCGAACGCCACAGCGTCCGCCCCGGCCGCGACCGCGGCGCCGGCCGCGATCTCCAGCATGATCGCGTTCCGGTTCGGTACGACCGTGCTGCGCATGGTCTCGGCGCGGTAGTGGCCGTGCGGCACGTCGATGGCCGGGTCGGTCAGGGCAGACCCGCCCAGGAGCCGGCCGAGCGACGTCAGGTCGACGATGTCGTGGGACACCCCGATCTGGTCGGCCAGGTTCGCGGCGTGGGCCAGTTCCTTGACGTGGCGCTGTCCGTAGGCGAACGACAGCAAGCTCACGGAGACGCCCTCGTCGAGGAGCTTGTAGGCCGTGACAGCGCTGTCCAGGCCGCCGGAGAAGATGAGCACCGCGTGACGCGGTGCGGCAGTTCGAGGCATGGGTGTTTCCTTCCGAGGTCCCCCGAACCATGTCCGGGGCAGTGGGTTTGTGGACCTGGGTCTGCTGGCGGGGAGGAACCCGCCAGCCATGCGAGCGAGGTCGGACTACTTCTGCCGCCGCCTAGTGACAGTCGGCCCGAAACGGGTCAGGAGGAGCGCGGGAACGAGCAGGAAGCACGGCGTGGGTGGGCTGCACGCTGTTCAGGAACCGGGAGCGCTGGTGTGGAGTCTCACGTCGGTCGGCTACGGCTCCGCGAGAGATTCCACGATGCGCCTTGTGCTGACGAGCAGTCATTGCCAGTGCGCTGTAGGAACATTGATGGCGGCGGTCAATGACGGCTCCGATTCCATCGGAAGCCGGACGGCCGAGGAGTGCGGCGGAGCGACCGAAGGGCGGACGGTGGCGAAAGTTACGCGAGCGCGTCGTGCGGAGATCCAGCGTGAGGCGACCCGGCTGCGGGCTCAGTGTCAGCGGGACGGCAGCAGCCAGGAGCGGACCGTCACCGTGCTCCGGGCGGCGCTTCCCGAGCTGACGGCGTTGGAGGCGTGGCGCCTGGCTCTGGGATGGTCCCGAGCGCAGGCGATCCGCGAGGTCGCCCAGGTCTACCTGGCGGACGGCCTGCTGCCGCCGGCCCTGTCGCAGGCGCTGCTGTGCCGGTACGAGCATGGGCAGGCTCAGCCCGGCGACGAGTACAGGATCATGATCTGCCGGGCGTACGGGGCAGACCCGGAGCAACTCGGACTCGCCACGAACCACCTGTGGTGCCGTACATGCGCGGCTCCGCTGCCCGTCGACTACGGTCGGCGGCAACGCGAGGAACAGGGCATCGACCGAAAGGCATCCATGACGACCGCGAGCGGGCTGCCCGCCATCCGTGAATCCGTGCAGTGGGCCGTCCTGGATGCGCCCGAGGGCTCGCCGTCGCTCGTCGCACTCGCCGAGGCGGCAGTGGAGCACTACGCCCTCAACTACAGCAAGCACCCGCCGGCCATGCTCCACGACGAGGTCCGTGCGACCCGCAACCTGCTCTCCACCGTGGTGCCCGCCGCCGACCGCGACACCGCCCGAGACCTGCGCCGACAGGTGGGCTGGCTCTCGGCGCTCCTCGGGAACCTGGCCTTCCACCTGGACGACCGTGCAGGAGCACGCGCCCATCTGACCCTGGCCGGAGCCATCGGCGAGTCCAGCGGAGAAGCCGCCCTCACCGCCTGGTCCAGCGGCGCCCTGGCGATGGTCGCGACCGCCCGCCAGGACTGGGACCATGCCCGCGGGCACGCCGAACACGGACTCGAGCACGCCCCCGCTGGTCTGCGCCGCGCCCAGCTTCTGGGCTGGGCCCTTCTGCCGACACTCGCCGCCCTCGGGCACGCCTCCCGGGCGGACGAGGTCGTCTACGAGAGCGACGAGATCATGCAGTCCGCTGTCGAACTGGCTGGACGCTTCGGATACGACCGCGCCGAGCACCGCCTTCACGTCGCCGAGGCCCACCTGACGCTGGAGCGCTACGACCGCGCCGCCGAAGTCGCCCGCACCTCCATCGCGGCAGCTCCTGAGCACACCCCGGGATGGGTGGCGGCTACCCTCGTGCTCGCTCTCGCCGAGGCCCGTGACACCCCCGGTCAGGCCGCCGACCGTGCGCTGGGCGTCCTGGATCTCATCCCGCCCGCGCGGCTCCGTGCTACGGCACGCGCTCGTCTTGCCCGCCTTGCCCGGCTTCTCGACCGGGCAGCGACCGGTGCTGGCGCCGAGCTGGTCGAGCGTCTGCGCGTTCTGCCGGCGCCGATCCGCACTGACGGCACTGCCGCGTAGACGTCCGACAAGCACAGCCCTCCACTTTCGGAGGGGGCGGCCCTTCACTGGGCTCCCTCGTCCATGGCCGGTAGGCGCCGGACGGGGGAGCGCCACAGCATCCCCAAGGGGAGCAGGAGGACGATCACGCCGATGGCCATCACGGTGCGGATGCTGATGAGGGTGGTGAGGGCGCCTGCGGCGAGCGCGGTGAGCGGCATGATTCCGGTCGTCAGCCACAGGCTGGTTTGCTGGACGCGAGAGCGGAGCCGCACAGGGCTGGTCTGCTGCTGGACGGACCGCTGGGTCGTGCCGATGCAGGTGGCTGCTGCCCACTGCAGGAATCCGCTGATGGCGAGGATCGCGAGCCAGCCCGGGCCGGGCTGGGCGAGCAGCGGGAGGACGGGCATCAGAGCGTAGCCAGGCCAGGCGCAAAGGAGGACCCGGCCGGTCCCGTATCGGTGGACGAGCCGACGACCGGCGATGGCCCCGGTGAGTCCCCCGAGGCTGCCGGCCCCCATGATCACGCTGAGGCCCGTGGCCCCCACCTGCACGGTGGTCAGGAGGTGGTAGGGCAGGAGGGTCGCGGTCAACCCGTCCCCTACTCCGGTGATGGCCAAAGCCAGGAACAGGGGGCGCAGTACCCGATCGTTCGCGCAGTGGGTGATGCCCTCGTGGATCTCGCGGATCACAGGCTGCCGCTTGGTCCGGGCGCCGTCGGGGGTGGGCAGGGCGCGGATCCTGGTCGCGCACCAGGCGGAGACGAGATACGACAGGGTGTCGGCGGCGAAGGCTCGGGCAGCCCCGATCGTTGCGACGAGCAGGGCGCCCAGAGCGGTCCCGCTGGTGCCGGCGATGGTGAGCACGGCGGTGAAACGCGAGTTCGCCCGGTGCAGCTGTCCGGCGGCCAGCATGGGGACGGCCGCCATCGACGCGGCCGTGTGCAGGGTCGATACGGCGCCCAGGGCAAGGGCGACCGCATAGAGGAGAGGCATCGACAGCCGGTCGAGGACGGCGACGAGAGGGATCGCGCTCACCAGGGCCGCCGCAGTCAGGTCCGTGGAGATCAGGATGGTGCGCAGCGGGAAGCGGTCCAGGACCACGCCCGCGGGCAGCGTGACCACCAGCGCGGGGAGCTTCGCGGCGCAGGCCAGGAGGGCGACCTGTCCCGGGTCTGCGTGGAGGTAGAGGACGGCGAGAGCAGGCAGGGCCACGGCGTGCACGGAGGTCCCCGCGTAGCGGATGCCCTCGCCCGCGAACAGCAGGGCGAGCGACCGCCTTACGTCCTGGGCGCGGCCGACGAGCGGCGGTCTGCAGTGGATCTCGGGTGCCGCTGTCACAGAAGGGACTCCGGGAGACAGAGAAGGTGGGCAGGGACGGAGGGACAACGGGGCACCTCCGGGGTGAGTCGGCGCTCCTGGGTGGTGCAGGTGACGGGTGCTTGACCGGGAGCAGGGGCTGATGCTTCGGAGGGGCTAGCGCCGTTTCGGCGAACGGCGGGTCAGCGGGGGCTGCCGGCCGGTGCGCCGATGCTGGCCGCAGGTCCTGGCGGAAGCGTCCGGGGCATGGCCATGACCAGGTCCGTCTGGTATCCAGCCCTACGGGACAACGCGAGGGGCTGGGCACGGAGGGTCACGACCAGACCTCCCCGTGCAGGCCATCACCGTTCGGCGGCAGCGGGGCGGTGTAGTGGTGGGCCGGACCTGTCGAGGAGGTCTCGTATCGGTACGTGTGGGTGCTGCTGGCCGTGGCGTTGGCCGCGTCGTTCTGCGGCTGCTCTTCGGCTTGCGGCTCCTGGTCCGGCACGGACGCGGCGACGAGTTCGCGGGCGCTGTCGATCTCGTCGGCTACCAGGCTTCCGGCCAGGGCGAGACCGACGGCGTTCATGCCGAGGATCATGAGGCCGGGGACGGATTCGAGGAGATCGAAGGCGGACCACCCGGTTCTGGTGGTGGGGGCGGGGGCGGGTAAGCGTGCCTTGCGGGTCACGGCTGCTCCCTTCCGGAGGCGGGTTTGAAGAGGCTGGGCAGGAGGCCCCAGAAGGCGGCCAGGGCGATGAGGTGCGGGTCGGTCAAGGAAGTGGCCTGCGGGGCAGGGATCGGCCCCGCAGTCGGTCGCCTGGCCGTTCGGGGGCGTGGTCAGTTCGCCGTGGCCGTGACCGAGCCGTGCGGCTGGAGCAGCGCCCGTGCCTTGTCCGTGTCGAGGGTGAGGAGCACCGGAAGGTGGTCGGAGAGCGCCCCTACGGTGGAGGCGTCGCCGATCTGGACGTCTGTGATGGCGGGGGCGAGTTCACGGCTGACGTAGACGCGGTCGATGCGCCACTGGCCGCCCTGGCGTTCCAGGTCGCCGTGCCCGGTGGTCGGGTCCATGGCCAGGTCCTGGCCCAGCTCGTCACGGGCGTAGCGGGCGGCGTCGACGAAGCCGGCCGCCCGCAGGAGCCGGTCGGGCCGGTCGTCGGTGTGCCGGGTGCCGCTCTCTTCGTACGTACGGTTGACGTACAGGGCCCGGTCGCGGGACGGATTGTCGTCTTCGAGCAGGCTCGCCCACAGGGAGGGAGCGGGGCCGGCTCCCGACGGGTAGCTGTTCCAGTCGCCGCCGATGATCGCGAGCCACGCCGGCTTGGCGAGCGTCGTGCACCACTCTGCCTCCGACAGGCGCCGGTCGGCCGAGAAGTAGCACAGGTGATGGGAGACCAGGGAGATCCGGCGGGCGCCGGGTTCGTCCCGGTAGGTGGCGTCCCGGACCGCCAGGTTCGCCGGCGGGTGCCACGCGCCGTCCGGGTGCTTGTACTCCTCGGCCGCCTCGAACCAACTGCCGGGCCGGATGAAGATCGCGTTGTCGTTCGGCGACGTCGTGGCGGCTGCGGCGGGGTAGCAGCGCATGTCCGTGGCGAGCTCGAACGGGACCACGTGGCGCGGGAGGATCTCCTGGGCGAGCCACACGTCCGGGCGTACGGCGGCGACGTACGCGCCGGCCTCCGCCAGGTGCTCGCCCTTCATCACGTTCCAGACGAGCAAACGCAGTTCCGTCATGAGGAAGCCTCCTCGATTCGCGGGCCGACGAGCGGCACGGGGTCGACCGTGTGCTGGCGGGGGATGGCGGGGAGGGCGCTCACGCGGCCACCGCCTGGGTCATGGGGCGGTGCGGGGCGATGATCTGTCCGTCGGGCAGCAGCTCGCCGGTGTCCTCGAACAGAAGTACGCCGTTGCACAGGAGGGTCCAGCCCTGCTCGAAGTGGCTCGCGGTCGGCTTGGCCGCCTCCCGGTCGGGGGAGTCGGCGGACGGACAGGGGGTCGAGTGCTCGCACATGGGTGAAGTCCTTGCTGGAGGTGAACGGGGAGAGGGAGAGGCCCGCTTCGGTCAGGCGTGCTGAGGGAGGCAGATGCCGGCCTGCTGGTGCGGCCGGACGGGCACGACGCGGGGCGCCGTGCGGACCACCGACAGCGGTCGGCCCCAGCTGACGCGGAACGGGTCGCCCGGGTGCGGGGGCTTGGCGATCCACAGCGGTGCGAAGCCCGGGCGGCCGGAGAGGAACCGCGCGGCGGCGTTGGCCGCCTCCTGGTCGGGGACGTCGAGGTGCCGGGTGCGGTGGAGGCCACCGGCCGGGCCCGCGAGGCGGTAGCCGCTGAGGAGCGGCACGATCACCCAGCGCCCTGTTCCGGGCTGCGGGGCTTCGCTGTGCATGCTGGCCAGGTCCGCGGCGAACGGTGTCGGGCCGAGGATCTGCCGCTGCCAAGCCCGTCGGATTATCGAGGGGCGCGAAGTGGCATCCAGCTTGGCCCGGGTCGTCTTCAGCAGGTACTGGACGTGGTGGGGCTTCAGGCCCTGGCGTCGTGCGTAGGCGTGGAGCGATCTGCCTGCGGCAAGCGCGCGGACCAGGCCGTACGCCTTCGCGTCCAGCAGCAGCGGCTGGAGCAGTCCGGGGACGGGCATGGCCTCATGGGTGTAGCCGTGGTCGACGAGCTGCGGCCGAACCACCGTCTCCAGCTGGAAGTGGCGCGCTACCCGGTCGAGTCGGTACTGCACGCGAGCACGAGATTTCAGACCGAGCCGGTCTGCCACCTCCTGGTCCGTGTGCCCCTCGGCGATCAGCTCCAGGACCTGCCGCTCCAGGTGCGGCAGCGGCGACTCGGCGAGCGCGGACACGCGGGCGTTCACGCCGCACCCGCCCCGGTCGCGCCTATCGCGATGCGCTGCCTCCGGCCGGTCACAGGCACCCGGCCACCGGCGGACGGGACAGCGGCGCGCCCGTTGGAGCGGACCTCCACCAGGCCGGTCGCGGCCAGGTCCACGACAGCCAGGCCGATGTACGAGGCTGGGACCCGCAGCGCCTTCGCCAGCGTGCGTCGGCGGATACGGGCGGACGGGGCCAGGGTCCCGTGCTCGATGCGCCGCTGGATCTCCTGGGCGACCGATCCGACGGAGAGGCAGGGCACGAGCGTCTCACGCAGAGCTCGCAGCATCTCGCGGCCCAGGCCGGCGAGGAGGCACACCTGGGACCAGGTGCCCCGGATGCCGTGGGACGGCGGGGTGAGGGCCGCGACCCACGCTTCCCACCGGGCCAGGTCGGCCTTGGAGTCGCTCGCGGCGTGTCGGGACCGGGCCAGGCGGAGCCAGGGCTGGGTCGAGGCGTGCACGAGACGGTAGGCGTCCTCGACCGCCTCGGTCGACACGCTGGCCCGCCGGGCCTTCACCGACCGCAGCCTGTCGATGTCCTCCGCCAACATGTTTGCGGTCTGTGCGGTGTAGGGGTCCGCCGGCTGCCGGCGGCGAACCAGAAGAGAGGCGATCACTTCACGTCCAGGGGAGAGGCGGGTAACAGGGAGGGGAGCGGCTGCGCGGGGCAGCGGACCGCGGGCGCGGTACCGGGCCGCACGTCGCACGGCACCGCGTAGGCGTCGAGCCGGGGATCGCTCAAGTCCACAGGGGTGACGGCGTTCAGGTAGCGGACCAGCGCTGTGGCGACCATGGAGGCGAGGTCCGGGTCGTCAAGGGCGAGCGTCCGCTCGACCGGTTGCGGCTGGTCGGGCGGGTAGTAGACGCCCGCCACACCGACCAGCTCGGAGTGGCCGGCCCACACCGCCTCGTGTTTCCGGCGCAGCTCGGGGCACCTGGCCGTGGACGCACGAGCGTGGAACAGGCAGGTGGGCGGTTCGATCACGTTCTCGCCCGCCTCCCAGTCGCGTGCCGGGTCGTCCTCCGTGCCCTCAGGCACGGGCAGGAGCCACAGCACGCCCAGCGACGACCGGGTGGCCGGACCCATGCCGATCTGGCACCGCAGCTCGGCCATGGCCTTGCGCTGCTGGAAGGGGTTCACGTCCGCATACCGGGGAGTTCCGGTCGCGGTGCCGGAGACCCTCGGCCACAGCACCCCCATCTCCCGGTCCTCGGGGCCCTGGTGGTGGACGCCTTCGGGGGCGAGACACACGGGAGGTATGTCGACGCTCTGGTCGCTCCACAGGGCGACCGCGGGGACCAGCTCCAGCTGGGGCTGGCCTTTCACGAGGGCTCCGGAAGCGTCCGGACGAGCGCGGCTGTCAGGGCTTCGGCCTGCTCGGGCGACAGCGGCTCGACCGCCAGGATCTCCTCGTGACACGTACTGCACAGCTGACCGCGGGAGGGGAACGCGCTGATCTGGATCCGCTCGCCGCCGAGCCGGTCCTGCAGGACCTGACCGACACGGTCGGCCAGCCCGTACAACTCGGCCCCGTAGGCGCTCAGCTCCTCCGTGCTCTCACCGAGCGCGCCGAGCACGGTACGGACGTCGTCCAGCGGGAGCAGCACGTCCCACACCCTGCCCGCCCGCGCTTCTACCCTGTCGGCGTAGACGAACCCGTGCGCGGCCAGCACCCGCGCCAGCCTTCGTGCGACGAGGATCGGCTGCGGCATCCGGTCGAGGACCAGGCGAACCAGCCGATCGGCGTCCCTGACGTCGAGGAGCGTCGTGCGAACACCGGGGTAGGCGAGGTTGGCGGAGCACTGCTCGACCTCCGCGGTGATCCCGGCGTCGGCGAGAGCCCTACGGACGATGCCGACGGTGGTGACGTCGCTCGACTCCGTCTCGGGCAGCCCCAGGACCGGGCCATGGTAGGAGAGCACCGACAACCGAGAGGGCAGTTCGAAGGACACGACGTGGCGGCCCGGAGCATCGGCCAGAACGTCCTTCAGCCGGTCCTGGACGGCCTGGAGCTGAGCGGGCTGGGACTGCGGTGAGGAGCGGTCAGGCGGGCTGTCGGTCATGGTGGGCACCGTGGCTCGGGTAGCGGGGCGGAAGCGGAGGGAGACGTACGGGCCGGCGATGGCCACGAGCGCGAAGAGCACCAGTACGACGAGACCGGTCGGGGCAAGGTAGGACATTCCGGTCTCCTTCGCCGATGGCTGCGCGGGGGGCAGGAGAGGGGGAGGGGCCGGCCGCCGCTGTTCGGGGTCGGGACGGACCACTCAGCGGCCGGGGCGGCACACACTCCTGTCGGTGCGCCGCCACCCCTCACCCGCCAAATGCGGATCGCCGGTAGAGGGGCCCCGGTCCAGCCCCGCCCTCTCGGTAGCTAGGGGCGGGGTAGTTCATTCGCGCGGGCAGCTGCTACGCCACGTCTTTCAGCGGGGGCCCCAACGAATCGACGTACCCGTCGTCGTCGAAGCGGGGGGCCGCCGCGAGGCGGCGTCGCAGCCGATGGAGAGCCATCGAGGTCGGCGGGAGGCCGATGGCGGCCCGGCGCGCGTCGAGATCCGTATCCGGTTCGGAAACGGGTTCCAGTTCCGGCCCGGAGGCGCCGAGCCGGTACTGGGTGCCGTAGAACTGCGGCCGGCCGGCCCCCAGGAGGCATCGGTCGTACAGATGGGCCCACTCCTGTTTCGACGCGGTGCCACGCTCCACCGCTGCGTGCATCATTCGGTAGGCGAGCCGCTGCAGGTCGGGGCGGGTGTCAGCCCGAAGCGCGAGCTTCCATGCCGCCTTCGCGCCGCCCTCTCCCACGAGCGGCACATCCGGCCACCCGTGCTCCGCGAGAGCGCGGCTCAGGACTTCGGCGTTGGCGTGGTCGATGTGCCGGCCCACGCCGACCTGCTGGTCGGCCGACGGCAGCCGGGCGAGACGGGCCCAGTGCTCGTCGGACTGCTTCGCCCGGGCGATCAGCTCACGTGCGAGGTTCGGGCTTCGCGGAGAGGCGATCGTGTTGCGCTCATTTGCCATGGAAGGCTCCTCAGGCGTACGCGACGGCGGACTGCTGCGGGAGGTGCACGGGTCTGCAGCCGCTGTACTGGGGCGGCTGCGTCGCGCTCGGGACCGAAGTCCGCTCTCCTGCTTGGCGCGGCGACTGGAGTATGTCGCTGAGAGGGCAGCCGTGAAACTCTCACGGTGAGAGTGTCCGCATGAGCGGATCACGCATATGCCGCTGCCGAAACCGCGCCGTGTAACTTGCCTTGTGGCCGCCCCGCGCGAGCGGGAAGGATGGCGGCACTCGCGTAAAGGGAGTACGCCATGCTGTCAGGGCCGACAGGGCCAGCCGCCTCGGCTGATGCCCCCGGCTGGGAAGGTCCGACCACCCGTCTTCGCCTGCTCGGCATCCGCCTTGCCGCCCTCCGGAAGCGCTCAGGGCTGTCCTTGGAGGAGGCGGGGGCCAGGGTAGGGATCTCCAAGGCGACGTTGAGCCGGTACGAGCGCGCGAAGACCAAGGTTCGTTGGCCTCTCGTGGACCAGTTGTGCCGGGTCTACGAAGCGTCGGACGAAGAGCGCCTGGAGCTGGTCGACCTGGCCAAGAGCAGCCAGGACCGCGGTGGGTGGTGGATGGACTTCGGAGGCGAGCTTCCGGAGCACATGCGCCTCCTGCTGGCCCTGGAGGACGAGGCGACCCACATCCGTCAGCTCGCCGGCGGGGTGATACCGGGTCTGCTGCAGACGATGGACTACGCCAAGAGCATCAAAGCAACCCCAGGCTGGTCCCTGCCGGAGGCCGACTTGGGGGATCGTCTGGGCCTCCGGATGCGGCGGCAGCAGATCCTCGATCGCGAGGTGCCGCCTCGGTATGACGTGTTCCTCGACGAAGCCGTGCTACGGCGCACCGTCGGCGGACACGAGGTGATGGCGGCCCAGATGTCGCAGCTTCTGGAGCGCGGAAGTCAGGACGCCATCACGGTCCAGGTGCTCCCATTCGAAGGCGGCGCCTACAGCGCGGGGCTCGGTGCCTACGTGATCTACGGTGGATTCGGTGGGCCCGACCCGGCCCTCGACGTCGTCTTTCTGGAGCACCAGACCGGCGGCGTCTTCCTGGAGAACGCAGAGGCAGTTGAGGAATACGCGGGTGGCCACACCTACCTGCGCCAGGAGGCGCTGGACCCATCCGCATCAGCGGCCCTCATCGCCGATGCGCGTGATCGATTCCTGCAGCTCGCAAGTAAGTAGAGGACCAGTGGAAGACCAGCTCGAATACTTCACCAGCTCCTACAGCGGTTCCCCCAACAACGAGTGCGTGGAGTGCGCGTTCGCGTCGAACGGCCTCCGCGTACGTGACTCCAAGCGACCCGACGACGGCACGATCAGCGTGGGCCCCGAGGCGTGGGAAGCCTTCACTGCCGCGGTGGATCAAGGCGCGATCTGACCCCTGCCCCACCTGTGTCGGCCCGGCGCCTCCCTGGGAGGAGCCGGGCTTCGTCGTGTCCGTCCCCACGATCGCCCGCGCCTGGGCGGGTGGAGTCTGTCGGTTTGGCCTAACTCGGAGCGTGGAGTGGGGTATTCAAGAAATCTGTTCATGCGGACAAGCCCCTTGTCCGCATGGGGAATCCGAAAGGGGGAGCCATGGCGCAGAGGCCGGTGCCGTTGGACGAGAACCACTCGGTGCGTGCCTGGTGGGGCAAGGAACTTCGGAACTGGCGGCGGGTGCGGCGGCTCTCCTCCAGGGCCCTAGGCGAGTTGGTGCAGCTCAGTGGCACGTTGATCGAGCGAATCGAGAAGAACCAGCGAAGGTGCACGGCACAGCTGGCGGCCAAGTTCGACGTTGCGCTCGACGCCGGCGGAGCGTTAGTGCGACTGTGGCGATACGTGGAACGCGAGGAGCAACGGGAGGGCTCCCATGCGGACAACCGTGCAGCCCTTCCCTTGGAGGGCGGCATGGACGACCGGCCCTCGGGCAAGGTGGGGGAGATCCCGGTCTCCTACCTGAAGAGGATGTCTGCAGTGGAACGCCGGAAGCTGATGATCTTGCTTGGAGGGCTCGGCGTTGCAGCCACGGCTGTGACCTCTGATCTGGCCCGTCCGAGGGCAGTACGTGTGGAGGACATCCAACAGGTCCGAGCCGCCTCCATCGCCCTGTCTCAATGGGATGCTCGGTTCGGCGGGGACGGGCTCGTCCAGAGCGCCGCCGAGGGGGAGATGGCCAGGGCCCGAGCCCTCCTGCAGCTCGACTGCCCCACCTCGCTCAAGCAGGACCTCTTCACGGACGTCGGCCGGCTGGCGATCGTGCTCGGCGCCGCAGCCTTCGATCGCCTCCAGCACGACGAGGCCACCACGCTCCTGGAGCTGGGGCGCCAGTGCGCCGAGGAGGCCGACAACTGGAGCCTGCGGGCCAGCGCCCTCAACTGGCGTGCGAGGCAGGAGATCTGGCGCGGCCATCCAGAGGAAGGGCTCACCTTTGCGGAGGTTGGTCTTGTGCGGTCCGATCGACTGACTCCGCGCGAGCAGGCGATGCTCCACAACGCGAGGGCGCGCGCTCTGGCCAAGATGAAGCGTGCTGACGAGGCCCGTGCCGCGATCGGTCTCTCCGACGACATCGTCACTCGGGCGAAGGGCGCCGGCGAGGAAGCTCCCTGGATGGTCTTCTACGACCACGCCCAGCACCTGGGCGACACAGGGCATGCGGCCTTCGACATCGCGATGCTTCCAGGCAGCCGGGGAGCAGTGGAGCTGGCGCGCAACCGTCTTGAGGCCGCGGTGGAGGGACACACCAGCGAATTCACCCGGTCCCGTGCACTATCCGGAACCAAACTCGCGACGCTGCTGATGTCGACAGGCGAGCCGGATCGAGCCGTTGCTGTGGCCACCCGGGCCCTGGACGACGTCGGACGCCTACGCTCCCGGCGTGCCGCTACCGATGTCGCCTCCTTGGCGAGGGCCGCAGCTCCCTTCAGCCGGAGGCCGGAGCTCGCCGAGCTCCGAGCCAGAATCGGTACCGTACTGGCATGACCACGACCGACATCGAGGCGTCCCGGGCACTGCTCGCGGAAGCTGCGGCGGCACGCGGCTTCTCCGCCCAGGGCGCCACCCTCATCCGACTGGCCGAGAACGCGATATGGCGGCTGACCGCCGATATCGTCGTCAGGATCGCCAGGCCCGGTCAAGAGGCAGCCGCCGCTCGCGAAGTCGCCGTGGCACGGTGGCTAAGTGCCGCCGGCGTGCCGACGGTCGAACCTCTCGCGATAGACCAGCCGGTGCTCGCGGGCGGTCGAGCGGCAACCTTCTGGGCGCTACTCCCTCCACACGAGGCCGGCACCGAGGCAGACCTCGCTGGCCTTCTGGCCCAGCTCCATAGCCTCCCTGTTCCGACCTTCGCGATCGGTCGGCTCAACCCGTTTGTCCGGATCAAGGAACGGCTCGTTGCCTCCCGTGCCGTATCCGAAGAAGATCGCGCCTGGCTCTTGAGTCATCTTCGTGAACTCGAAGGCCAATGGCAGAGTCTGCCCGGCAGCCGTGGTGACTGCGTCGTCCACGGCGATGCCTGGACGGGAAACTGTGCGGTGATCAAGGGACCGTTCCGGCGAGCCGTTCTCCTCGACTACGAGCGAACCTCCCTCGGCCCTCCTGAATGGGACCTGACGTCGACTGCTATCGAGGTCGATACCTTCGGGAGCCTCTCCGCCGAGAAGTATCGGGTCTTCTGCGATCAGTACGGTCACGACGTCATGGACTGGGCTGGGTATCCAACGCTCCGCGGCATCCGCGAGCTCCGGCTCGTCACCTTCGCTCTACAGATTGCGGACCTTGATCCCTCGGCGAGGAGTGAAGCACATGGCCGGGTTGACTGCCTACGAGGAAGGAGGGGGCCGCGCCCGTGGGGATGGAAAGCAGTCGGGTAGGGACACCGCCGTGCAGTTCGTGGTGGGAACTGCCGGTCAACCCCGCTACTGCTCTGCTTCATCCCGGAGCGCTGCCAGCCACTGGGCCATGAGGTCCTCTGCCGAGACCACCTCTCCGGGGAGGCGGAAGACGCCGGCCATGTGCTCCATCATGACCTCGTTGAGCTGGGCAATGAGGTGGTCGAAGGATGGGTCCAAGCAGAAGCTGAGCACGTTGGCCGCGATGACTTTGTTGACGCATTGTGCTGCCGTGATTGCGGCCTCGCCCAGGCCCAGCTCGTCGATTTTTGCGCGGATGGCTTGCTGGCCGGGGGTGTCCGGGAGCAGCAGGCCATGCATGAGGTATAGGCCGCCGCAGAAGCCCAGGACGCGGGCGGCTTCCCGGGCGCGGGCCAGCCTCTCGGGGCTGACGGTCTCGGCTTCGGCGACCACGTCACGCTGCTGTACCACGTGTAGGAGGTGCTCTAGGGTTCCGTCCTGCTCAGCTTGCTCGAAAGCTGCGGCCAGCGTCGCGCCGTCCGCTCCCGGCAGTACCCCAGAGGCGGTCACCGCCTGCGCGAAGCTCTCCCCACTCACCTCCCCCTGCGGCAGTCCGAGTAGCGCGATCAGGTTGACCATGCTGCGCTGTCCAGCGCGTGGTGGCGGCTGGATGTCCTGACCGCTGTCGAGCATCGCTTCGCGCATACGTGCCGGATGACCGAACGGGCCCGGCGAGCGGGCCAGGTATTTCTCCGCGTCGGCGTAGAGAACGTCCGTATCGGTGTCGTCGCGCGCCCGACGGGCCTGCTCGATCAGGCGTTGGACAGGACTGCGGCGCAGGGCCCAGACGAGGGCGTCACGGACGGGTTCGAAGGGTGGCTCCGGGACCGGCCTGCGGGAGTGCGCTCCTGGTGTACCGGCTCGCATGTACCAAGCCAGGACCGTGGCGCGTAGGTCCTTGCCCTGCCCGCTGCACCGCGTCAGGACATCGGCGATCTCCACGGTGCGGGGGCCCAGTACGGATGATGAGCCGCGGCCTCTGCCCAGTGCCTTGCGGGCGTGCCGCGGCAACAGGCCGGCTCGCCGCCAGCGTTCCAGCTGCGCCGCTGATGTGGCCAGGTCGCGGTCGTGGAGGTGCCTGAGCAGCTCCCGGTCTGCGGGTGAGGTGTCGTCGCGAATCACGTCCGCACTTTAGAACCCCGCGAAGTGCCGTGGAGCTGGAAAATCAACGTGTGGCTCAATGGGGCCGCAGGGGCGGAAGTGGGCAACTTCACCGGTGCCTTGCGGTCCCCGCGCGGTCACGCGACCGGGCCCAGGGGCACGTGCGACGCGGGCAAAGGGCAGAGAGGGAGAGAACTCACCGACATGCTGAACGATGTGATCACTGGCTCGATCGCGGAGCTGCTGGGGGGTTGCGCCGTGTTCGTGACTGTCGCCCTCGTCGCAGGGGCCCGCCGCCGACGTGGTGCCCGGCGCAGCACCGCACCGGGCGGAGGCGGGGCGGCGACGCGACCCGCCCGCACGTACACCCTGATCGGCACGCGGGCCCCGGACGGCCACGTGGTCCAGCTCGCCAGCAGCCGGCCTGCCGGCACCGTCATCACCTGGCCGGAGCCGGCCAGCGATCGCCGGCAGCGGTTCGAGCTGACGGACGCGGTTCTCTCCGACGGCACGTACGCGGCGGAACCCCTCGACTGGTACCGCTGAGCTGTCCGGGGCCGGCTACTTCCGGGAGTAGCTGGAGGGCGTCGTGCGGTTACCGGCGACGATGCCGACGACGACGGCGCGGTCCACGGTTGCTCCGTGCGGCCGGTGGGTTGTGCTCCACACGCTCTCTTCGAGTCGGAGGTTGCCCTTGGTGCCGGTCTTGGAGGTGAGGTCGAGGACAAGGAGTTGTCCAAACGGCGCGTTGGTGTTGCTGTAGTCCGCTGTCTGCGTGAGGTAGCGGCCTTCCAGGTACTGGCGACTGTTGTCGGAATCGTCCTTCTTGATCTCGGTGAGGTAGCGCAGGCTGCCCAAGTGCACCATGACGTCGCCGCGGCCCATGGCGACGTCGACGGGTTCGACCATGACCGCGTTGTGGAGCGGACCCATTTGCAGCCATTGGTGAAAGTCGCGCTGGAGGTCGGCCTCGACCGGCTTGCGGGCGTTGCTTCCTTCGGGTTTGCGCCTGTAGTCGAAAGGCGGAGGTTTGCCTTTTTTGCTGCTGCCAACGAGGTTTGTCCGGGTGAGGTCGGAGCGGCTCTTGAGGAACAGCAGGGTCTGTCGCACTAGGGCCGAGAAGGTCCTTCGTGTCTCGCCGGTGAACGCGGGATGCTCTTGCAGCGCTTCCATGAGTTCGTCGAGCTTGGGGACGATGACTGGGTCTGTGGCTTCGAGACGGGCGACGTCGTTGTCGTGGGCCATCCCCTCGATGGCGAGGAGCTGGGGATCGTCCAGGGAGGCGGCGATGCGCAGCGCCTGATCGGCTCCGAGGAGGATCAGCAGGGTTGGGGCTCGGCGCTGCAGGCGGGCCAGGAGGGCCCGGTCGGGGTCGTCGTCCTCGGAGTGATCTTGGCCTGTCGAGCTGGCGTCGCGGGATTCGCGCTGTGATGAGGTGTTCTCGATCGCGTTGAGCAGGGCGTTGGCGGTCTCCGCGTCGAAACCGCTGTCTGCGTGGCGCTCAGTCTCTTGGGTGGCTCGGCGTAGCTGTGCGAGGAAGGCCTGCTGGCACAGGAAGCTGTCTTCGATCACTGGCTGGACCAGGGTGGCCAGTCCGTGGCTGCTGTCGCTGGTCATCGGCTGGACGGTACGGCTGGCCCGGTAGGCGGTGAGCACCGTGCCCAGGGCCTGCCAGCCGTCCAGCCAGGCATCCTCGTTGAGGGCGTGGGCGGCGCCGCGCAGTTGCAGGACGAGCTCGTGCCAGGCGATCTCGGCCGAGCGTCTGGGCTGCAGCCAGGCGGGCTGGTGAGTGCGGTGGATCCAGGCCTCGCGCCGGTCCAGGAGGTTCGCGATCCGGTCTGCGGCATCGGTGATGGCGTTCGCGTCGTGCCGGCTGAACGCCATGATTGCGTCGCAGACTGCGGCGAAGGTCTCGGCGTCGTGGCGGGCCTCGTCGGCCTGGGCCGCGCGCGTGAAGTGCCTGCGGGCCTGGACGAGGTGGTTGGTCACCTCACCAACAGTCTTCGAGGAGAGTGCGCGGCGCAGCAGGTCGCAGCCGAGTTCGAACATGGCATCGGCGTCGGCGGCTTCGTCATTCGTGAGCTGCACGAGGAGGTCTCGGACGCTGTCGGCGATCGTGTCCTCCTGGGCCCAGCGGTCGAGAGTGAGGCCGAGAATGCGCGGCAGCCGCTCAAGAAAGTCCTCGGGTCCGTCGACAGGGACCTCTTCGAGGGCTTGCCACACCTTGAAGGGGCTGACGGCTTCGGCGATCGCCAGCCGTACGGCTCCTTCGAGCTGGGCGGCGGCCAGCAGCGGCGTCGTTTCGATGCGGGACAGTAGGTCGTTCAGGAGGGCGGTGGTCAGCGGCTTTCCGAGGGCTTTGGCCGCCGGTGCGCTGTCGAGCAGGGCATCGAGCGAGGCGGTCAGGTGGAGCACGCTGGGTTGGGTGGCGAGGCCTGGCGGAAGGGTCGTTGCGACGGTCTGCCACTGCGCGTCCCCGCGGTTGTAGGCGTCGGCGACGGCCTCGGCGAGGAAGGGGGCGAGAGGGCCGGCGGCGACTGCCCCGGCTTGGCCCACCACCGTGTCAGGGGGCAGACCGATGGCGGGGAAGGTGATGGGCTCGCTGCCCGCGGCCAGTTCAGTGAGCCGGTCGGCGAGCTGGAGCATGTCCCTCGTCCTTTCTCGTAACGTGCCGGAGGTGGGTCACCACAGCGGGGCGCCCTCGGCCGCCTGTCGGATGGTGTCCTTGGGGAGCGTGGCGTTGGCAAGATCGAAGTCCGCCGTGGTGAGGAGGACCTGGAGCTCGCTGTCGGCTGCGACCGCGGCCAGTTCTCGGAAGAGCTTATGGGCGTCTGCGGACTGCATTTCCTCGGACTTCGGGCTGTCGATCAGCAGCAGGCCGGGGTGAGTCGACACGCCGTTGCGTCGGCCGATCCGCAGGAGGGCGATGGCGACCGCGACACGTAGCCGGAGTTTCGCGCCGGCTGTCTGGCCTTGGAACCATTCCTGTGCGCTACCGACGGGGTAGATCTTCAGGCGGGCCGCGCGGTCAATGGACACGGACTGCAGGGACGGCACCCCGAACCCGGTGGCGAGACTGGCGATCTCGTCGTTGATCTCTTCGAAGAGCTTCGCCGCTGTGGCCTTGCTGTCACCGTCAAGCAGGCTGGCGGCAGCATCGAGGATGCGGATGGCCTTCTCCTCCGCCTCGTCCGGAGGGGTCTCCTGCGGGGCTTCCAGCACGCTGAGTGCGCCTTCGAGGCGCAGTACGGCTTCGTGTGCGGCGAGCCGCGCCGGCAGGTCGGCGGCCGACTGGGCGCGCCGCAGCTCTGCTTGGGCTTCCTCCAGCTGGCCGGTGAGCCGCCGAACTTCGGTTCGGGCCTGCTCGCGTTCGGTCTTCGCGGCTTCTTCGGCGGCGGTGGTGGCTTCGAGTCGGGTCTCGGCTTCGGCGGTCACGGCCTGCGGGTCATCGTCATCACCCACTACTTCCCTGGCACAGACCGCACAGGTGTGCGCCTGGCGCTCTTCGCGGCGACGCTCGTCGTCGATGGTCTGGTCGCATCGAGGGCAGCTGGTCGGGTTGAGTCCGTGGAACAGGAGGCGGGCGGTTGCGCTCTCGGTGACGTCGTTGAGGAGTTTCGCGGCGTGCTGCCGTTCCGTGCGCGCCCGGCGGAAAGTGCGGTCTGCCTCCTCCCAGACATCTTGCGCGTCGGCTACGGCTTGCGCGAGGTCCATGGCGGTGTGCGCGAGGTCGACCAGCGAGACATCGCTCGTGCCGATCGGACTCAAGCTGGCCAGAAGTTCCTGGGCCTTGCCGAGTTCGTCCTGAAGGCGGTTCCGCTCCGTCGTACGCGCGGCAGCCGCCGCTTCGGCCTCCTTGCGGCGTGCCTTGTTGCCGGCGACCCGCACGTCGCGGACCGTCTTGACCCGGGTCAGAGCCGCGGCGGCCGGCAGGTCGAGGAAGACCTGCAGCAGGCGTCCTGGCAGGCCGTCGGTCATAACGTCGCCCATGAGCGGCTTGTCGGCGCCGGTGGGGAGATAGATCGCTCCGAAGTACGCAGGCCATCCGTGCGTTGTGGTGCTGGTTTCCTTGCGGCTGTTGAGGAGGGGTTGCAGGTCCATCCGGCCCAGCATCAGCCCAGCGATCTGCTCCGCGTAGCTTGCGGTGCTCGCCGCCCGGAGCAGGGGTGTGATCCCCCGACGGGGGTCGGGGACGCGTACGTCTTCGAGCGCGGTGATATCCGGGCCGGTCAAGACGACGGCGGAGACGATCTCCCCCTCCTCGAGGTCCAGACGGAACGCCATGGGAGTGCCGGCGACGGTCGCGTCCAGATCGACATGCCGGAGCCAGTGGCGAACCCGGGTCTGCAGCGCGTCGCGCCAGGTTCCGCGCAGGCACCACGTCACCAGCTCCAACACCGAACTCTTACCCCGGAAATTCGAGGCCACGAAAGCGGTGAGACCTTCCGAGAAGTAGAGCGGGGTATCGAACGCACCCGGCTGGACGTCACCGGTCCGCTCCCCAGCTAGCCGCAGCCGATGCAGGCGCAGAGGTCGGGCGCGGGCGGGCGTAACGACGAGGGGCAGGCCGTAGGCCGCGAACACGTCACGGACGTCGTCGACCGGAACGCCCGCCTTCTTCGCGATCCTGTCCTCAAGGGCTACCTCAGCCTGTGGCGCACTCACACCTGTCCCCCTCCGTGTGTCGCGAGTTCCTGGCGAAGCGCCGCCAGGCGCCCTCGCGCTTTCGCGCTGATCGACCGGATCTCCTGTCCCCGCGGCGTCTCCGCGTACTCGGGGATCCGGTACTGCATGTCCTTGAGTTCGCTTCCCCGCCGGTCGCCTGCGAGGGCCAGGACAAGCCCGACCCGGTCGACGTAGTACGCGAAGGCGGGCGCTTCACGGATGATCTCCTGCACCACTTGGCGGCCGTGCTGCAGCAGGTAGTAGTCGTGCTGGCGCACACGATCGATCGTTCCTCGCCGCTGGCGGATGATCAGTCCGGCACTACGCAGAACCGACAGAGCGTCATCCAGCCAGCCGTAGGCACCGAAATGGTGGCGCAGCATCGGATAACGGCGGACCTCGGGTTCTTCGGAATCCAGGATCACCGCAGCGTGCTCCAGGAGCTCACCTTCTCCCGTGGCCTCGTAGCCGTTGAGGAGCTCGTTGGCGAGGAAGTCCGGGTTCCGCAGCCAGAAGTCGAGCTTCTGCAGCTTGACCTGCGTCCGCATGACCCCGACGGCTTGCTGCAGGACGGGCTCAGCCAGCTCCGGTACGGAGAGCGGCTCGCAGGCCCCATCGATCAGCAGCAGAAGGCGGACGGCGTCCTGCTCGCGGCTGGTCGGCGGGCCTTCAGGTTCCGCGCCCGCTCTGTTGTGATCCATTGCGCCAGCGTAGTGAGCCGCACACGCTCTGCCCATGGGGCCTTCGGATTCCCGCCACAATTCGTGGCACCCGAGAATCGAGGAAATCCGGGCACGGCGGATGGAACAGCATGCTGCCGACTGGCTGATGCCGGGCAGGTACCTGGAGTTCAATGAAGCTCCGCCATCTTGATTCTGGCTGGTCAGGGCCTCTGGTGTGATGCCGGGTGAGGCTGCTCGGGCTGGTGGTGGGGCAGTGTCCAGCATGTAGATCGTCGGGCAGGGCGGTTCGCCTGTTCCGGTCCGCCGCCTCGTTCTCCTCCCTACGATCCGGCGCATGGTGGATCCCGAGGTGCAGGAGCGGATCGCGGTACGCCGCGCGGAGTTGGACGATCTGGAAGAACAGCTGGTCAAGGAGTTGACCGAGGTTCGGGCCGAACGCGAGGACCTGGCGGCGGCGGAGCGGGTCCTGGCCCGGATGGGCGAGCAGGTCGCCGCCGAACGGGCCGCGACGGCGCCGGCTGTCGCGCAGGTGGGCGGGAAGGGGGTGCTTCTGATCCCGCACCGCGCCCCGGAGATGGCCGAGACCGCGCTCCCGCCGGAGTACCAGCGAATTCTCGCTTCCGTCCGTGCTGCTGGCGGGCCGGTCATGGTCCGGCAGGTGGGCGAGGCGCTCGGGCTGGACACCGGAGTGCGGGGCAAGCTGGAGCCGCTGCGCGGGAAGCTGACGAAACTGGCCGATCGCTGCTGGCTGCACAAGCGTCCCGACGGGCGGTTCACCGTCCGACCGTGACCCGCAGTTCCCTGGGGCGGACGTAACTGCGGTGCCCCCGGGGCTCGTTGGGAATGTGTGAGCAAAACCGAAGAGCACATCGGGGACACCGTGTCCCTTGTCTACCAGTGCCGTCTGCCGCTGTCCACGAGCACCGTCAACCACCTCGCCGGCCTGCTGCGGCGTCACCTGAAATCGATAGGTTCGCGCCGGCGGTCGCTGCCGCCGGGGAAGATCGCGGTGATCGTCCTGGCCGTGCTCCGCCACGATCAGCGCCTGGCCGACATGGCCGGCGGCAACAGCATCGCCGAGTCCACCGTCCGCCGCTGGCGCGACGAGATGATCCACCTGCTCGCCGCCCGCGCTCCGCGCCTGGACCGGGCCCTGAAGAAGATCGCGAGGCGGGGCGGGGAAGTCGTCCTGGTCGACGGCACCCTCATCGCCACCCAGCGCCGCACCGGCCGCGACAACCGAAAACACTTTTCCGGCAAGCACCACCGTCACGGCCTGCACTTCCTCGCCCTGACCGACGAGAGGGGCCGCCTGATCTGGATCTCCGCCGCGCGGCCCGGCCGCACCCACGACGCCACCGCCGCCCGCCATGACCATCTCGTCGAACATCTCAAGGCGGCCGGCCTCGGCGCGCTCGCCGACCTGGGCTTCCTCGGCGTGGACAAGCCCGACGACCCCGATGACCTGGTCATCGTGACCGGTTTCAAGGCCACCCGCTACCGCAAGCTCACCCCCGGGCAGAAGACGGCGAACCGGGTTCTGGCCGCCGGACGCGCGCCCGTCGAGCGCGGGTTCGCCCACCTGAAGAACTGGCGGATCCTCACCAAGCTCCGCACTGACCCCGCCCGCGCCACCCACCTGCTTCGCGCGCTGCTCGTACTGACGAACATCGAGGCCACTACAGGAAATTAATCTCTGCCGCAGGCGGCCCGCGACCAGTAAACGCACCCCCGGAGCAGCGTCACTGAGCCGGGATCGGCTGGGTGAGGTTCACCGGGTTGCCGTCGGGGTCCTGGATGTGGGCGACGCGCTGTCCCCACGGCATGTTGTTGGGGCCGCCGCGGACCGAGCCGCCCAGCGCCGTCACCCGGCCGAGCGTCTCGTCGACGTCGTCGACACCGATGCTGAGCAGGATCCGCGGTGCCGCCCCGGTCCCCGGGTCCGTCTTGGCCACCAGCCCGAGGTCGGTGTCGCCGATGCGCAAGCCGAGGTAGAAGGCCGGGCCTTCCGCCGGTACCCGGAAGATCTCCTCGCCGCCGAACAATTTCGTATAGAAGCCGACCAGGACGTCTTGGTCGGCAGTGATGATCACTGGCTGGATGGTGGACATGGCACTCCTGTCGAGAACGGTCGTGTCGCTGGGTAGACCGTTCAAGGACGGTGAACTCATCGGCAGAACCACCCCGCCGGACGATCTACACCCCAGACTGCCGCCCACGACCAGCACGAGCACCCCGAAACGGGGTCACGCCACCCCTGCTGACCAGCCACTTCAAGATGGCGCAGCCACAATGAAGACTGGAGGCCCGGACGCCGGCTCTCCCGGAAGGCGCAATGCCGACGTTGGGCCCGCGGAGTGGTCGTCAGCCCAGGCGGAAGGCCACCACGGTGGCATCGCCCGTGTAGTCGTCCTCCGGCTAGACCTGGTCGGGCGCCCCGTTCGACACCAGGAACACCAGGAGGGCTGCCCCTCCATCTACACCTGGCGGCACGTCACCGCAGACGCCTGCGCGAGCCCCAGGCGGGCCAGGGTGTCGTGCTTGCCGGCATCGAGCTGCACGTCGGCGGACCAGAGCGTGAACCCGTGTCCTCCCGCGCCGCAGCACCGGCGGCCCCTTATCCAGCGGATACTCGTCGGCTGCCCCGGCTCTGCGCACGCGAGCACCGCGGACGCGTGAGCCGGCCGGTTTCATCGGCCCTGGCCATCCGTACGGCCGTCATCAGCCCGGGCATCCTGCCCAGCTCCATCCCGACGTGCGTGATCGCCGCTGTGCAGCCCTTGCACGTCAAGAAGCTCAACTTGGTGGTCGCCATTTCGACGTGGGATTCCTTCGAGTGGGTGCGCGGTGCCGCCGAGGGGTGAGGTCGGGGTTCGGAATCGCTCACAGCAGACGAAACTTCCTGAGTGGGAGTGGAACCCTGCGTAGAAGCATGTCAACCTACACCTCCGTCCCTTTTCCAATTGTCGCAGTGGCCTAGACGGGTGGATTTTGGCAAGTCTTCGTGCTTCAGGGATTTCGGGGTTCGTTCGGGTTTCATGCCCCCTCTTGTTTGCCCTAGGTGCGCTGAATGCTGCCCTGGCCCAGGCGCGTGTTGATTTCGGGGGTGTATCGACTGGACTGTGTCTGTGCGCGTGTACTGCTGGGCTGTTCGGAGAGGATCTTCTGCAACGTGACTACCGTCGGGACCGGGTTGTCCTTGCCTACGTCGCCAGGCATCCCGGAGTCGATGTTCGACAGGTGGCTCGTGCCATTGAAGATTGCGAACGCGTCGCCTTCCGAGGCCTCGCTCGACTCACGAAGGAAGGTCTTCTTGCTTGGGCTGTGGACCGTCAAACGTCAGGCGAGAGGGTGTATCGGATTGCTCGTTGACGAGGCCAGCTGTGACGAGGGGCTGCCTCAGGTGTCTGAAGCGGAGCGCAACATAGCCCATGAACGCCGGTTAGCCTAACCGGCGATTCTGGAGACCATGGATATCGGTCGCGCCGACTACTTGGCGGTGGATGGTGCTGGCCTCCCTGTCCATTCCTGTGAGCCCCGCTCTCGTGGCAGCCGACTTGCGATCGCGCTCACGGGGCTTGCCGCGTGAGGTGAAAGGTCCAACCGTGTGCGATTCCCTGCTCTCAGTTCCGCGAGTCGCAGAGATGCTCGATATCAGCCGCAGGTCCGTCTACCGATACATCGAGTTGGGGGAACTGTCGGTCGTCGACCTCCGCACAGGGAATGGGCGCTCGCGTGTGCGGATACCCAGTCGCGATGTGCATGAATTCGTGGGTCGACGTACGTCAGCAACTTCGTGTTGGCGCTCCGCCTAGCTCCGCCTCCTACTTTTCGATCGTATGCATCGCGTCACAGAGAGAATGAATGGCCTACCTTCGTAAACTTCCGTCCGGCAAGTGGCAGGTAACTGTCAGGAACCGGGCCGGTGATCGGATTAGCGAAACGTTTCCCCTGAGGTCTCAGGCCCATGCCTGGGGCAGGGACGAAGAGGCGAAGCTCAGTAGGTCCGCCTACCGTGATCCTCTTGCTGGAAAGATCAAGTTTGGTGCCTGGCACGATCGATGGTGGGAAGCGCGTGTCGTTGAACCGCACACTCGCCGAGGCGATGAGTCGTCCATCCGTAACCACGTGACTCCCCACTGGGCCGATTGGGAGCTTCGTGACATCGCGCGACTCGACGTGCAGTCCTGGGTCCGCAAGATGACGGTGGCCGGCACTGGGGCCTCGGCGATCCGCAGGGCCTACAACCTGACATCGTCCATCATGAAGGCAGCGGTCGAGGAGGACCTCATATCGGTCACTCCGTGTCGCGGCATTGATCTTCCTAAGGGCTGTCCCGTAACTGCTGGTCACGGGTGAGATGATCTTGCTGTGGCTGGTGTGATCACGGCGTCGGAGCCGTCCTGGATAGCCCCGTTCACCGGGCTGAGCCCGCGCCTGTTCGGGAAGCTGGTGACCGTGTTGCGGCGCGAGGGTGCGGACGCGGTCCGCAAGGGCCGGCCGTGGAGTCTTCCGCTGGAGGACCGGGCCCTCCTGGTCGCGGCGTACTGGCGCACGAACTTGACGATGCGGCAGCTCGCCCCGCTGTTCGGGGTGTCGAAGTCGGCGGCGGACCGGATCATCGACCACCTCGGGCCGATGCTCGCGCTCCAGCCCCGCAAGCGGTTCGCCAAGGACACCGTGCTCATCGTGGACGGCACCCTCGTCCCCACCCGCGACCACACCATCGCCGAGCAGTCCAAGAACTACCGGTACTCCACCAGCCATCAGGTCGTCATCGACGCCGACACCCGCCTGGTCGTCGTGGTCGGCCGGCCGCTCGCCGGAAACCGCAACGACTGCAAGGCGTGGGAGGAATCCGGCGTCAAAGCCGCCGTCGGCAAGACCCTCACGATCGCCGACGGCGGCTACCCCGGCACCGGACTCGTCATGCCTCACCGCCGCCGCAAGGGCGAGGAACTGCCGGAGTGGAAGCAGGAGCACAACAAGTCCCACAAGCAGGTCCGGGCCCGCGTCGAGCACGTCTTCGCCCGCATGAAGACCTGGAAGATCCTCCGCGACTGCCGCCTCAAAGGCGACGGCGTCCACCACGCCATGCTCGGCATCGCACGGATGCACAACCTCGCACTCGCCGGATAGACCAGCGGACCACACCGCGGCCACCCGCGCCCGAGGCGACTCAACGATCATTTACGGGACAGCCCTTAAGGAAGCGGTCAAACCGCCTCAGTGGTTCACGGTGCCGCAGGCGCAGGCGATCCTCGCGAAGCTGGACCAGCCCTGGCAGACCATGGCCTTGCTGGCCTTCTACACCGGACTGCGATGGGGTGAACTCGCGGGGCTGCATGGCCATCGCATGGACTGGCGCCGCGGTCGCCTGTTCGTGGTGGAGGTCAACACCAAGTCCGGGATCAAGGAGTACCCGAAGAGCTCCAGGAGCCGCCGGGAGGTCCCCATCCCTGATCACGTGCTCGAAGCGCTGGCGCGCCATATGCACGGACGTGAGAAGGACGGTGTTGTTTTCACCACCGTTACTAAAGGGCGGGCTGGGCGGCTGCTCGACGACGGTAATTGGCGGAAGTACGTCTGGTGGCCGGCGGTGAAGGAGGCGACGTTCCTTGATTTTGCCGGGGACCTGCGTCCGCTGCCGCACTATCCTCCACACTCCATGCGCCACACGTGCGCTTCGTGGCTGGTGCAGAACGGAGTGTCGCTGTACGAGGTGCAGCACCTGCTCGGCCATGAGAGCTACCAGACGACGCAGCGGTATGCCCACCTCGCCCCGGACGCCCATCAGGCGGTGCTGGGTGGCTGGACGCGTCTGGAGTCCCAGCTGATCATCCCTGCTGCGGCGGCTTGAGCATCCCAACTTGATAACCGAGCGTGGTCGTGGTCGAGGCGAGCAGACCTTGCACGCCGCACTTTCCCAGCGTCGGAGGGCGCACCCGTTGCGGGTGCACCCTCCGACGCTGCTGCGTTTCCGGTACCGTCAGCAGCAGCGGTTCGATCGGTGATCGGCTTGAGCACGGGCAACGAGCCTCTGACGCATGCGCCTTCGGGTGTGACGCACGTTTGACGCACGGCGCTCCGTGCGTCAAGAGGATCTCGCCTCTGACCTGCACGTTCTTCGGCGGTGAGGCGCCTCTACGCGTTCCCGATGACGCACCACGTGGAGTGCGTGGCGATCCTGGAGCCGGTGAAGAAGGACGCGTGACCTGCGGATCTCCGTATACGTTCACCTGTTCGGTGCCGAACGGGCCGCGAGGTCCGCGACCGGGCGAGCATCTCGGGATCAGCGCCGGGCGGACGTCCGCAGCCAGGGCGAAGCACCGCTCGGCGAAGTTCAGCCGGGCGCCGGGAAACCAGAGGGCTGAGCGGGGGCTGTGCGCGGGATCAGCTCTGTTCGAGTTCGCGGAGCAGTTCTTCGGCCCGCGGCCACGGGCCGTGGCCGGAGGCGGGGTTGAGGTGGCCGACCTCGCCGAGTTCCACGAGGCGCCCGCCCCAGTTCCGGGCCAGCTCGGCGACGCGCTCGACGGTGCCCAGGGGGTCGTTCGAGCTGGCCGCGACGACGCTGGGGAAGGGCAGCGGCGCGCGGGGTACGGGTGTCCAGCCGTTCTCGTCGAGCACCTCGGGAGTGGGGTAGCCCTCCGGCAGCGGCCTCTCGAAGTCCGGCGGCGTCACCAGCAGCGCCCCCCGTACCTGGCCCGCGTGCCGTGGGGACCAGTGGACGGCGGTGATCACACCGGCGCTGTGGGCGACCAGCACCACCGGCCCGGCGATCTCCTTCACCACCGTGTTCAGTGCGGCCACGCGGGCCCCGCGGCTGAGCCGGTTCCGCGTCAGCGGGGGAACGACACGGACCGCGCGGCCCGCCGTGGTGAGCCGGTTCGCCAGCAGGGTCTGCCAGTGTTCCTCGACGTGGTCGCGCAGGCCGGGGACGATCACGACCACCGGCTCGGTGGCAGGGCTCATGAGGACACCTCCGATTCCCTCGGCTCCGCCATGGGGGCGAGCCCGGTCAGACGGCACAGGTCACGGTCGTAGGAGCGGCGGCCGATCAGGAAGGCGCCGGTGGCCGCCACCGCCACGAGCGGGACGAGCCGGAGCGCGCCGAGCAGACCGAGCCGGTCCGCGAGCGCGCCGGTGACCGCGGCTCCGGGGGCCAGGCCCAGCAGGCTCTGGGCCAGTGTGAGCGTGGCGAACGCCGTCGCGGCGATGGCCGCGGGGGTCAGGTTCGCCACCATGGCGGCCCCCGGCCCGGCCGTTCCGGCACACAGCAGGGCGCCCAGCGCCAGCACCAGCAGCTGCACCGGGCCGGTCGGCAGGCGGAACGCGGTCATCAGCAGGACCAGGGAGCCCAAGCTGCAGCCCATGGCGACGGCCCACTTGCGGATCGGCCGGCGTCGGCTGATCCGGTCGGAGGCGATGCCGCCGACGATCATGCCGATGCCGATCACCAGGGCGAAGAGTCCCGCGGTCACACCGGCCTTCGCGGTCGGCATGTCGTAGTAGCGGTCGAAGTAGCTGGGCAGCCAGGCGATCAGGGCGCCCGCGACGAACAGCTGCAGACCGCTGCCGACATAGGCGCTGACCACCGAGACGGAGGAGAACAGCCGGGGGAGGAGCACGCGGAGCGGGGCGGCCGGCGGCTCGGTGCCGGTCTCGCCGCCGGGCGGTCCCTGCCTCGGGGCCGGCCGCTTCTCCGTGACCACGACGGCGTAGACGCCCGCGAGCACCAGGCCGAGGGCACCCATCACGGCGAACGCCCACCGCCATCCGTACGCCTGGGCCACGGCGCCTCCGACGGCCATGCCCAGGACCGAGCCGAAGGCCCCGCCGGCGATGAAGGCGCCGGAGAGGGTCGCCCGCAGGGCGCGCGGGAAGACGCTGAGGACCACGGCGATGCCGACGCTGCCGTACGCGGCCTCACCGATGCCGACGACGAGACGGGCGACGAACATCTGGCCGTAGCTCGCCGCCACCGCGCAGCCCAGGGTCGCCACACTCCACAGCGTCGCCGCGACGACCAGGGACCTCACCCTGCCCCACCGGTCGGCCAGCAGCGAGAGGGGGAAGGTGAGCAGACCGACCATCAGCGGCACGACGCCGCTCAGGGAGCCCAGCCGGGCGTCCGAGAGCAGCCAGTCGGCCTTCAGCATCGGGAAGACGGCGTTGAGGACCTGCCGGGACATGTAGTCCGAGAGCAGGAGCCCGAAACTCAGTGCAAAGACGACCCAGGCGTAGCGCCGGGACACAGGCCACTCCGAGGAACCGGAACCGGTTCTGCCCGGGGCGGGTTCCGCAGTGGTGAGAAACCCCATTGTCATCACCTCGACTGCTCTTGACGGAAAGGGAAAGGGTCAGGACGGTCTGTCGCCGACGATCCCGGCGCGCTCCATCCGGCGGACGGCGGGCCAGTAGTCCTGGACGGCGTAGTGCTGCGTGGAGCGGTTGTCCCAGATGGCGACGCTGTTCGGCGTCCAGCGCCAGCGCACCTGGTACTCGGGGACCGCGGCCTGGCTGATCAGGTAGTTCAGGAGCAGGCCCGCGCCGGGGGCGTAGTCCTGCCCGAAGCGCACGTTCCCGGGCGTGTGGTAGTTGACGAAGTGCGTGGTGAAGGCGTTGACGAAGAGGATCTGTTCGCCGGTCTCGGGGTGGGTGCGCACCACCGGGTGTTCCGCGTCGGGGAACTGCGCCTTGAGGGCGTGACGCTTCTCCTGCGGCATGACGGCGCCGAAGGTGGCCTCGATGCTGTGCCGGGCCCGCAGCCCCTGGATCTGGGTCCTGATGTGCTCCGGCAGCCGGCGGTGGGCCTCCGCCATGTCGACCCAGATCGTGTCTCCGCCCACCGGGGGCGACTCGATGCAGCGCAGCACGGCGCCCATGGACGGGTTCTCACGCCAGGTGCCGTCGGTGTGCAAGGCGTTCTCGTAGTGCTCCGGCGCGCTGTTCAGGTCCTTGTAGATCCGCACGAGGCCGGGGTGGTCGGGGTCGCTGCCGGCGACCGGGTGGTCCTCCAGCGGGCCGAAGCGCTCGGCGAAGGCGACGTGTTCGGCGCGCGTGATGTCCTGGGCCCGCAGGAACAGCACCTTGTACTGCAGGAGCAGGGCCCTGATCTCGGCGAACAGGGCGTCGTCGCGTGAGGCGTCGCCCAGGTTCACGCCGGAGAGTTCGGCGCCGATGGTGCAGGTCAGCGGCTCGACCTTGATCGATCCGCGGGAGTGGGCGCGCACCAGAGCGGGCGTGCCCTCCTGCGGGACGAGAGTCTTTTCCATGGTGCTTCCTCCTCGAGAGGGTGGTGATGCGCGTGAGCCGGCAGGGGCTCAGAGGACGAAGACGGACGATCCCGTGGTCCGTCCCGCCTCCAGCTCGCGGTGCGCCCCGACGGCGTCCTCGAGCGCGTAGCGCTGGTTGATCTCGATGGCGATGCGTCCGGAGGCGACGTGGTCGAAGAGCTCCCCCGCCAGCTCGGCCCGCTCCGCGGGGTCGGCGATGTAGTCGGCGAGCGCCGGCCGGGTCACGAACAGGGAGCCGCTGACGGCCAGTTGCATGGCGTCGATGGGCGGGACCGGCCCGGAGGCCGTACCGAAGCAGACCAGCAGACCGCGGCGCCGGAGCGAGGCGAGCGAGGCGGCGTAGGTGGTCCTGCCGACGCTGTCGAAGGCGACCGGGACCCCGGCGCCGTCGGTCAGTTCGCGCACCCGCTCGGCCACGTTCTCGCGCTGGTAGTGGATGACGTGGTCGCAGCCGTGGGCGCGGGCGAGTTCGGCCTTCTCCTCCGTGGAGACGGTGCCGACGACGGTCAGCCCGAGCAGCTTCGCCCACTGGCAGACGATGAGGCCCACGCCGCCCGCCGCCGCGGTCAGCAGGATCGTGTCGCCGGCCTTCAACGGGTGGATCCTGCGCAGCAGGTACGCGGAGGTGAGGCCGCGCATGGTCATCGCGGCGGCGGTCTCGAAGCCGATGCCGTCCGGCAGCCGGATCAGGGAGTCGGCGGGCATGACCCGTTCCGTGCTGTAGGCGCCGAGCGGGCTTCCGGTGTACGTGACCCGGTCCCCCTCGGTGACCTGGGTGACGCCCTCGCCCACCGCCTCGACCACACCCGCGGCCTCGACACCCAGTCCGGCGGGCAGCGGTGCGGGATACAGGCCGCTGCGGAAGTAGGTGTCGGCGAAGTTGAGTCCGACGGCTTCGTGCCGGATCCGCACCTCGCCCGGGCCGGGGTCGCCGACGACGACCTCTTCCCGGCGCAGGACCTCGGGACCGCCGGTCTCCTTGAAGCGAATGGCGTGCGCCATGAACGTGCTCCGTTGTTCGTGGGAGGTGAGGAGGGGGGAAGGGGGCCGCCGGTGGCCGGGGACGTGACCCCGACGGCCCTGTGGGTTCGCGCGGGTGCGCGGCTCGGCGCGGTGGTCCCGTGCCGCGATCAGACGTCGCGCAGCATGAAGCCGCGCTGACCGGGGCGGCGGTTCGGCACCATGCCGAGGCGGGCCAGGGTCTCGTCCGCGCCGGAGTAGTACTCGCCGAGCTTGTAGATCTTCTTCGCCTCGGCGCCTCCCGCGATGTCGCGCCCGAGCGCCTCGGAGATCTGCACCATCTGCTCGACCTGCTCGACGGTGGTCATGCGCTCGCCCTTGCGCCGCCACAGGTTGTCCTCGTTGCCCACGCGCACGTGCATGCCGAGGGCGATGCCGATCGCGTTCATCGGCGCCACGGCGCGCATGGAGCTCTCGATGGTGAGAACGGCGCCGTCCGGGGTGCGGCGGACGAACTCGATCAGATCGGCCGGGTGACGTCCCGCGAAACCGCCGCCGATGGCCACGTAGTTGAGGACCAGCGGACCGGTGTGGATTCCGGCCCGGATGAGCCGCTCCACGGTCTCCAGCTGGGCCAGGGTGGCGAGCTGGAAGTGTGGCTGGATGCCGTTCGCGTGCAGGCGCTCGAGGTGCTCCAGGTAGAAGTCGGGGCCCGCCTCGACGACCATGTCGCGGTACGCCTTGTAGTACTCGGGCTTCGCGATCGAGGTGCCCTCCAGGTCGTCGTCGGTCATGATCTCGACGATGTTCATCTGGCTGGTGTTGATCGCGATCGTCACCTGGTCCGGCGCGGGCGTGAGATCGGCCAGCAGGTGGCGGGTGTCGTAGCTCAGCCACTTCGCCTCGCTGCCCTCGTCCTCCGGGGCGAACGAGATCGACCCGCCGATCTGCAGGACCATGTCCGGTACGGCCTGCCGCAGCCGGCCCAGCAGCTTGTTGAACATGGACATCCGCTTGGAGCCCTTGCCGTCGAGCTCACGTACGTGGATGTGGAGCACGGTGGCGCCGGCGTTGTGGCAGTCGACGGCCGCCTGGACGTGCTCGTCCATCGTCAGGGGAAGGTCGTCGGCGTCACCGGGCAGCCACTCCGGCCCGTAGGGGGCGGCCTGGATCACCAGCTTCTCCTGGTTCTCCGGGAAGAGTGAATCGTCGTGGAAGTGCACGGTCCGTCTCCTTCGTGCGATCGGTGATCACTCGCCGGGAGCATCGCCGCGTGCGATGCGAGGACTTGGTGTCCGGCGGGGATCGATGCGGGTCACCGGGGGACAGCGGGCACAGGGCGGCCCGGTACGCTCGACCGGTCCGGAGGGGACGTGCACAGGGGGAGTACCACGGCTCTCCTCCGGCGGCCGACCGCGTCTCTGCGGTGCTGCCAAGGTAGGGGCGAGGACCCGCGCCCGCTTGACCCGTGGGGACAGATAATTTGTCATTTGGGGACATCGCCCCGGGGTCGTGCCGTATGCGCCGCCCCGACCGGCCGGGTTCAGGCCGCCCGAGGGGTCAGTCCTGGCCGGAGGGCTGCTGCAGGCTCCTGCCGCTGCGCCACGCCCTCGGGCTGGACCCGAACTGCTCGCGGAACCAGCGCGAGAAGGCGCTCAGTGACGAGAAGCCGAGCAGGTCGGAGATCTCCGTCAGCGAGCGCCTCGGATTCGCGACGAACTGCTCGGCGAGGTGCACGCGGGTGGCGTTCAGGAGCGAGGAGAACGTCTCGCCCGACGCGCCCAGATGCCGGTGGACGGTGCGCCGGTCGACGCCCAGGCTGCGCGCGACCTGCTCGATCGAGCAGCGCCCGCTCGGCAGCAGGACCTCGATCAGCTCCCGCACCCGGTCCGCGACGGTGGTGTCCTTGGGGACCGCGATCGCCTCGAAGTACTGGCGGGCGTACTCGCGGAGCAGCGGGTCCGCCATCGCGTTGGGCGCATCCAGGTCGTCGGCGTAGAAGACGATGCCGTCGAACTCGCGGCCGAACTCCACCATGGGGCCCAACACGCGCCGGTGGGTCGCCGGGTCCGCCGGCGCGGGATGCCGGAACCAGACGGACAGCGGCTGCCACCGCGTGTGCAGGAAGCCGCGCAGGATCCGGTGGAAGGCGGCGACGGCCAGGTCCGTGGCCTGCCGGCTCTCCATCGCCTCGCCGAGCCGCAGGTCGACCTGGAGCGTGGCCAGTCCGTCGCCCTCGGACAGCCGGGCGTGCAGGATCTCGTTGTACATGTGCTGATGACGGATCAGCAGCCGCAGGGCGCTCCGTACGTCGGGTTCCTCGCGGACGACCAGACTGACGGGGCCGAGGTTGGAGAAGCGCCGGAACTCGGCCATCCGTACGCCGAAGTCCTCGTGCCCCGAGTCGGCTGCCGACAGTTCCAGCACCTGGACCGCGGCCGCCCCGGAGATCCACCGGTCCTGGACCGCGAGGGCGGCGGTGTCCAGGCCCACGCGCTTCATCAGGGGCTGCGGGTCGACGCCGAGCGAGCGGCACAGCTCGACGTAGCCGCTGAGGGCCGCGGTGCGGACCAGGGGCTTCATGTGCACCCTCCAGGGCTGACCCGGCTGTGTCCCGAGAAGATAAGTCAGATGTCACGTCAGAACAAGCATGAGGCCCACGGGCCACCTAGCATGGCGCCCGTTCACCGGCCCGGAGGAGATACCCGCCATGACCAACCTCGCCACCTTCCTGATGGACTCCGCCGCGACCCGGGGTGATCGCATCGCCGTGCGCCATGACGACAGCACACTCAGCTACGCCGAACTGGACGAAGCGAGCGCCAGGGTCGCCGCCCTCCTGCGCGACCGCGGCGTCCGGCCCGGCGACCGCGTCGCGCTGACCATGCCCAACGTGCCGCTGTTCCCGGTCGTCTACTACGGCATCCTGCGGGTGGGCGGCGTGGTCGTGCCGATGAATCCGCTCCTCAAGGCCCGCGAGGCGGCCTTCGCCCTGCGCGACTGCGGGGCACGGATCGCGCTGGTGTTCCCCCCGTTCGCGGACGAGGTCGCGAAGGCCGCCGCCGAGACCGGAACGGCATGCCTGGTGACCGAGCCCCTGGCCTTCGACGACATGCTGCGGGCTCACGAACCGATGCCCGGCGTCGTCAGCCGTACCGATGACGACCCGGCCCTCATCCTCTACACCTCGGGCACGACCGGTACGCCGAAGGGGGCCGAACTGTCCCACCGGAACCTGGCCACCAACACCGCCACCGCGGCCGAGACACTGCTCCAGGTCGGACCTGACGACGTGCTCTTCGGCGGCCTGCCCCTCTTCCACGCCTTCGGCCAGACCTGCGCGCTGAACACCGCCGTCGCCGCCGGCGCCACCCTGACCCTGCTGCCGCGGTTCGAGCCGCAGCGCGCCCTGGAGATCATGGCCCGCGACGGGGTCACCGTGTTCCTCGGCGTGCCGACGATGTACGCGGCGCTGCTCCACGCCCAGCTCCCCGAAGGCTTCGACGCCCACCGGCTGCGCCTGGCCGTCTCGGGCGGCGCCTCGCTTCCGGTCGAGGTGCTGCACGGCTTCGAGCGACGCTTCGGCGTCACCGTACTGGAGGGATACGGGCTCTCCGAGACCTCACCGGTCGCGGCCTTCAACCACCCCGACCGCCCCCGCAAGGCGGGCTCGATCGGGCGGCCCGTCCGCGGAGTCGAGATGCGGCTCGTCGCCGAGGACGGCGGGGTGGTGCCCCCGGGCGAGGTCGGTGAGATCGCGATCCGCGGCGAGAACCTCATGACCGGCTACTGGAACCGCCCCGAGGCCACGGCGGAAGCGGTCCGCGACGGATGGTTCCACAGCGGTGATCTGGCCCGTGTCGACGAGGACGGCTTCTACTTCATCGTCGACCGCAAGAAGGACCTGATCATCCGCGGTGGCTACAACGTCTACCCGCGTGAGGTCGAGGAGGTGCTGTACGGGCACCCGGCCGTCGCCGAAGCCGCGGTCGTCGGCGTGCCGCACCCGGTCCACGGCGAGGAGATCGCCGCGGTGATCACGCTCCGGACCGGCGCCCATGCCACGGTCGAGGAGATCCGTGACCACGTCAAGGACCGGGTCGCGGCGTACAAGTACCCCCGGATCGTCACCTTCACGGCCGAGCTCCCCAAGGGTCCGACCGGCAAGATCCTCAAGCGGGAGATCGTGGTCGCCCCTCGGTGAGTCACCCCTCGGTGAGTCACGCGCCGACGGGCCGCGGCCGCTCTCCGGCGTGCCGGTCGCAGGGCGTCGGGCGACGCGGGTGCCGGAGTCCCGGCCGTGCGCCCCCGTACCGCCCGGCCGCGCGGTCCTCCGGAGGTCAGCCGTACATGCGCTTGGCCACCGCGTGGCCCGCCGCGGACGCGTCGAGGTAGAACCGCCTCATCGCCTGGACGCACCCCACCAGTTGGTCCGTCATCCGGTCCGGGGCGCCCCCCACGACGCGCAGCCTGCCCTTGTTCCGTTCCAGGAGGGCGTCGGTGTCCACGCCCTGGAGGTATGCCGAGGCGCTCCGTACCAGGTCGGGGCGCAGGACCAGGAGGACGTCGAACGGGCTCCCGAGGGTCGCCACGTGCTCGCCGCCGAGGACGGGCAGGCACTCGGCCCCGGTCGCGGGGAAGTCCTCGCCGGTGAGGAGCACGTTGACCATCTGCCAGTCCTCGCCCAGGCTGCAGAGGATCCCGGACTCCAGCTCCGCCAGGAACGTGTCGTTCTCCAGGGGCTTCGAGAATCGGCTCTCCAGGTGCTCGGCGCCCTTCATCGCCTCGTCGGGGGCGAGGCGAAGCATTCTCAGTGACGTTCCCACAACGGACTCCCGCCTCGTCGGACAGCACCGCCCCGATGGGGCGGACGCTTTCTAGTGCAACGATCCACGTCAGTCAACCCCAGGAAGAATTGGGGCATGTGACGCTGTTTCGGTCAACCGAAAGGGGGTCTTCGTCCGGTTGCTCCGCGTCCTCGCGTTCCGGGATCCGCATGGTGGACAGAACCAGGCGCATGCCATCGAGCGAAAGGGTCGCCATGCCGCCCGACGGAACACCGGCCGGTCCGGCCGCGGCCGAACTCCGGGAGGGGGACAGGGATTCGCGGAGACCCCGGCCGCCATGGCATCGCGGCCGGCGGCCGGCGCGTCCCGTGCTCCGACACGACCGGTCTCCTCGGCCGCGAGACGTGCGATGCGAGGCGCCCGCCACCCGCACCCCCACCGACACCGAAGGAACACAGTGATCCCGCACCTCCTCCGTCGTACCGCGCGCGTCTCCGCGGCCTCCGCATGCGTCCTCGCCTCCGTCGGCCTCACCACCCCCGTGCGCGCCGCCACCACGCCCGAGCCCGCGGCTCCCACCCGGACGGCGCCCGCCGCCGCGGTGACCGGGAAGGGTGTGCGCGGCATCTCCCTGACCGGTACCGGCCCCGCGCTGCGGCAGCTGTCCGCGCGTTCCACCGCGCCGTTCAGCATGGTCGGGCTGACCTGGGCCGATGCGCGGGCCCGGCTCGACGGTACGGCCGAGGTCCGCACCCGGGACCGGCTGACCGGAGTCTGGTCGGCCTGGCGCGCGCTCGAGTCGGACGTCCGGACACCCGAGGCGGGGGCCGCCGCGGGCGAGTCCGTACCGCGTGCCGGCACCCAGCCGCTGTGGACCGGACCGTCCGACGGCGTCCAGGTGCGGGTGACCGCGCGGCCCGGCGCGCAGCTGCCCGGCGGACTCCGCCTGGACCTCGTGGACCCGGCCGTCGCCTCCGGCGCCGAGGAGGCGGCACCCGCCCCGGCGACCGAGTCCTCGGTCGCCACCGCCCCGCGGCCCGCCGTCACCCCGCGCGCCGGCTGGGGCGCGGACGAGTCGCTGGTCGTCGACCCGCCGAGGTACTCGGCCGAGACGAAGGCGGTGTTCGTCCACCACACGGCGGGCACCAACGACTACGCCTGCGGCGAATCGCCCGACATCATCCGCGCGATCTTCCTGTACCACGTGCAGGGTCAGGGCTGGAACGACATCGGCTACCACTTCCTCGTCGACAAGTGCGGCACCGTCTTCGAGGGCCGGGCGGGCGGCACCGACCAGCCCGTCGTGGGGGCCCAGACCTACGGCTTCAACACGGACACCGCGGGCGTCGCCGTCCTCGGCAACCACAACGAGGCCGCCTCCTCGCCGGTGCTGCTCGACGCGATCGCGGGTGTCGCCGCCTGGAAGCTCGGGCTGTACGGCCACGACGCCACCGGAACCGCCGAACTCACGTCGACCGCCGACAACGGCCTGTACAGGAAGGGGCAGAAGGCCGTCCTGAACCGGATCTCGGGCCACCGCGACGCCTACCCGACCGAGTGCCCCGGCAAGAACCTGTACACCGACCTCCCCACGATCCGCGGCCTCGCCGCGGTCGCGCAGGCGGGCTGAACCCGCCGCCGCCCGCCGGCCGCCGGCCCCGTCTCCACGGGGCCGTCGCACCTCCTGAGCCCCTCTGTGACCGGGGTCACGTGCCGACCCCGTGATGTCTCCCGGCCCGGATCCGCTTGACCACGTGGCGAGACCGCCACTCGGAGGGGGAGGGTGTTCACGTATGGACCGCGAGCAAGGCGCGCCGTGCGCGGCCGACATGAGACGGCACGCGGCCGAGTTCGTCGACCGTGTCGCCGGCCGGGCACGGCTGCCGCTGGACTACACCGTGACGAGCCTGCGCCTGGTCGACCGGCTGATCGACGGCCTGCGCCAGGGCGGGAGCCGACGGGCCGACGTCGAGGGGCCGTTGCTCGGCCTCGGTGCCTACGTCGGTGAGGTGCTGGTGCGGGAGGCGGGGGCGGTCTGGGTGGACCTGCCGCCCAAGCACCTGCTCCGGAAGGTGTTCCGGCACCCCGTCGGGGTCCGGTTGCCGGACGGCCGGGTGTGGAACCCCCTCGGCCGGACCGTGAACCGTTTCGAGATCGGCCCGCAGGAGTCGCTCCAGACCTACTTCCTCACGGTGCACGGCCGCCGGTCGCCGCGGGCGCGCCGCGCCGCGGCCCCGGCCGCCCCCGACAGGGTGCCGACGGGCAGTCGCTGACGGTCTGACAGGATGAAAGCCATCCGGTGTCACCGTGGGGCCGGAGCCGCGGACGCGTACGTGTGGTGAAGAGGGTCGGGTGGGCGAGGGAACGGGGAACGTGCCCCCGGCGGCACACGGCCCGGATCTCGGCTCGGCCGTCGAACGTGCCCAGCGGGGCGACGAGGAGGCGTTCGCGGAGGCCTACCGGATCGTGCACCCCGGGCTGCTGGGCTACCTGAGGGGCATGGTCGGCGAGGACGCCGAGGACGTGGCCTCCGATGCGTGGCTGGAGATCGCCCGTGACCTCGGCCGCTTCCGGGGCGACGCCGCGGGCTTCCGCGGCTGGACCGCGACCATCGCCCGCCACCGCGCCCTCGACCATCTCCGGCGTGCCCGCTCCCGGCCCCGCGCCACCGCACTCGAACAGGACGTGTGGGAGCTTCCCGCCCCCGGCGACGTCGCGGCCGAGGCCCTGGACGCCCTGTCCACGGAACGCGCGTTGGCGCTGATCGCGGGCCTGCCCCCGGACCAGGCCGAGGCCGTGCTGCTGCGCGTCGTCGTCGGCCTCGACGGAGCCACCTCCGCCCGGGTACTGGGCAAGCGTCCCGGTGCGGTACGGTCCGCGGCACATCGGGGATTGAAGCGACTTGCCCGTCAACTGAAGGGGAAGGGGAGGTGACGGATGCCTGACGAGCCGTGGGACAGGGCACTGGAGGAGGCTCTCCGGGAGCTGTTGAGCGGGAGCCCGGACACCGCGGAGGACGCCCCTGCGAACGATGCGGCGAACGACGCCGCCACGCGGTTCCGGCCCGCGCGCGAGGCCGCCGAGCGCGAAGTCCCCGCACGCGCCGACGCCGAGGGCCGTGCGAGCGGCGCTCTCGCACGCCGGGCGGCCGAGGAGGGAGCCCGTGCCGCCTTCCGGACGGCCCGTGACGCCGGCCTCCACACCTCCATGCCGACGCGCCGTCGTGACGACTGGTCGCCGGCCGCCGCGCCACGGTGCCAGGGCAGCGCCCTCAGGGCCGTCGTGGCCGGGCTCCTCGCGAGCCTCACGCTGGGCGGTGTGGCCCTCGCCACCGGAGGCCTGCCCGCGGGCTTCCTGGACCCGCCCGCCGCACCGCGTCCCGCCGACTCCGCCACGCACGACCGGGCCTCCGGCCCCGCGGGCACGGAGACCGGCCGGCCGGGACCCTCGGACCTGGGCACCCCCTTCCGGCCGGACCGGCACCCGGTCCCGCCTCCCGCCGAGAACCGTGAGGCGCTCTGCCACGCGGTGGGACTGGGCCGGGAGAAGAAGGGGCAGCGGGGACAGGGCGACGGCAAGGCGCACCGCACCAGCAGTGGCACCGACGCCAAGGCCGACGGCCGGGACGAGACGCTGGAATCGACGGCCTGGCGACGGCTCGCGACAGCGGCCGGGGGCGAGGAGCGGGTCGCCGCCTACTGCCATCGGGAGCCGCGGTCGGACCGGGCCGCGGCCGCGGCGGACCCGCCGGCCGCGGCGAACACCGCCGAGAAGCCGAAGAAGGCGTCGGAGAAGGCGTCGAAGGGCGCCGGGGGCGAGAACGGCAACGGGGGCGGATCGGGGAACGGCGGCGCGAAGCAGTCGTCCGGCGGAGCCTCCTGACGTGCGCCGGGCGGCCGGGGGAGTTCAGGCGGGTTGCGGTGTCAGACGCTTCAGCCCCTTGCGGTCGTAGTAGGACGTCATCGCGAAGCCGAACAGCAGGGCCAGGACGGTGCCGAGCGCGATCATGATCCAGGCGCGGCCGAGACCGGCGTCGCCGCGGGCGTCGAAGTACAGGATCGCCCGCACCCCGTCACTGAGTTGGCGCATCGGTTCGAAGTACGACAGGAAGCGGTAGAACGCGGGGACGGCCTCGAGCGGCACGGTGGCGCCCGACGACGGCAGGCCGAGGACGATGAACACGAACATCGAGACCAGCTGGCCCACCCCGCCGAAGGCGGCGTTGATGGCCTGCACCCCGAGGCCGACCGCCAGCGAGGCGCAGTAGGAGTAGGTCCACAGCAACGGCAGATGGGTCGCGTCCATGCCGAGGATCACGACACAGGCGAGCATCACCAGCGAGACGCTGAGCACCGTGATGCCGGCGGTCATGGCCATCTTCAGCAGCAGCGTCTGCGTGCGGCTGATCGGCACGGTGGGCAGCCGGGCGTGCCAGGGGCCGATCTCGTTGTCGGCGTAGCCGAGGGAGGTGTCCACGGCGTTGTTGATGACGTTGGCGCCGAGGAAGCCGGCGAGGACGAGGAGCAGCGTGTAGTAGAACGCGCTCAGTCCGAGGCCGCTGTGGCCGCCCAGGGGATGGCCGACCTTGGTCACCACGTCCACCGGGTCGACGAGCAGCAGCCGGGTGGTGGAGGTCGTCGCGGCGCCGGTCGAGGCCGCCGTGAGGCGCTCGCCGATCGTGCGGGACGCCTGGTGGGCGGCCGCCGTGGAGATCTGGCTCGCGAGAGAGGAGCCGAGGCTGCCCTTGCCGGGATTGGTGAGCACCGTCATCGTCGGCCGGGCGGTCGCGTTCGCCGTGGTGAGCGCGGCGACCGACGCGGTGAAGTCGGCGGGGATGACGAGCGCACCGAAGATCTTCCCGGAGTCGAGCCGGTCCTGCGCCTCGGCGAGGGTGAGGGTCTGCCACTCGGCGGCGACGGTCTTCCGGTCGCCGGTGATCGCCCGGCTGATCTGCGTCCCGATGTTCTGCTGCTGCCCGGGCGGAGGGGCGCCCCGGTCGGCGTTGACGAGGCCGATGGGCAGGTTCCGCAGGTCGCCCTGGGGGTTGACGACGCCGCCCATGTAGAGGAGGGACAGCAGCAGGGCGAGCAGTCCCGTGAGGATCGTGGGCATCACCCACAACCGCGGACGACGCAGCAGGGTGCCGGCCCGGACCAGCGGACCGTCGTCCGGAGGGGTGCTCGGGGAGGTCATACTTCTCCGTCGGCTCTGGAACAGGTCGGCCCATGATGCGCGGCCCTCCGCCGGGAACCGCGCCGCCTCACCGTGGTTCCCCCCGGCCGGGGCAGGACGCTCGCCCGGAGAGGTGAAGCCACCCGGCGGCCCGGAACCGTACGACGTCCGGGAGGGTGCCGTACGACCCTCCGGGACGTCGTACGGCAGCGCCGCGGGGCGTACGGGTCCCGAGCCGGAGGTCTCGTACGAGGACCTCGGGTCCTCCGGCTCGGGACCCGGCGGGCATCCTGGTGTCAGGTGCCCGGCAGCTCCGCACGCAGCTCGCGCGCCGCCGCGACCAGGTTCTCCAGGGACGCGCGGGTCTCCGGCCAGGACCTCGTCTTCAGGCCGCAGTCGGGGTTGACCCAGAGGCGTTCGGCCGGGATCGCCTTCAGCGCTTCGCGCAGCAGCCCGGTCGCCTCCCGCGCTGACGGTACGCGCGGGGAGTGGATGTCCCAGACACCCGGGCCCGCCTCGCGCGGGTACGCGGCGGAGGCGAGCTCACCCGCCACGGCCATGTGGGAGCGGGCGGCCTCCAGGCTGATGACGTCGGCGTCGAGAGCGTCGATCGCCGCCAGGATGTCCCCGAACTCGGCGTAGCACATGTGGGTGTGGACCTGGGTCTCCGGTCGGACGCCGCTCGTGGTGAGGCGGAACGCCTCCGTCGCCCAGTCGAGATAGGCGGCGTGCCGCTCCGCCCGCAGCGGAAGCGTCTCGCGCAGGGCCGGCTCGTCGACCTGGATGACGGCGGTGCCGGCCGCCTCCAGGTCGGCGACCTCGTCGCGCAGCGCCAGGGCGACCTGCCGGGCGGTGTCGGCGAGCGGCAGGTCGTCGCGGACGAAGGACCAGGCCAGCATGGTGACCGGCCCGGTGAGCATCCCCTTGACCGGGCGCCGCGTCAGGGACTGCGCGTACGCGGTCCAGCGCACCGTCATCGGGTCCTGGCGCGAGATGTCCCCGGCCAGGATCGGCGGCCGCACGTACCGGGTGCCGTACGACTGGACCCAGCCGTGCCGGGTGGCGAGGTACCCGGTCAGCTGCTCCGCGAAGTACTGCACCATGTCGTTGCGTTCGGGTTCGCCGTGGACGAGCACGTCCAGGCCCGTCCGCTCCTGGAAGGCGACGACCTCGCGGATCTCGGCCTCGATCCGCGCCTCGTATCCGGCCGCGTCGAGCCGGCCCGCCCGCAGATCGGCGCGGGCCGCGCGCAGTTCGGAGGTCTGTGGGAAGGAGCCGATCGAGGTCGTGGGCAGCGGCGGCAGACCGAGCCCGGTCCGCTGGGCGGCCGCGCGCAGCGAGTACGGCTGGGGGCGCCTGAGGTCGGCTTCCCCGACGGCCGCCGCCCTGGCCCGGACCGCCGGATCGCGGGTCAGCGCGGACGTCGAACGGGAGGCGAGGGCGGCGCGGTTGGCGGCGAGTTCCGCCGCGATCGCCCCGGTGCCCCGGGACAGACCGCGGGCGAGGGTGAAGATCTCGCCGGTCTTCTGGCGGGCGAACGCGAGCCAGCGTGCCACCTGGGGGTCGATGCCCCGCTCGGCCGTGGCGTCGAGCGGCACGTGGAGCAGCGAGCAGGACGCGGCGACGTCGACCCGCCCGGCGAGCCCCAGCAGGGTGCCGAGGAGGGCGAGGGACTTCTCGTAGTCGTTGATCCAGATGTTGCGCCCGTCGACGACCCCGGCGACCAGGCGCCTGCCGGGCAGCCCGCCGACCGCGGCGAGGTCGTCGAGGTTGGCGGCGGCGGGGCCGGTGAAGTCCAGGGCCAGGCCGTCGACGGGGGCCTTCGCCAGGACGGGAAGCGCGGCGCCGAGCCGGTCGAAGTAGGAGGCGACGAGCAGCCGGGGCCGGTCGGTGAGCCCGCCGAGCTCGCGGTAGGCGTGGGCGGCCGCGTTCAGTTCGGCCGGGGTGCGGTCCTGGACGAGGGCGGGCTCGTCGAGCTGCACCCACTCGGCGCCCGAAGCCCGCAGGTCGGCCATGACCTGCGCGTACACCGGCAACAGCCGGTCGAGCAGGGTGAGCGGCCGGAAGTCGCCGGGGACGCCGGGAGCCGGCTTGGCCAGCAGGAGGTAGGTGACAGGGCCGAGCAGGACGGGCCGGGCGGTGAGGCCGAGCGCCCGCGCCTCGCGCAGCTCCGCGACCTGCCGTGCGGAGTCGGCGGTGAAGACGGTGTCGGGCCCGAGTTCGGGGACCAGATAGTGGTAGTTGGTGTCGAACCACTTCGTCATCTCCAGCGGCGCCACCTCCTGCGTGCCACGCGCCATCGCGAAGTAGCCGCCGAGCGGGTCGGCCGCGACGGCGGCCCGGTGGCGCTCGGGCACGGCGCCGACCATGACGCTGGTGTCGAGCACGTGGTCGTAGTACGAGAAGTCGCCGGTCGGCACCTCGGTGATGCCGGTGTCGGCGAGCTGCATCCAGGTGGCGCGCCGCAGGTCCCGGCCGGTCCTGTGAAGGGACTCGGCGTCGACCCGGCCCTGCCAGTAGCCCTCGACGGCCCTCTTCAGTTCCCGGTCCCGGCCGTGGCGGGGGTACCCGTACAGGGTGGCCGTCGCCGCGGCCCTTCGTGTCGCCCTTGTCGTCACGGAACTCTCCTTCGCGAGCGTGTCTCCATGCGTCCCGGCGACGGGACGAGGGCGCGAAGGGGTGCGTGGACGAACGGACCGTGGCCGCCAGCCGTGTCATGCCGGACGCATGCACATCGGTTCGGGGCGGCTCGCCCGCTCTGTACGCCGACCCGCCCTCGAGGTCACCGGGATGTCCGCGCGCGAACGGTCGCGCGCGGGCAACGGGCAGGTCTTCGGACTCGCGGGCACGCCCGCCTCTCTCCGAGGCGGACACCTAGTGGCCGTCGCTTCCCGGACCCGTACAGGTCCAGTGCGTATGACGGCGGTCGTTCCCACTCACCGCTGCGGGGCAGTCCCGGATTCCCACCGGGTTCCCTCTTGCGACGCGTCCCGTCTGGCGGACGGGCGCGAACCAGTTGCGCCCGCCACCCTAGTCGGCCCGCGAGCGGGTCCGCCGCCACGGAGGCGAGTTGGCCGGGAATCGCGGTCGGGCCGCCGGCGTTCGGGCTCCTTACCCGCGGTGCGGTGTCACGCCGGTCAGCCGCTCCGGGCTGAGCAGTTCGGCGATGCGTTCGGCGGGCAGCAGCCCCTTCTCCAGCGTGAGTTCGGCGACTCCCCGCCCGGTCCGCAGCGCCTCCTGGGCGATGGCGGTGGCCGCGGTGTAGCCGATGTGCGGGTTGAGGGCGGTGGCCAGGCCGATGGAGTTCCGCACGGTCGCCTGCAGCTGTTCGGTGTTGGCGGTGATGCCCGAGACACAGCGCTCCGCCAGGGTGAGGCAGGCGGCGCGCAGCGAGGTGATGCTCTTCGACAGGGCGTGCTGGATGACCGGTTCGAAGGCGTTCAGCTGGAGCTGGCCGCCTTCCGCGGCCATGGTGATCGTGATGTCGTTGCCGATCACCTCGAAGGCGACCTGGTTGACGACCTCGGGGATCACCGGGTTGACCTTGCCCGGCATGATGCTCGAACCGGCCTGCACGGCGGGCAGGTTGATCTCGTTCAGGCCGGCACGCGGTCCGGAGGAGAGCAGCCGCAGGTCGTTGCAGGTCTTGGAGAGCTTCACCGCCAGGCGCTTGAGGACACCGGAGAGCTGGACGAACGCCCCGCAGTCCTGGGTGGCCTCGATCAGGTTGGGCGAGGTCACCAGCGGCAGGCCGGTGATCTCGGACAGGTGCCGCCGGGCCGTCTCGGCGTAGCCGGCCGGGGCGTTGAGGCCCGTCCCGATGGCAGTGGCGCCGAGGTTGATCTCGTGGATCAGCTCGACGGCCTCGGCCAGCCGGTTGCGGTCCTCGTCCAGCATCACGGCGTACGTGGAGAACTCCTGGCCCAGCGTCATGGGCACGGCGTCCTGGAGCTGGGTGCGCCCCATCTTCAGGACGTCGCGGAACTCGAACGCCTTGGCCGCGAACGCGTCCTGGAGCACCGCCGTGGCCTGGAGGAGCCCGTGCACCGACGTGATCGCCGCGATCCGGACGGCGGTCGGGTACACGTCGTTGGTGGACTGGCTGAGGTTGACGTCCTCGTTGGGGTGCAGGTGCTGGTACTCGCCCTTGGCGTGGCCGAGGAGTTCGAGCGCGCGGTTGGCGACGACCTCGTTGGCGTTCATGTTCGTGGATGTGCCGGCGCCGCCCTGGACGACGTCCACCACGAACTGCTCGTGGAGCCGCCCGGCGCGGATCTCCCGGCAGGCGGCGACGATGGCGCGGGCCTTCTCCGGGGGCAGCAGCCCCAGTTCCTCGTTGGCGAGGGCCGCGGCCTCCTTGACCGCGGCGAGCGCCTCGACGAGTCGCGGGTACACCGAGATGGGCAGGCCCGTGACGGTGAAGTTCTCCTGGGCGCGCAGCGAGTGGATGCCCCAGTAGACCTCGGTGGGCACCGCACGTTCGCCGAGGAGGTCGTGCTCGCGGCGGGTGGGGTTCTGCATGGTGTGTCCGACCTTCGGTTCTTCGGCGTCAGCGGAGCGCGGCGTGCTGCCGGGCGGCGGGGGAGGCGTGGGCGCCGGAGAAACGAGAGCCCGACCCGCCGGCAGCCAGGGCAGGTTCCGCGCGGGTCGGGCCGTTCAGGAGGTCGCGCAGCAGGGCGTCACGCCGGCCCGGGGCGACGTCGGAGAGCAGGGTCGCGACGAGGGCCATCCGGGCCTGACCGGCCCGCAGCGTGCCCGTGAGCACCGCGCCCGCCGCGACCAGGTCCACGGCGCCGCCGCCGGTGTACATCTCGGCGACCGGGCCGGAGTGCACCCGGGTGGTCAGGGCCACCAGGACCCCCTGGGAGACGGCCTCGGCGACCGCCTCGGCTATCTCGGGAGTGGCGTTGCCCGCACCCGTGCCGACCAGCACGATGCCCTGCGCGCCCGCGGCGACCGCCGCGTTCAGGAGCAGCGGGTCGCCGTCGCTGTGGTGGGTGACGATGTCGACCCGCGGGAGGGTGCCGGGCCCCTCGGCCGTGGCGGCCCGCGGAAGCGCGAGCGGAGCCGGGCGGTCCGGCCGGCGGCGGACGTCCACCCGGGCGAAGCCGACCTTGCCGAGGCTCTGCTCGGAGGGATCGGCGAACGCGGCGGCGGCCAGGGTCTGCGCCTTCACCGTGCCGCGCGCGGCGTGGACCACGCCGTCGAAGACCACCAGCACCCCGAGTCCGCGCACGGACGCAGCGACCTGGAGCGCGTCGTACATGTTGCCGGGACCGTCGCCGTCGCCCGTGCCGAGGGGGCGCTGGGCGCCGGTGAGGACGACCGGCCGCGGGTCCGTGTGGTGCAGGTCGAGGAAGAAGGCCGACTCCTCCAGGGTGTCCGTGCCGTGGGTGATGACGACTCCGGCCACGTCGGGGTCGGCGAGGGCCTCGTGCACCGCACTCAGCAGCGCGAGCTGGCGGGCGGTGGTCATGCGGGAGCTGTTGACGTTGAACAGGTCGACGACCTCGACCTCGATGTCGTCGGGGAGGGCGGCCGTCGCCAGGACGTCGTCACCCGAGGCGTCGGCGGCGTATCCGGTGCCCTGCCAGCGGCTGGCGATCGTTCCGCCGGTGCTGATCAGCTTGATCCGGCGGGGCCTGTCGTCGCGGATCCATTCCATGTCGTCTGCTCCCGGGGTGGGGGGTCGTCTCGAGCGCGAACTCGGACGCGGGGATGCGGGCGCGGGCTCGAACGGGCGCACGGATGTACGAGGGGACCGGCGCCGCCGCAACGATAGAGCAGGAGGTCCGCAATGCGATTGCGAAATCCGCCCCTCCTGGGACTCATGTCGCGTGCATAATTGCGCCATGGACCGGATCGACGCTCATATCTTGCGTGAGCTCCAGGACGACGGTCGGCTGACCAACCTGGAGCTCGCCCAGCGGGTGGGACTCAGCGCCTCCGCCTGCATGCGCCGGGTGCGCCAGCTGGAGCAGGACGGGGTCATCCAGGGATACCGGGCGGTGATCGACCCGGACGCCGTCGGCCGCGGCTTCGAGGTGCTGGTCTCCATCGAGGTCCGACGGGACCGGGAGACGGTCGAGGCGTTCGAGGCGGCGCTCCAGGACATCCCGGACGTCATCGAGGCGTACCGGCTCTTCGGCAGTCCCGGCTGCCTCCTGCGCATCGCGGTCGCCGACCTCGCCGCGTACGAACGCCTGTGGATCGAGCGGCTGACGTCGCTGACCGGCGTCACGGAGGTCAACTCGCAGATCATCATGAAGCGGGTCAAGGAACCGCGCGGACTGCCCGTCCCGCGATGAGGCGAGAGCCGCGACCCGTCCGTACGGGCGGTGACCGGTCGCGAGGCCGCGCGAGCCGGTGACCTGCGACGGACCCGTGCGGGACGGTGGCCGAGTTGGGACGTGTCGCTGTTGGGCCGAACGGGTGAGGGACGGGAGGATGGGGACATGAGTAGGTACGAGAGGTACGACGTCACCGACGAGCAGTGGGAGGGCCTCGCCCAGGTCGTCCCCCTGCGCGGCCGTGACGAATGGCCGTCCAGGATCGACCACCGCACGATCCCCGATCAGTACGCGTACGCGGAGCAGCGCCGCATGGTCGTCCTGCGGGTGCAGGTCTTCGCCGACGCCCGCGAGGTCGCCGAGTACCTCGTCGCACAGATCCCCGTCCTGCTGGACCTGACCAGCGCCGACACCGAAGTCGCCAAGCGCATCCTGGACTTCAGCAGCGGCGTCGTGTTCGGCCTGGGCAGCGGCATGCACCGCGTCGACCGCAACGTCTTCCTGCTGGCCCCCGCCGGCACCGAGGTCGAGGGCGCGCCGGACGCCGACGACGACGCGGAGACCGCCGTCCCCCGATCGTAGGAAGGTCGACTCGCCGGAACGGTTCGTCGGGCGAAGGGCTGCGTACGGTCCGACCATGCACTCCATCGGTGGTCTCACGCCCGACCACGCATCCGCTTCCGGGTCCCGCTCCTTACGCTCCGGTCCGCCGGCCCCCACGGCGGCGACGCCCGTGGTCGCACCCTCCGCTCCGGCGTCTCGCGTCGTGCCCTCGGGCTCGGCTTCCGCTTCCGCCTCCGCCCGGGACGGGGCGCGACCGCTCCCGGCCGGGGGCGCGACCGGAGCCGGCGCCGAACGGCGGCCCGCGCGGCCGGTGGTGACCGAGCTGCGCCTCTCCGCCTTCGCCGCCCACCGCGGCGCCGTCCACCCGCTCGGCCCAGTGACCCTGTTCACCGGGCCGAGCGGCAGCGGCAAGTCCACCGTCCTCAGGGCGTACGAGGCGCTGGCCCGGCTCGGCTCCGGCGACGACCTCGCGCTGGCGTTCCCCGACGCCGTCGGATGCGTGCCCGAGCGGGCCCGGCCCGACGCGCAAGGGCGGCGCGGGTTCCGCATCGGCTGCACGGTCGACGGCCCCTGCGGCCCGGTCCGGCTCGACGTCGCCGTCCAGGCCGAACCCCGCCTCCGTATCGTCGGCGAACGCCTCGCCCTGCCCGGCCGCACCCTGCTCACCACCGCCCTCAGAGACCCCGGCCGCAGCACCGTGCAGGCCGAATGGCACACCGCGGGAGCCACACCCGTCACCCGGGCACCGCTGCCCGACGACCTGCTCGGCACCGCGCTCCTGCCGCTGCGGGTGGCCGGCAAGACCCAGGGACAGTTGGAGGTCCTGGCCGCGGCCGAACAGGTCGTCGTCGCCCTGCGCTCGGTCTTCGCCTGTGACCCCCGGCCGTACCGGATGCGGGCCCCCGTTCCCACCGGGGAAGGCCGGTTGCGGCGCGGCTGCGACAACCTCGCCGAGGTGCTGCACCGCACCAGCAACGACTGCCCGCGCCGCCATGCCCGGCTGGCCTCGGTGGCGGGAGCCGGTTGCGCCGGACCGGTCACGGGGCTCGGCGTGGAGGAACTGCCGGACGCCACGGTGCGGGCGGTGCTGGAACGGGCGGCGAGAGGCGCGTCGGGCCCGGGCGCCACGGCCGCGACCCCGCTGGGCAGACTCGGCGACGGCGAACTGCGGTACCTGGCGCTGGCGCTCGTCCTGCTCACCGGGCCGGGCGTGCTCGCCATGGATCAGCTCGGCGAGGTGCCCTCGGCCATGCGGGCGCTGACCGTCCTCGCCGACGGCCTCGACCAGGGGCTGGACGCGCGGCAGTTCCGTGCCCTGCTCGACCTCGCCGCCACCATCTGCGCGGACGGGCACATCCGGCTCGTCGGCGCGGTCGGGCAGGCCGCGGCGGAGGACGCCCGGGGGGTGCGAGGGGTGTCGGTGGTAGACCTGGAGCCGTGAGTGAACTTGATGTAGCGGAACTGCAGCGCAGACTGGCCGAGTTCGCGGCCTCGCGGGAGTGGCAGCCGTACCACACGCCCAAGAACCTGGCGGCCGCCCTCAGCGTCGAGGCGGCCGAACTGCTGGAGATCTTCCAGTGGCTGACGCCCGAACAGGCGGAACGGGTGATGGAGGACCCGAAGTCGGCGCACCGGGTCGCCGACGAGGTCGCGGACGTACTGGCGTATCTGCTCCAGTTCTGCGGGGCGCTCGGCGTCGATCCCTTGGTGGCCTTGTCGGAGAAGATCGACCGGAACGAACTCCGCTTCCCCGTCCGGCAGCGGCCGGAGGAGGTGCCGCGTCCCACGGAAGAGGGTGATCGTCACTCTGCGGAGTGATCGGCTTTTCCTCATCGCGCTTCCTGTCCACAGATTTCCGAATTCCTCTGGCGTTTTGGCTCAGTCGCCTTCACGCTGGGTAATGGAGTGAGTGGGTAGTAAGTCGTACGAACGGGGGCGGCGTTCATGGAAGCGGAGCGACTCATCGCGGCCGGCCGGCGCGCGCTGGCGGAGAGCCGGACGGCACTGGACATCGTGGCGGAGGCCTGGCAGGCCCAGGCCCTCGCCCAGGCGATAGGAAGTCACCTCGCGCTCTGCGGACCGCTGGAGCTGCGGAGCGAGGCGCGAGGGCTGAGTGAGACCGGTGGTGGGCGCGGGGTGCTGGAGTACCCCGTGCTCGGCCCGGGCGGGCCGAGGGCCGCCCAGCTGACCGAAGTGGCGGACGCGCGCGTCGCGTTGAACGCGCTCGGCGCGCTCCTCGGGGAAGTGGGGATCGCCCTGGTCGGGGTGGCCTGCGCGACCGACGAGGAGGGGCTGTACTGGCAGTGCATCGAGGCGATCGACGCGGCCGACGAGTCGAACGACCGGGTGCGCGGGATGCTGCGCCGTCTCGCGGTACGGGAGCGGGACCGGCCGCCCGATGCCGCCCGGGGCCGGGCGGGGCCGACGACGGGCCCGCCCTGAAGGGGTGCGGCGTGAACGGGTCCCGCCGTGAGAGGGCGGCGGGCGTTGGGTCCCCGCGAAGCCCGAGGGACTCGGTGGGCAGGAGTTCCTCCGCCGCGCGGGGAGCGGGCGGCCGGGGACGGGATCAGTCGGTGTCGTCGCGACGGTCCGCTGTGGACCGGAGGTGCGCGCCGAGCTGCGAGAGGTCTGCGGTGAGGGCCGCCATCAGCTCCTCCATCTGCTGCAGCAGACCCCTGGGGGCGCCGGACCCCTGCTGCTCGGACAGCGCCCGTTGCGGCACGGCTTCCTGGGACATGGCGGCCTCCTCGGCCGGACTCCTCCCGGCGCGGGAGGGGTCGCTGCAGGAACACGCACCGGCAGCGGCCGCCGGCGCGCGGGCCGGGCGGTCCGGCTCCGCCCGAGCCAACGACAGGTGCCCGGCCACGGTCACCGGCCTGGAAGAACGCCCCCCGCCAGGGGGCGGGATATTCACCCGACCGAGCCGGTGCGGCCCCGGGGGTGACGGAGAGGTTGACGGCGCCCATGCGGTGCAGGATGGAGGTATGGATCTTCGAATCTTCACCGAGCCCCAGCAGGGGGCCGGCTACGACACCTTGCTCACGGTCGCAAAGGCCACCGAGGACCTCGGCTTCGACGCCTTCTTCCGTTCCGACCACTACGTCAGCATGGGCTCCGCCGACGGGCTGCCCGGGCCGACGGACGCCTGGATCACGTTGGCCGGGCTCGCGCGGGAGACCAGCCGGATCCGCCTCGGCACGCTGATGACCGCCGGCACCTTCCGTCTTCCCGGTGTCCTCGCCATCCAGGTGGCGCAGGTCGACCAGATGTCCGGCGGCCGGGTCGAACTGGGCCTGGGAGCGGGCTGGTTCGAGGAAGAGCACCGGGCGTACGGCATTCCCTTCCCGAAGGAGAAGTTCGCCCGGCTGGAGGAGCAGCTGGCGATCGTCACCGGCCTGTGGGGCACCGAGGTCGGCAAGACGTTCTCCTTCGAGGGGAAGCATTACCAGCTCCAGGACTCGCCGGCCCTGCCCAAGCCGGCACAGTCCCGGGTGCCGGTCCTCATCGGTGGCCACGGCGCGGTGCGGACGCCGCGGCTGGCGGCGAGGTACGCCGACGAGTTCAACATCCCCTTCGCCTCGCTGGAGGAGAGCGAGCGGCAGTTCGGGCGGGTCCGGACCGCCGCCGAGGAAGCCGGCCGCCGTGCCGACGACCTCGTGTACTCGAACGCACTGGTGGTGTGCGTCGGCAAGGACGACGCCGAGGTGGCCCGCCGGGCGGCGGCCATCGGACGGGAGGTGGAGGAGCTGAAGGCGAACGGCCTGGCGGGTTCACCGGCCGAGGTCGTCGACAAGATCGGGCGGTACGCGGCGATCGGCTCGTCCCGGGTGTACCTCCAGGTCCTCGATCTCGACGACCTGGACCACCTGGAGCTGATCTCCGCCCAGGTCCAGTCCCAGCTGGGCTGAGGGAGGACGTCGTGACGGCCTCGGACCGCTCGCTCGCGCAGGCGCTGGCGACGGACGTCCTCGTCCTGGACGGCGGACTGTCCAACCAACTGGAGGCCCAGGGCTGCGACCTCTCCGACGCGCTCTGGTCCGCACGGCTCCTCGCCGACGGGCCGGAGCAGATCGAGGCGGCGCACGCGGCCTATCTGCGGGCCGGGGCGCAGGTCCTGATCACCGCCAGCTACCAGGCGTCCTTCGAGGGCTTCGCCCGGCGCGGCGTCGACCGGTCGCGGGCGGAGCGGCTGTTCGGACGGAGCGTGGAGCTGGCCCGGGCCGCGGCGGCGGGGGTGGGACGGCAGGTGTGGGTCGCCGGATCCGTCGGCCCGTACGGAGCGGTGCTCGCCGACGGCAGCGAGTACCGGGGCCGGTACGGGCTCACGGTGCGGGAGCTGGAACGGTTCCACCGGCCCCGGATCGAGGCACTCGCGGCGGCCGGTCCGGACGTGCTGGCGCTGGAGACCGTGCCGGACACGGACGAGGCCGAGGCGTTGCTGCGGGCTGCCGAGGGGTGCGGGGTGCCGGTGTGGCTCTCGTACACGATCGCGGGTGAGCGGACCCGGGCGGGACAGCCGCTGGCGGAGGCGTTCGCGCTCGCCGCGGGCGACGACCGGGTGATCGCGGTCGGGGTCAACTGCTGCGAGCCGGCCGACGCGGACCGGGCGGTGCGGACGGCCGCGGACGTCACCGGCAAGCCGGTGGTCGTCTACCCCAACAGCGGGGAGGAGTGGGACGCCCGCGCCAGGAGCTGGCGCGGGGACGTCACCTTCGACCCGGCACGGATGGCTGCCTGGCCGGCGGCCGGAGCCCGGTTGATCGGCGGCTGCTGCCGCATCGGCCCCGACCGGATCACCGCGCTGGCGGAGGCCGTCACCGCCGCTGAGTGAGGCGGGGCGCCGCCCCGCCCTTCGCCGGCCTGTCCGCCCCCGCCCCGGTCCCACCCCTGCGATGCGCGGGTGTGTCACGTGAGCGGCCCCGTACCCCTGACGGGTACGGGGCCGCTCGCGGTGGACGGGCTTGCGGGGGTGCCCTGCCGGTTTTCGGTCAGGTCGACCGGCAGGGCACCTCCGGGGTCAGCCCTGGGCGCCGGTACGGCGCCGCTTCCACCAGACCATCGCCGCGCCCGCCGCGGCCAGCGCGGCGGCGATGCCCGCGATCAGGCCCACCGGGAGGTCGGATCCGGTGTCCGCGAGGTCCCCGTCGGGGTTCTTCGCGGGCGGGGTCTGACCGCCGGTGCCCGGGGTGGACGGGCTCGGCGCCGGGGCCGACGGCTGGTCCGTCGGGTCGGGACCACCGGGGTCGGTCGGCGTCGGCGTGGGCGTCGGCTTGGTGCCGCCGCCCGAGCCCTTGCCGGTGTTGTTGCCGCCGAGGAAGGCGCTGTCGGTGTCGGCGTAGGCGGTGGTCGCCTTCTGTGCCGCGTTCACCGTGTCCGGCATCTCCGGGTTCTCGGCCTGGAAGCGGGCCTTGGAGATGTTCTTCTTGGGCTGCTTGGAGAAGTCCACGCCGCCGAGGTAGAAGGAGAACTCCAGGACGGAGCCGTCCTGCGGGTACTCCCGCTTGAAGTGGAAGTCACCCTCCCGGAAGGACTTCAGGTAGTCCGCGTAGATCTTCTCGCGGTCCCATGCGGTGCGCGACGGCCACCGGGTGGCGTCGTCGGACCCGATGATCGAGTGGAAGTCACCCGGCCGCACCGCGTCCCGCTGCTTGATCCACTCCGCCGCGATCCGCGACGTGTAGACGCTGCGCAGGTCGGCGTACTGCGGGGCCGTGTTGACCAGCTTCTCGACCTCGGGGATCGCGATGCGCTTGATCTGCTCGAAGTTGTACTCCTGGACCGACTCGGGCTGCTTGCACTTGTAGCCCTCACTGAAGTCGATCTTCGCGGCCTTCACGTCCATGGGCGCGTCGAGGATGTACAGCTTGCCGTCCTCCTCGCGGACCTGGGCCGGGGCCGGCTCGATGTAGTACCGGTAGGTCTTCCAGCAGGGAGCGCCGTTGACGTGCTGGAAGGAGTCCCACAGCCGGTTGCCCACCGGGTTGTCGGGGACCATGACCCGTGCCAGGTCGTGCTTCATCTCCAGGTCCGCTTCCAGCAGGACGCGGCCGGCGTCGGTCTTGGCCAGCTTGTCGTCGACGACCTGGTTCGGCTGGTCGGGGTTGAGGTTCACCCAGAACCGGTTGGGATGCAGTGCCAGCCACGTGAACATCGCGTCGGAGGAGAGGTCGATCTTCGCCCCGCCACCCCACGAGGGGTTCTCGTCCTCGTCGTCGTTCATCCTGGCCTTGAAGCCGTAGTCCATGCCCTTGCCCTTGACGGGCTCGGAGATGTACCGCAGCTCCATGGTGGTGAAGTCGATGCCGCCGGGGCCACGCATCCGGCTGGGCCCGCCGGGCGCCTGGCGGATCGCCGCCTGGCGGCGCTGGGCCTCCTCCTTCGTCCGGCCGGAGTTGCGGGCCATGTCGTTGGCCGCGCCGCTCGCTCCGCCGCAGCCCGGCTTCGGCGCGGCGGCCGCCGCCGCGGTGCTCGGCTGGTTGCACTGCCGGCCGGTGAAGGCCGGGTCCTGCCGCGTGTAGCGGGGGTCGGAGGTGAACGTGCCGTTCGGCACGGCCCGGTGCTCGTACCACGAGAGTCCGTGCGCCCTCAGCGCGTTGACGACGCCGGGCTTGGGCGGCTCACGGAAGACGTAGACGACCTTGTAGCCGCGCTGCGCCAGCGCCTTGTCCACCAGGAGCTGCTTGGTGTCGATCTGCTTGAGTCCGGACTTGAACTCGTAGATGACCTTCTGCCGGCCGTTCGTCTTGATCGCGTCGAAGCGGCGGTCCTTCTTGACGTTCTCCTCGCCGAGTTCCTCCACCAGCTCCTGGAAGAGCTCGGGCATCTCCTCGGCCATCGAGTACTGGCAGTACCAGTCGCGGCCGCCCAGCTTGAAGTACTGCGCGACCTCGCGCTCGTAGGCGTTGCCGCCGCGGCTGTTGGTCTCGCCGTTGACGTAGAAGCTGTTGACGTACTCGTTGAAGGTGCCCTTGTAGCGGTCCTTCTCGGGCTTGGCCTGGTTCTCCTTCCAGTACGCCCAGGCGTGCTCGGGGCTGGCGTTGGAGTACTTGTTGTGGTCCGGCTTGATCTTCCGGAGCACGCTCTCGTCGGGGAGTTGGAGCCCGGAGAGCGCCTTGCGCGGATTCTCGAAGTCGTAGGTGCGCTTGGTGTCGCCCAGGGTGCGCCACTGGTACTTGCCCGCGGGCTTGAACCCGGGAAGGCTGCCCATGCGGGGCGCCCGGTTGGGCGTCTGGTACATCTCGGTGCACCGCTTGGCGGCGGCGTGTGCCTCCTGGGCGTTGTCCAGGACGGGCGGTAAACCGCCGGAGAGGATACCGACGCCCAGTGCCAGCACGGCCGCGCGGCCGAGCCAGGAGGAGCGCCGGGATATGGAGTGGATCAAGGCAATCTGTCCCATGGTCAGGGGGCCACGGGTTCGTCGGTGCGGATGGTGCGGCAGGCCACGGCCCCCGTGGTAGTGGCCTGCGCGTGAGTCACCCTAGGGGCGGAGTTGTGAAGGAAATGGCGGGGACACGCCAAGGTTTGGAACACAACTCGGCTTCCACGGGAGTCGGTTCGGGCGGCCGGCCCGGTCCGGACGGCGGAGACCGGACACCGCTCGCTGATCCGGCCTGATCGACAGGACACCCCCTAGGGTGGCCGTATGTCTGACGAACGGAACGACCTCGAGGGCGGGACGGCGGCCGGCGCGGACGTGGACCGGTGGATCGCGGACGTCCCGGCCCTGCTGATGCGGCTGGAGACCTGGCACACCCCGGAGGGCTTCGCCACGGACAGGACCCCCGAGTCGCTGCGGCTGCTCGAGGAGGCCCTGGTCCTGGGCTACGAGCCCGAGGGGACCGACGAGTCCCGTGACTTCCTCCAGGGCGCGATGGCCTGCCTCGGCGAGTCCCTCATGCAGATCGGCGGCGGCCGGTGGGGCTGGAGCGACGGAGGGCACCCGCTCGTGCAGCCGGACGCCGAACTCGGCCTGGAACCGCTCGATCCGCTCAAGCTGGTGATCGAGGCTCAGGAACGGGCCGACTTCCAGGTGTTCACCGAGACGGCGCGCGCGCTGGGCGCCGCCGTCGAGGCCCGCCGGTCGTCCGTACCGGGGTGGAAGCCGGTCAAGGAGCGAACCCCCGGCCTCGACCCCTGGGCGCGGAACGACCCCCACCCGTGGCTGGCCGGATGGCTGGCGGAACGTCGCGAGGCCTTCGCCGCCTGGGCGGCCGGCACCGGCGTCGACCCGCGGACGTGGGACTTCTCGCCCACCTCGCTCGACACCCTGGGCGACCTGGTGATCGCGCGGTACGCGAGCGAGGACGCCTACCGCGCGGACGAGCACGGCCCCTTCGTCCAGGGCGCCGTCTGGTACGTGGGCGAGGTCGCCGTGCACCACAAGGCCGGCGCGTGGGCGTACCACGAGGCGGAGCCGAGGATCCCCAGGGAGGAGGTGGAGCGGAACATCTTCCTGGAGCGCCCGTTCGTCAACCAGCCCACGGTGCGCGACGGCATCGGCGACGTGCCGTTCCACGTCCTGGCCATCGCTGTGGACGACCGGGACCCGAGCGCGCTGCGCGAACACCTGGACTGGTACCGCGACCCCGACCCGGAGGGCGGCCCGGTGTCCTACCGGGGCACCACCCCGTGACGCAGGACGTCCGCCCGATCGGACCGGATCGGCGAGACACCCCTGACGCCGGGAAAATGCCTGGTCGGCGGCGGAGGGGCCGTCCATACTCGGTCATGTGTTCCTGACGATCAGTACCACCGGCACCCCCGAGCGTCCCGCGACCGATCTGGGCTTTCTGCTGCACAAGCATCCCGACAACGCGCAGACGTTCTCGACCTCGCACGGCACGGCACACGTCCTCTACCCCGAGGCGTCCGCCGAGCGGTGCACGGCCGCGCTGCTGCTGGAGGTGGATCCGGTGGCGCTGGTGCGGCGCGGCAAGGGCAAGGGCCGGGGCGGAGCCCCCGACACGGCCCTCGCCCAGTACGTGAACGACCGGCCCTACGCCGCCTCCTCGCTGCTCGCCGTCGCGCTCTCCTCGGTCTTCAAGTCGGCCCTGCGCGGCGCGTGCAAGGCGCTGCCCGAACGGGCCGCCGAGCCGCTGCCGCTCCGTATCGAGGTGCCGGCGGTCCCGGCCCGCGGCGGCGCCGCGCTCGTCCGCCGGCTGTTCGATCCGCTCGGCTGGGACACGGTCGAGGCGGAGCCGGTCGTGCTGGACACCGCCTTCCCCGAGTGGGGCGACTCGCGCTACGTGCGGCTCGTCCTCGAAGGGGAGTTGCGGCTCGCCGACGCCCTCAACCAGCTGTACGTCCTGCTGCCCGTCCTCGACGACGCCAAGCACTACTGGGTCGCGCCCGACGAGGTCGACAAGCTGCTGCGCGCCGGTGACGGCTGGCTCGCCGAGCACCCCGAGCAGCAGCTGATCACCAGCCGCTACCTCGCCCGGCGCCGCAGTCTGACCCTGGAGGCGATGGAGCGCCTGGAGCTGGCGCGCCTGGCCGAGAGCGACGGCCTGGAGGCGGAGGACCTCGACAACGCGGTCGACGCCGACGGAACCACGGACGCCGACGCGACCACGGACAGCGACGCGACCACCGGCGACACGGCTGCGGTCACCGGCACCGACGGGACCAGCGCCACCGACGGGACCACCGCCACCGGGAAGCGGCCGGTGTCGCTCGCCGAGCAGCGGCGCGACGCGATCCTCGCCGCGCTGCGGGCCGCCGAGGCGACCCGGGTGCTCGACCTCGGCTGCGGGCAGGGCCAGTTGGTGCAGGCGCTGCTCAAGGACGTCCGCTTCACCGACATCGTCGGCGTCGACGTGTCCGTCCGGGCCCTGACCCTCGCCGGGCGGCGGCTCAGGCTGGAGCGCCTCGGCGAACGCCAGGCGGGCCGGGTGAAGCTGATCCAGGGCTCGCTCGCGTACACCGACAAGCGGCTGACCGGCTACGACGCGGCCGTCCTGAGCGAGGTCATCGAGCACCTCGACCTGCCGCGGCTGCCGGCGCTCGAGTACGCCGTGTTCGGTTCGGCCCGTCCCCGGACGGTCCTCGTGACCACGCCGAACGTGGAGTACAACGTCCGCTGGGAGTCCCTGCCGGCCGGTCACGTACGGCACGGCGACCACCGCTTCGAATGGACCCGCGAGGAGTTCCGCACCTGGGCGGCGGGCGTCGCCGAACGGTACGGGTACGGCGTGCGGTTCACCCCCGTCGGCCCGGACGACCCGGAGGTCGGCCCGCCCACCCAGATGGCCGTCTTCACCCAGGCCCCGAACCCGGCACAGGCCCCGAACCCGACGCACGCCCCGAACCCGAAGCAGGACCGGAACCCGAAGGAGGACTCGGCATGACCGACACCACCCGCAAGCTGCCCGTCACCGACCTGTCCCTCGTGGTCCTGATCGGCGCGAGCGGCTCCGGCAAGTCGACCTTCGCCCGGCGCCACTTCAAGCCGACCGAGGTCGTCTCCTCCGACTTCTGCCGCGGACTCGTCTCCGACGACGAGAACGACCAGAGCGCGAGCCGGGACGCCTTCGACGTCCTGCACTACATCGCGGGCAAGCGGCTGGAGGCGGGCCGGCTGACCGTCGTCGACGCCACCAACGTGCAGCAGGAGGCCCGGCGTCAGCTCGTCCAGCTCGCCCGGAAGCACGACGTGCTGCCCATCGCGATCGTCCTCGACCTGCCCGAGGAGGTGTGCCGGACCCGCAACGCGGCCCGCCCCGACCGGGCGGACATGCCCGCCCACGTCGTGCAGCGCCACCGGCGCGAGCTGCGCCGCTCGCTGCGCGGTCTGGAGCGGGAGGGCTTCCGCAAGGTCCACGTCCTGCGCAGCGTCGAGGAGGTGGACGCGGCCGAGGTCGTCACCGAGAAGCGGTTCAACGACCTGCGCCACCTCACCGGCCCCTTCGACATCATCGGAGACATCCACGGCTGCCGGTCCGAGCTGGAGACCCTGCTCGGCAGGCTCGGCTACGTCGACGGCCACCACCCGGAGGGCCGCACCGCCGTCTTCGTCGGAGACCTCGTCGACCGCGGCCCCGACAGCCCGGGCGTGCTGCGTCGCGTGATGGGCATGGTCGCCGCCGGCGACGCGCTCTGCGTGCCCGGAAACCACGAGAACAAGCTCGGCCGCTGGCTGAAGGGCCGCAAGGTCCAGGAGACCCATGGCCTGGCCGAGACCATCGAGCAGCTCGGTCGCGAGAGCGAGGAGTTCCGGGCGGAGGTCGGCGCGTTCATCGACGGCCTGGTCAGCCACTACGTCCTCGACGAGGGCAGGCTGGTGGTCTGTCACGCCGGTCTGCCGGAGAAGTACCACGGCCGGACCTCCGGGCGGGTGCGCTCGCACGCGCTCTACGGCGACACCACGGGCGAGACCGACGAGTTCGGGCTGCCCGTGCGCTACCCGTGGGCCGAGGACTACCGCGGCCGGGCCGCCGTCGTCTACGGCCACACCCCCGTGCCGAACACCTCCTGGATCAACAACACCATCTGCCTCGACACCGGAGCGGTGTTCGGCGGGAAGATGACCGCGCTGCGCTGGCCCGAGCGTGAACTCGTCGACGTACCGGCCGAGAAGGTCTGGTACGAGCCGGCGCGGCCGCTCACCACCGAGGCGCCGGGCGGGCACCAGGGGCGTCCGCTGGACCTCGCCGACGTGCACGGACGGCGGGTCGTGGAGACCCGCCAGATGGGCAACGTCGGCGTCCGCGAGGAGAACGCGGCGGCGGCCCTGGAGGTCATGAGCCGGTTCGCGATCGATCCGCGGCTGCTCGGCTACCTCCCGCCGACCATGGCGCCGACGGCCACGTCCCGTGCCGAGGGATTCCTGGAGCACCCCGCCGAGGCGTTCGCGCAGTACGCGGCCGACGGCGTCCAGCGGGTCGTGTGCGAGGAGAAGCACATGGGCTCGCGGGCCGTGGCGCTCGTCTGCCGCGACGCCGAGGCGGCGCGCGAACGGTTCGGCGTGGACGCGGCCGAAGGGGTGACGGGCTCCCTGCACACCCGCACCGGACGGCCCTTCTTCGACGACCAGGCGGTCACCGAGGAGGTCCTGGCACGGCTCCGGGCGGCCGTCACCGCGGCCGGGCTGTGGGACGAGCTCGACACCGACTGGCTGCTGCTCGACGGAGAGCTGATGCCGTGGTCGCTGAAGTCGGCGGGGCTCCTGCGCGCGCAGTACGCGGCCGTCGGCGCGGCCTCCCGCGCGGTCTTCCCCGGCGCGCTCGGCGCGCTGGAGCAGGCCGTCTCCCGGGGCGTCGAAGGCGTGGACGCGCTGCTCGCCAAGCAGCGCGAACGGGCCGCGGACGCCGAGGCGTTCACCGAGGCGTACCGCCGCTACTGCTGGCCGACGCAGGGACTGGAGGGGGTGCGTTTCGCGCCGTTCCAGATCCTGGCGGTCCGCGGCCGCTCCCTGGCGGCCCTGCCGCACGACGAGCAGCTGGGCCTGCTCGACCGGCTGGTCGAGCACGACCCGGCCGGGCTGCTCCAGGTCACGCGCCGGCTGGTCGTCGACACGGGGGACGAGGCGTCGGTGCGGGCGGGCGTCGACTGGTGGCTGGAGATGACGGCGGCCGGCGGCGAGGGCATGGTCGTCAAGCCGCTGGCCGCGCTGGTCCGGGACGGCAAGGGCCGTCTCGTGCAGCCGGGCGTGAAGGTCCGCGGCCGCGAGTACCTGCGGATCATCTACGGCCCGGAGTACACCCGTCCGGAGAACCTGGAGCGCCTGCGGAACCGCTTCCTGGGCCACAAGCGCTCGCTCGCCCTGCGCGAGTACGCGCTCGGCCTGGAGGCGCTGGACCGGCTGGCGGAGGGCGAGCCGCTCTGGCGGATCCACGAGGCGGTGTTCGCCGTGCTCGCCCTGGAGTCGGAACCCGTCGATCCGCGGCTGTGACCCGGACCCCGGGGGTGTCCTGTCGATCGGCCCGACGGCGACGGCGAGACACCCCCAGGGACAACCCCCAGGGCCCGGCTCCGGGCCTCCGACGGCGGCCCGCCCGCCCCGGACCGTGCGTTTCCCGCCGCGGGCGGCGCGGGCGGGCGCGCCGACCCGCGTGATCTCGTCGCGGATCGGGGCGCGCGGCCGCCCGCTCCGTCAGGATGGGCGCATGGGATTCCACGTCGATTCCGAGACCGGGCGGCTTCGCCGCGTCATCCTCCACCGGCCCGATCTGGAGCTGAAGCGGCTCACACCGTCCAACAAGGACGCGCTCCTCTTCGACGACGTGCTCTGGGTGCGCCGGGCGCGGCAGGAGCACGACGGGTTCGCGGACGTCCTGCGGGACCGCGGGGTCGAGGTCCATCTCTTCGGGGACCTGCTGCGGGAGGCGCTGGAGTTGTCCACGGCCCGGGCGCTCGTGCTCGACCGCGTCTTCGACGAGAAGGAGTACGGGCCGCTCGCCGCCGACCATCTGCGCGCGGCGTTCGACTCCCTGGACTCGGGCGCGCTCACCGAGGCGCTGGTGGGAGGGATGACGAAGCGCGAGTTCCTGGCCGCGTTCAGCGAACCGACCTCGGTGCGCTTCCACGCCCTGGACCTGGACGACTTCCTCCTCGGGCCGCTGCCCAACCACCTCTTCACCCGTGACACCTCCGCCTGGATCTACGACGGCGTCTCCATCAACGCGATGCGCTGGCCGGCCCGGCAGCGCGAGACGGTCCACTTCGAGGCCATCTACAAGCACCATCCCCTCTTCACGGGCACGGAGGCGGGTGCCTTCCACCACTGGTCGGAGGGGCAGACGGACTACCCGTCGACCATCGAGGGCGGCGACGTGCTCGTCATCGGCAACGGAGCGGTGCTCATCGGCATGAGCGAGCGGACGACGCCGCAGGCGGTGGAGATGCTGGCGCGCGGCATGTTCGCGGCGGGTTCGGCGCGCACGATCGTCGCGCTCGACATGCCGAAACGGCGGGCGTTCATGCACCTCGACACCGTGATGACGATGGTCGACCAGGACACGTTCACCCAGTACGCCGGGCTCGGGATGCTGCGCTCGTACACGATCGAGCCGGGCGACGCGGGAGCGTCCCTCCGGGTCTCCGACCACCCGCCGGAGCACATGCACAGCGCGATCGCGGCCGCCCTCGGGCTGCAGGACATCCGGGTGCTGACGGCGACCCAGGACGTGCACGCGGCGGAGCGCGAGCAGTGGGACGACGGCTGCAACGTGCTCGCCGTGGAACCGGGCGTGGTCGTGGCGTACGAGCGCAACGTCACCACCAACACCCATCTGCGCAAGCAGGGCATCGAGGTGATCGAGATCCCGGGCAGCGAGCTGGGCCGGGGCCGCGGCGGACCGCGCTGCATGAGCTGCCCGGTCGAGCGGGACGCGGTCTGAGGGGCGAGGTCCCGAGGGCGCGGGTGGTTCCGGGCCGGGCGCGCGGCGGGATCTGCGCGCACACTGAGGGCCCGCGGCCGGTCCCGCGGACGGTGGCGGGCCCGGCCGAGTGGGCCTCGTCACCCACCCAGGGCTGTATAGGAATACTGCAATACGTATAGACTTCCATACCTGTCGCCGCCCCTCTGTGACCCTTCCAGGAGTGCCCCCATGGCCACTGACCTCATCGGCCGCCCCTTCCTCAAGGAGCTGGACTTCACCGCCGAGGAGTTCCGCGGTCTCGTGGGGCTGGCCGCCGAGTTGAAGGCGGCCAAGAAGGCGGGCGCCGAGGTGCAGCGGCTGCGGGGCAGGAACATCGCCCTGATCTTCGAGAAGACCTCCACCCGGACCCGCTGCGCCTTCGAGGTCGCCGCCGCCGATCAGGGAGCCTCCACCACCTACCTCGACCCGTCCGGCTCGCAGATGGGCCACAAGGAGTCGGTCAAGGACACCGCACGGGTGCTGGGCCGGATGTTCGACGCCATCGAGTACCGCGGCGACAGCCAGCAGGCCGTCGAGGACCTCGCGACCCATTCCGGCGTGCCCGTCTACAACGGCCTGACGGACGACTGGCACCCCACCCAGATGCTCGCCGACGTCCTGACGATGACGGAGCACTCGGACAAGCCGCTGGATGAGATGGCCTTCGCCTACCTCGGCGACGCCCGTTTCAACATGGGCAACTCGTACCTGATCACCGGCGCCCTGCTCGGCATGGACGTCCGGCTCGTCGCCCCGCGGGCCTACTGGCCGGCCGAGGAGTTCGTGGCCAAGGCGCACGAGCTCGCCGAGGCCAGCGGCGCGAGGATCACCCTCACCGAGGACGTCGCCGAGGGCGTGCGCGGCGCGGACTTCGTCGCCACCGACGTCTGGGTCTCCATGGGTGAGCCCAAGGAGGTCTGGGACGAGCGCATCGCCGCCCTCTCCCCGTACGCGGTGACCATGGACGTGCTGAACGCCACGGGCAACCCGGACGTGAAGTTCCTGCACTGCCTGCCCGCCTTCCACGACCTCGGCACCGCCGTGGCCCGGGACATCCACGCCCGCCACGGACTGACCGAACTCGAGGTCTCCGACGAGGTCTTCGAATCCGCGCACTCCGTCGTCTTCGACGAGGCGGAGAACCGGATGCACACCATCAAGGCCGTCCTGGTCGCCACGCTGACGGGCACCTCCGTGTAGTGGTCAGGGCCCCGTGGCCCGTCCGCCGATTCTCGCTGCTACGGCTCCCGCGGCCCGCGCCGGCGTGGCAGCGCGGGCAGGGTGAACCAGACCGCCTTGCCGTGCACGGTGGCGCGGTGCCCGCAGGAGCTGCTGAGCGCGCGGATCAGCAGCAGCCCTCGCCCGTGCTCCTGCCAGGGGTCGGGTTCGGTGTGCGGAGCCGTCCGGGTGAGGGCCTCGGGGGGCGCCGGGTCGTGGTCGTGGACCTCCACCTGGTAGCCGCCGGGGCCGGGCAGGAGCTCGATCACGAGCGCCAGCGGGGCGTCCCCGGAGGTGTGCTCCACGGCGTTGGCCACCAGTTCCGCGGTGAGCAGTTCGGCCGTGAACCCGTCCGTTCCCCCGGGAGCCTCGCCGATCTCCGCTAGCGCCGTACGGATCAGCGCGCGGGCGATCGGCACGGCTGCGGTGGTGTGGGGCAGCTCGATGCGCCAGGAGCGCGGGGCGGAGGGCTCACACACGGCGGATCCCTTCGACGAGGGGGAGGGGGACGGCCCATGACGTCCTGCCTCCAGCTTCACGGAGTGCCGGATCCGGAACCAGGGGCGCCGGCCCGGATTCGTGGGGGACCTGGGGCATCGCCGGTCCGGGACCTTCGGCCGGGCGCGCCGCCCCCTGTATTGCGTACCGGTGACGACAGTCACGTATGAGTGATAACCTTCCCGAAGGTGTCTTCGTGATGCACGTACGCTGAGGGAGGCCGTCCCCATGAGCCCCTTTTCCGGCTCCGCGCTCCGTACCGAGAAGTGGCGGCACCTGCGCGTGGACATCGACGACGGGGTCGCCACCCTCACCCTCGCCCGCCCCGACAAGCTGAACGCCCTCACCTTCGGCGCCTACGCCGACCTGCGCGATCTGCTCGCCGAACTCTCCCGGGAGCGGGCCGTGCGCGCCCTCGTCCTCGGTGGCGAGGGGCGCGGCTTCTGCTCGGGCGGCGACGTCGACGAGATCATCGGCGCCACCCTCGCCATGGACACGGCGCAGCTGCTCGACTTCAACCGCATGACCGGCCAGGTCGTCCGGGCGATCCGCGAGTGCCCGTTCCCCGTGATCGCCGCCGTGCACGGGGTCGCCGCCGGCGCCGGGGCCGTCCTCGCGCTCGCCGCGGACTTCCGGATCGCCGACCCCAGCGCCCGCTTCGCCTTCCTCTTCACCCGCGTCGGGCTCTCCGGCGGCGACATGGGCGCCGCGTACCTGCTGCCCCGGGTCGTCGGCCTCGGCCACGCCACCCGGCTCCTGATGCTCGGCGAACCGGTCCGCGCCCCGGAGGCGGAACGCATCGGACTGATCAGCGAACTCACCGAGGAGGGCGGCGTCGCCGTCCGCGCGGCCGAACTCGCCCGCCGCCTCGCCGACGGCCCCGCCCTGGCCCACGCCCAGACGAAGGCACTTCTCACGGCCGAACTGGACATGCCGCTCGCGGCCTCCGTCGAACTGGACGCCGCCACCCAGGCGTTGCTGATGAACGGTGAGGACTACGCCGAGTTCCACGCGGCCTTCACCGAGAAGCGCGCCCCCCAGTGGCAGGGGCGCTGACCGTGACCGCCGCACAGGGCGGCGCCGCCCGGCCGGTGCCCGGGGCCGGGCCGGCCCGGAGCACCGCCGCGAGCCCCGCGCCCGACCCCACCGCCCCTCCGGCCCCCGCCGCACCCCTGCGGATCGCGGTGATCGGCGGCGGACCGGGCGGGCTCTACGCCGCGGCACTCCTCAAGCGCCTCGACCCCGCCCGCGAGGTCACCGTCTGGGAGCGCAACGCACCCGAGGACACCTTCGGCTTCGGCGTCGTCCTGTCCGACGAGACCCTCGGCGGCATCGAGCACGCCGACCCCACCGTGTACCGCGCGCTCCAGGACGAGTTCGTCCGCTGGGACGACATCGACATCGCCCACCGCGGCCGGCTCCTCACCTCCTCCGGCCACGGCTTCGCCGCACTCGGCAGGCGCCGCCTCCTGGAGATCCTGCACGCCCGCTGCGCCGAGCTCGGCGTACGCCTCCGCTTCCGCACCGAGGCCCCGCCGGCCGCCCGGCTCGCCGCCACCCACGACCTCGTGATCGCCGCCGACGGCGTCCACAGCGCGACCCGCGAGGCCCACGCCGACGTCTTCCGGCCCCGCATCACCACACACCGCTGCCGCTACATCTGGCTCGCCGCCGACTTCGCCTTCGACGCCTTCCGCTTCGAGATCGCCGAGACCGAGCACGGCGTGATGCAGCTGCACGGCTACCCGTACGAGGCCGACTCCTCCACCGTCATCATCGAGATGCGCGAGGAGGTGTGGCGCGCCGCCGGGTTCGACGAGATGGACGAGCAGGAGTCCACCGCCCGATGCGCCAAGATCTTCGCCGAGACGCTCGGGGGCCGGACGCTGCGCTCCCACCGCTCCGCCTGGACCGCGTTCCGCACCGTCGTCAACGCACGCTGGTCCCACGGCCGCGTCGTCCTCCTCGGCGACGCCGCCCACACCGCCCACTTCTCCATCGGCTCCGGCACCAAACTCGCCGTCGAGGACGCCCTCGCGCTCGCCGCCTGCGTGGCGGAACACCCCGCCCTGGACGACGCACTCGCCGCCTACGAGGCCGAACGCCGCCCGGTCGTCGAGTCCACCCAGCGCGCCGCCGCGGCCAGCCTGCGCTGGTTCGAGGAGATCGCCGGCCACCTCGGCCAGCCGCCGCGCCAGTTCGCGTTCAACCTGCTGACCCGCAGCCGCCGGGTCACCCACGACAACCTGCGGCTGCGCGACCCCGTCTTCACCGGCACCGTCGAGCGGGACTTCGGCTGCCCGCCCGGGACACCGCCGATGTTCACCCCCTTCCGGCTGCGCGGACTGACCCTGCGCAACCGCGTGGTCGTCTCCCCGATGGACCAGTACGTGGCCGAGGACGGCGTGGCGAACGACTTCCACCTCGTCCACCTGGGAGCCCGGGCCCTGGGCGGCGCCGGACTCGTCATGACCGAGATGGTCTGCGTCAGCCCCGAGGGCCGGATCACACCCGGCTGCACCGGTCTCTACACCGACGAGCAGGCCACTGCCTGGGGCCGCGTCACCGCCTTCGTCCACGAGCGCGCACCCGGCACCGCGATCGGGGTGCAGCTCGGCCACTCCGGACGCAAGGGCTCCACCCGCCTGATGTGGGAGGGCATCGACGAACCCCTCCCCGAGGGGAACTGGCCGGTGACCGCCGCCTCCCCGCTGCCCTACCGCCCCGGCGTCAACCAGGTCCCGCACGCCCTGGACCGGCACGGCATGAAGGCCGTACGCGACGACTTCGTCGCGGCGGCCCGGCGCGCCGCCGGCTGCGGCTTCGACCTGCTGGAACTGCACTGCGCCCACGGCTACCTGCTGTCCGGCTTCCTGTCCCCGCTGACCAACCTCCGCACCGACGCGTACGGCGGCTCCCTCGGGAACCGGCTGCGCTTCCCGCTGGAGGTCTTCGACGCGGTGCGGGAGGTGTGGCCCGAGGAGCGGCCGACGACCGTCCGCATCTCCGCCACCGACTGGGCCGACGGAGGCACCACCGACGAGGACGCCGTGGAGATCGCCCGCGCCTTCGCGGCCCACGGCGCCGACGCGCTGGACGTCTCGACCGGCCAGGTCGTCGCCGACGAGCGGCCGGAGTACGGCCGCTCCTACCAGACCCCGTACGCCGACCGGATCCGCAACGCCCTCGCCGTCCCGGTCATCGCCGTCGGCGCGATCTCCTCCTGGGACGACGTCAACTCCCTGCTGCTCGCCGGCCGCGCCGACCTCTGCGCCCTGGCCCGCCCGCACCTGTACGACCCGCACTGGACCCTGCACGCGGCGGCCGAACAGGGCTACCAGGGCCCGGCCGCGCCCTGGCCCGCCCCGTACCGGGCGGGCAGCCGGCCTCCCCCGACGGGACGCACGGACGCGCCGAAGCCCCGGCTGAGTCTGCGCTCCCGCCCGTGAGACGGGGCCCGGCGGCAGCCGGGCCCCACGCGTGCCGCCCCGCCCCGACGGATCCGGGAGACCAGGTCCTGTCCGGGCAACAGCGGTGCGCGCTCATCCCCCCGGACGACGTTCGGCGGGCCCGTCCGCCTGCACGAACGCGGCCCCCGCCTCGTGCAGCCGCGCGTGCAGCTCCGCGAAGACCGCCGCCGAGCGGCTCCCCGGCCAGTCCACCGGCAGCAGCTCGGCCGGCAGGACCGGGTCGGCGTACGGCAGCCGCCGCCAGGAGTCCAGGGCGAACAGGTAGTCCCGGTAGGCGTCCTCGGCCGTGCCCGCCGAAGCCGTCCAGACCCGGAGCACCGGCTCGTGGGCGGCCAGGAACTCCTCGTGCAGCTTGGCGATCGCCGGCAGGTCCCACCAGCGGGACACCGCCTCCGCCGTCGCCGCGTACCCCAGGTGCTCGCCGCGGAACAGGTCCACGTACGACGAGAGCTCCAGCCGCTCCAGGGTGTGCCGCGTCTCCTCGTGGAGCCGCGCGGGGGCGATCCAGACGCCCGGCGCCGCCGAACCGAAGCCCAGCCGCGCCAGACGGGAACGCAGCAGATGGCGCTTGTGGCGCTCGGCCTCGGGGACGGAGAAGACGGCGATCACCCAGCCGTCCGACAGTTCCGGCTCCGCACGGGCGTAGATCCGCCGGTCGCCGTCGTCCAGGAGCTGGCGCGCGTCGTCCGACAGGGCGTATCCGGCCGCGCCCGAGGGGGTCCGCCGCGGCAGCAGCAGCCCCCGCCGCTTCAGCCGCGACACCGAGGACCGTACCGACGGCGCGTCCACCCCCAGGACTCCGAGGAGGCGGATCAGCTCCGCCACCGGCATGGGCGCCTCGTCGCGCGTACGGCCGCGGCCGTACGCGCCGTACAGCGAGACGATCAGGGAACGGGGAGTGTGCTGCTCGGCCACGTGATCACTCTAGGGGGTGTCTCGCCGGTCGGGCCGGAAAACGGCTTGCGCTGGGCTCGGACCCGGCCCGGCCGGCACCCCCTACGGCGCGCCCAGCCGGTCGCGCCGGGGGTCCTCGTCCCGGTCCTCGCCGTGCGCCTCCCGCAGCCGGAAGCGTTGCAGCTTCCCGGTGGCCGTCCGGGGCAGCGCGTCCAGGAAGACGATCTTCCGCGGGCTCTTGTACGGCACCAGCCGGGACCGCACGAAGGCCCGCAGCGCCGCCGACGTCTCCGCGTCCCGCGGCACCCCGTCCCGGACCACCGTGTACGCCACCACGATCTGGCCGCGCAGCTCGTCCGGAACACCCACCACCGCCACCTCCACCACGTCCGGGTGGGCCAGCAGCGCCTCCTCCACCTGTGGTCCGGCCACGTTGAAGCCGGCCGAGACGATCATGTCGTCGGCGCGGGCGACATAGCGGAAGTAGCCGTCCTCCTCACGGACGTAGGTGTCGCCCGTGACGTTCCAGCCGTCGAGCACGTACTCGCCCTGGCGGGGATCGGCCAGGTACCGGCAGCCGACCGGGCCGCGCACGGCGAGCAGGCCCTCCTGGCCGTCCGGGACGTCGGCGCCCAGCCGGTCCACCACCCGCGCCTGCCAGCCGGGGACGGGCCGGCCCGTGGTGCCCGGGCGGACGGCTCCGTCGGCCGCGGAGATGAAGATGTGGAGCAGCTCGGTGGCGCCGATGCCGTTGATCAGTTTCAGGCCGGTGCGCGCGTGCCAGGCGTCCCAGGTGGCGGCGGGCAGGTTCTCGCCGGCCGAGACGCACCGGCGCAGCGAGGAGACGCCGTGGCCGCCGTGGCGGTCCATCTCCTCCATCATCACCCGGTAGGCGGTCGGCGCTGTGAAGAGCACCGACACCCGGTGCTCCTCGATCGCCGCCAGCAGCTGCTTGGGGCCCGACTGTTCGAGCAGCAGCGCCCTCGCTCCCGCCCGCAGCGGGAAGACGACCAGTCCGCCGAGGCCGAAGGTGAAGCCGAGGGGCGGGGAACCGGCGAACAGGTCGTCCGGCTCGGGGCGCAGCACGTGCGCGGAGAAGGTGTCGGCGATCGCCAGCACGTCGCGGTGGAAGTGCATGCACCCCTTGGGCCGGCCGGTGGTGCCGGAGGTGAACGCGATCAGCGCCACGTCGTCGGCGGCCGTGGGCACCGCCTCGTAGACCGCCGGCCGGGCGCGTGCCAGGGAGAGCAGGTCGTCGGGCGCGTCCCCGCCGAAGGCGGTGATCCGCAGCCCCGGGACCTCGGCCTTCACCAGGTCGTCGACCGTCCTGACGTCGCAGAGGGCGTGGCTGCACCGGGCCATCTCGCACATCACGGCGAGTTCCGACGCCCGCTGCTGGGCCAGTACGGTGACGGCGACCGCGCCCGCCTTCATCACCGCGAGCCAGCAGGCGGCCAGCCAGGGGGTGGTGGGGCCCCGCAGGAGCACCCGGTTGCCGGGCTTGACGTCGAGGTCGGACGTCAGCACGTGCGCGATCCGGTCCACCCGTTCGCGCAATTGTCCGTATGTCCATACATTTCCCGCACCGTCCAGGAAGGCCGGGCGGTCCGCGCCGAACTGCTCCACCGTGCGGTCGAGCAGTTCGGCCCCGCAGTTGAGGCGGTCCGGGTAGCGCAGCCCGGGCAGATCGAAGAGCAGATGCGGCCACTGTCCGGGAGGCGGCAGATGGTCGCGCGCGAAGGTGTCGTGGTGCGCCGAGGGGGTCAGCTCCATGAGTTCGTCCCCTTGTCGTGGTGGGGTCGCCCATCGAGCGTATCGTGATGGTGACGACAGTCAACGGTGCGCGATAGAAGTGATGAAGCGACGGAGACAGGGGTCCGAATGCCCGTATTCTCGCTCGATCCAGCACAGACCGCCCGCTGTGAGGAGCTCCGGGAGCTCGCAGCCGAGCGGCTCCGTCCCCTCGCGGAGAAGGGCGAACCCGGCCGCGTCAACCGCCCGCTGGTCGCCGCCCTCGGCGAACTCGGCCTGCTCGCCCGGCTCTTCGACTCCGGCGCCCTCGACCTCTGCCTGATGCGCGAGTCCCTCGCCCACTCCTGCACGGAGGCCGAGACCGCCCTCGCCCTCCAGGGCCTCGGGTCCCACCCGGTCGCCGCCTTCGGCACCGCCGCGCAGCGCGACCGCTGGCTCCCCGAGGTCGTCGCCGGCCGCGCCGTCGCCGCCTTCGCCCTCAGCGAGCCCGACGCGGGCTCCGACGCCGCCGCCCTGGCCCTGGAAGCCCGCCCCGACGGCGCCGGAGGCTGGCTCCTGCACGGCGAGAAGCGCTGGATCTCCAACGCGCCCGAAGCCGACTTCGCCACCGTCTTCGCCCGCACCACCCCCGGCGCCGGAGCCCGCGGCGTCACCGCCTTCCTCGTCCCCGCCGACCGCCCCGGACTCACCGGCGAGGCCCTCGACATGCTCGCCCCGCACGCCATCGGCTCCCTCGTCTTCGACGGGGTGCAAGTCGGCGAGTCCGACGTCCTCGGCGAGCCCGACCGCGGCTTCCGGGTCGCCATGACCACCCTGAACCTCTTCCGCCCCAGCGTCGGCGCCTTCGCCGTCGGCATGGCCCAGGCGGCCCTCGACGCGACCCTCGCCCACACCGCCGCCCGCCCCGCGTTCGGCGGCGTCCTGCGCGACCTCCAGGCCGTCTCCCACCAGGTCGCCGAGATGGCCACCCGCACCGAGGCCGCCCGCCTGCTGGTCTACGCGGCCGCGGCGGCGTACGACTCCGGCGCCGCCGACGTGCCCCGCCGCTCCGCCATGGCGAAACTGTTCGCCACGGAGACCGCGCAGTACGTCGTCGACGCCGCCGTCCAACTGCACGGGGCGCGCGCCCTGCAACGCGGCCACCTGCTCGAACACCTCTACCGCGAGGTCCGCGCACCCCGCATCTACGAAGGCGCGACCGAGGTCCAGCGCACGATCATCGCGAAGGAGCTGTACGGATGAGCCCCCTCCACCGGCACAACCCGGCCGAGCTCTCTCCGCCCGCCGGCTTCACCCACGCCGTCACCGCCACCGGCTCCCGCCTGGTCTTCCTCGCCGGCCAGACCAGTCTGGACCGCGCCGGCAAGGTGGTGGGGGAGGGCCTGCCCGAGCAGTTCGAGACCGCGCTCGCCAACCTCCTCACCGCGCTGCGGCACGCCGGCGGTTCCCCCGCCGACCTGGCCCGTGTCACCGTCTACGTCACCGACGTCGCCGACTACCGTCGGCACGCCCACGAACTGGGCCGCATCTGGCGCAGGTTGGCCGGCCGCGACTATCCGGCGATGGCCGTGATCGGCGTCGTGCGGCTGTGGGACGACCAGGCCCACGTGGAAGTGGACGGCTTCGCGGTACTGGACTGACCGTCACCGCGGCGGGCGCCGCGGGCGCGGGACCGGGCGGCACGGACCGGGGGTGTCGCGCCGCGGGCACGGCCGGCGCCCCCGAACTGCCGCCGCGAGGGCGGCTCGCGGCGGCCCCGGGCACGTTCACCGCCCGGGCGCCCGGCACCGCTTGATCAACTGGTCACCCACAGGACCCGGGCTTAGTGTCGAAAGGTGGACTGACCGGCCCACGGCTCACTCACCAGGCGAGAACCCGAGGCGCCAATGAGTACACCCAAGCCGACGACTCCGGCACAGACCGCCACCTCGAAGAAGGGCAGTGACGGCAAGGGCATCGCCCTTTTCGTGATCGCGTCCTGCCAGCTGATGGTGGTCCTCGACATCACGATCGTGAACATCGCGCTCCCAGACATCCAGAGCGCACTGGACTTCTCCACGACCAGCCTGTCCTGGGTCGTCAACGCCTACACCCTCACCTTCGGTGGCCTGCTGCTCCTCGGCGGGCGTTTCGGAGACATCCTGGGGCGGCGGCGCGTCTTCATCTTCGGCGTACTGCTCTTCGGAATGGCCTCGCTCTTCTGCGGACTCGCGCAGAGCGAATGGCAACTCCTCGCGGCCCGTGCCCTCCAGGGCGTCGGCGGCGCGATCGCCTCGCCGACGTCGCTGTCCCTGATCACCACGACCTTCGACGAAGGCCCCGAGCGCAACCGGGCCTTCGGCGTCTTCGCGGCCGTCTCGGCCGGTGGCGGCGCGATCGGACTGGTCGCCGGCGGCGTGCTCGTCGAATGGCTCGACTGGCGCTGGATCTTCTTCGTCAACGTGCCGATCGCCCTGCTCATCGCCTTCCTCACCCCCCGTCACGTCAAGGAGTCCGAGAGGCACCCCGGCCACTTCGACCTCGCCGGAGCGCTGACGTCGACACTCGGCATGGTGGCGCTGGTCTACGGCTTCATCCGGGCCGCACAGGAGGGCTGGCGCGACCCCTACACCATCGGGTCGTTCGTCGCGGCGGTCGTGCTCCTGGGGCTGTTCATCCTCATCGAACGCCGCTCCCAGCAGCCGATCACACCCCTGCACATGTTCGCCGACCGCAACCGGTCGGGCACGTACGCGATCATGCTCTGCCTGGCGGCGGCCATCTTCGGGATGTTCTTCTTCCTGACCCTGTTCGTGCAGACGGTCCTGGGCTTCAGCCCCCTGGCGGCGGGACTCGCCTTCCTGCCGGTGAGCGCGATCATCGCGGTCGGAGCCGGCATCACGTCCAACCTGCTGCCCAAGTACGGGCCCAAACCCTTCATGGTGACGGGTTCGATCCTGGCCGCGGCCGGCCTGTCCTGGCTGACCCTGACCGACGTGGACTCGACCTATCTGGGCAGCATCCTCGGGCCGATCCTGGTCTTCGGGCTCGGCATGGGCCTGATGTTCGTCTCGCTGACCATCATGGCCCTGTCGAACGTCGAGCCGCGGGAGTCGGGAGCCGCGTCCGGCCTGCTCAACGCGATGCAGCAGGTGGGCGGTTCGCTGGGCCTGTCGATCCTGGTGACCGTCTTCGGCACGGCCAGCCGCAACGAGGCGGACAAGCAGGTCCCCGCCTTCCTCTCCCAGGCCGGCCCGCTGGAGAAGGCCCAGTTCGCCAAGACGGGCCAGCTGCCACCACCCTGGAGCGACCAGGTGCTGACCTCCGGTGTCTCCGCGGGCTTCGTCACGGCGGCGATCTTCGCCGTGGTGGGCGCGGTGATCGCGATCTTCGTGATCCAGGTCCGCCAGTCGGACATCGACCGCCTCAAGGGCGGCATGGGCCCACCGGGCATGGGCTGATCCGCCGGCCCGTACGACCACGGCGGGACGAAGGACGCCAGGGGCGGAGCCGACCGGCTCCGCCCCTGGCGTGCGGGAGGGACTCAGATGTCGCGGAAGATCTCGATCTGCGCGCCCACCGAGTTCAGGCGCTCCGCCAGCTCCTCGTACCCCCGGTTGATGACGTAGACGTTGCGGAGCACCGAGGTGCCCTCGGCCGCCATCATCGCGAGGAGGACCACCACCGCCGGGCGCAGGGCCGGCGGGCACATCATCTCGGCGGCGCGCCAGCGGGTCGGGCCCTCGACCAGGACGCGGTGGGGGTCGAGGAGCTGGAGGCGACCGCCGAGCCGGTTGAGGTCGGTGAGGTAGATGGCGCGGTTGTCGTAGACCCAGTCGTGGATCAGGGTCTTGCCCTGGGCCGTCGCCGCGATCGCCGCGAAGAACGGCACGTTGTCGATGTTCAGGCCGGGGAACGGCATCGGGTGGATCTTGTCGATCGGCGCCTCCAGCTTGGAGGGGCGGACCGTCAGGTCGACCAGGCGGGTACGGCCGTTGTCGGCGGGGTACTCCGCGGAGCGGTCGTGATCGAGGCCCATCTCCTCCAGGACCGCGAGCTCGATCTCCATGAACTCGATCGGGACGCGGCGGATCGTCAGCTCCGACTCGGTGACGACGGCGGCGGCCAGCAGGCTCATCGCCTCGACCGGGTCCTCGGAGGGGGAGTAGTCCACGTCCACGTCGATCTGCGGCACGCCGTGCACGGTCAGCGTGGTCGTGCCGATGCCGTCGACCCGGACGCCGAGCGCCTCCAGGAAGAAGCAGAGGTCCTGGACCATGTAGTTGGACGAGGCGTTGCGGATGACGGTGACGCCGTCGTGGCGGGCGGCGGCGAGCAGCGCGTTCTCGGTCACGGTGTCGCCGCGCTCGGTCAGCACGATCGGGCGGTCGGGGGACACGGCCGGCTCGACCTGGGCGTGGTAGAGCCCCTCGGTCGCGGTGATGTCCAGGCCGAAGCGGCGCAGCGCGATCATGTGCGGCTCGATCGTGCGGGTGCCGAGGTCGCAGCCGCCGGCGTACGGCAGCTTGAAGCGGTCGAGGCGGTGCAGCAGCGGGCCGAGGAACATGATGATCGAGCGGGTGCGGATCGCCGCCTCGGCGTCGATCGACTCCATGTCCAGCTCGGCGGGCGGCACGATCTCCAGGTCGACGCCGTCGTTGATCCAGCGGGTGCGCACGCCGATGGAGTTCAGGACCTCCAGCAGGCGGAAGACCTCCTCGATGCGGGCGACCCGGCGCAGCACCGTGCGGCCCTTGTTGAGGAGCGAGCCGCACAGCAGCGCGACACAGGCGTTCTTGCTCGTCTTGACGTCGATGGCGCCGGACAGCCGGCGGCGGCCCACCACGCGCAGGTGCATGGGGCCGGAGTAGCCGAGGGACACGATCTCGCTGTCGAGGGCTTCCCCGATGCGCGCGATCATCTCAAGACTGATGTTCTGATTGCCGCGTTCGATCCGGTTGACGGCACTCTGGCTGGTGGCCAGTGCTTCGGCGAGCTGGGTCTGTGTCCAGCCACGATGCTGGCGGGCATCGCGGATGAGCTTGCCGATTCGTACGAGGTAGTCGTCTGCCATGGCGTCACGTTATCTCAGATATGAGATGAGCCTGTCGTGGGGGTGGGCCATCAGGGTGACAGGCCGTGCGCGGTCGGGTGACGCGGTTCGTAGAGCGGGAGTTCGGTGCCGCTCGGCAGGCGCAGGGCGGCGAGCAGTCCCCACCCCTGATCGCTGACGGGCCGTGAGATCTCGGCTCCCCGGTCCTCCAGGGCGGTCAGCGTGCCCACGATGTCGTCGCACATCAGGTAGAGCTCGTGCTTCGGCTCGCCCTCGGTCGGGTGGACGGCCACCTCGGCGGGCGGCAGCGCGAACACGAGCCAGCCGCGGCCGGCGTCGACGTGGGGGAAGCCCAGTACGTCCCGGAGGAAGGCGCGGTCGGCCTCCGCGTCCGGGGTGTGGAGGATCACGTGCGCGCCACTGAACATGCTCCGATCGTCACCCCGGGGTCCGGCCCCGGCAATCGGCGGGCGCCCGGACGGGGCCGGACGGGGGAGACCCGCCGGGCCCGTCCGGGAGGGGGATGGCCCTCCCGCGTGCCACCCGCACCCCCCTGTCAGGGCAATGCCACCGAAAGGTGCCCGGAAAGGGCGTGAAGGAAGTCGGGCGCGTCGAACATCGCGCCGGCCGAGGCGACGCCGACCGTCCTGGTCCGCCCCGTCAGGATCCGGGCCACCGCCTCCACCGCGAGCGGTGCGCTGACGGCGTAGATGTCCTGGCCGCTCGCCACGGCCCTCAGCTCCGTGTCGCCCGCGCGCACGAGCACGTCGACGAGGAAGGTCTGCGCGGACCGGCCGCGCGCGTCGACGGCGGCCGGCGCCGGGGTGTCGGCGGAGGAGAGGTCGCTGGCCGCCTCGGCGGCCATGTAGGTGCGGACGTCGGGGACGGCCAGGTGGCTGGGGACGGTGACCACGTCGGCCATGGTGAAGTCGCCGATCACGGACCGGTCCCCCAGGGGGGCGGGGAAGTTCCACCGGAGGGTGGGCGAGGCGCCCTCGCCGTACTGCAGGCGCCCGTCGCGGAATCGGACGTGCCGGCCGTCCCTGCGCCGCCGCGAGACCGCGCCCGCCGTGCGCGTGCCGGGCGTGGGGTGCCAGCTGCTCAGCCCGTACGCCACGTGGGCCTCGTCGGCCGCCGTGCGGTCGCCCATCGCCGCGGTCACCAGCAGGTCGCCGAGGCCGCCGAAGAAGGCCATCGCGGGGACCACCGGGACGCCGGCGGCCCGGGCGGGCTCCGCGAACCGGGAGAAGGTGTCGACGTTGGCCTCGATCTCGGCCGCCACGTCCACGTACGGGATCCCGGCCCGCAGCGCCGCCTCGATCACCGGGGCCGCGGTCTCGGCGAAGGGCCCGGCGGAGTTGATCACCGCGTCGGCGCCGTCCAGCGCCCGGTCCAGCGAGGCCGGGTCGTCCACCGAGGCGGTCCGGACGTCGAGCCCCGGGTGGGATTCCGCGAGCGCGTCCAGCTTGCCGGTGTCGCGGCCCGACGCCACGGGGACGAAGCCGCGGTCCAGCAGTTCCGCCACCACGAAGCGCCCGGTGTGCCCGTACGCGCCGAACACCGCGACCTTCCGCCCCCGTGCCGAATCCGCCGCCGCTGTCGATTCCGATGTCATGGGTTGCTCCCCCGTCGTCTTCCGTCCCGCCTGTCCGATACGGAAATTCTGTCGCCGAGGGCCGGCCGGGACGAGTGTCCGGAACGACATGGGCCGTACACTTCCGGACATGGGCAAGGTCGCGCTGGCCGTCACCGACGGCATGCTGCACTTCGAACTCTCCGTGGCGTCCGAGGTCTTCGGGGGAGCCCCGTACGACCTCACCGTCTGCGGGCCGGGCCCGGTGCGGGTCGGCCGCTTCCGGCTGGAGCCCGACGCGGGCCTGGACGGGCTCGGGGGCGCGGGCACGGTGATCGTCCCGGGGTGGGCCGACGTCGACGTCGACCCGCCCGTCGAGCTGGTCGACGCGGTGCGCGCCGCGCACGAGGCGGGCGCGCGGGTGGCCTCGCTGTGCACGGGGGCCTTCGTCCTGGCCGCGGCGGGGCTGCTGGACGGCCGGCGCGCGACGACGCACTGGGCGCACACCGATGTCCTGGCCGCCCGCCACCCCCTGGTGGAGGTCGATCCGGACGTGCTCTACGTCGACAACGGCACCGTGCTCACCTCGGCGGGCAAGGCCGCCGCGATGGACCTCTGTCTGCACCTGGTCCGCCTCGACCACGGATCCGCGTTCGCCAACACGGTCGCCCGCCGACTGGTCGTGCCCCCGCACCGGGCGGGCGGCCAGGCCCAGTTCGTCACCGCGCCCGTGCCCGCCCGGGACGACCACCCGCTCGCGGACCTGCTGCCCTGGGTGATCGAGCGGCTCGACCAGCCGCTGACCGTGGAGGACCTGGCGCGCCGGGCGAACATGAGCTCGCGCCACCTCGGCCGCCACTTCCGCTCGGTGACCGGCACCACCCCGCTCCAGTGGCTGCTGAACCAGCGGATCCGGCGCGCCCAGGAGCTCCTCGAATCCACCGGTGACAGTGTCGACGCCGTGGCGGAGGCCACCGGCATGGGTACGGCCACGACGCTGCGCCGCCATTTCAACCGCACCCTGGGGGTCCCCCCGGACGCCTACCGGCGTACCTTCCGGCGCACGCGGGCAGCCGCCGGGTGACGTGGCATGGGAGCGATCACACGCATGCCGGGCATGACCGAGAGGCGGGGATGCACTAGAGTTATCTCGACATCGAGATAACTGCTTGCGGCGCACCGCAGCCGCCCACGCGGTAAGGATTACCTAACTAAGCCTTACCTTAGCGGATCGGCGTGGAGCCGTGGCGGCAGCATGGCGGTAGAACGCGCACATTGATGAAGGAGACTGTCGTGTCGGCGAACAGCTTCGACGCCCGCAGCACGCTGCAGGTGGGCGACGAGTCGTACGAGATCTTCAAGCTGGACAAGGTGGAGGGCTCGGCCCGCCTCCCCTACAGCCTGAAGGTGCTGCTGGAGAACCTGCTCCGCACCGAGGACGGCGCGAACATCACCGCCGACCACATCCGTGCGTTGGGCGGCTGGGACTCGCAGGCTCAGCCGAGCCAGGAGATCCAGTTCACGCCCGCCCGCGTGATCATGCAGGACTTCACCGGCGTGCCCTGTGTCGTCGACCTCGCCACCATGCGTGAGGCCGTCAAGGAGCTCGGTGGCGACCCGGCCAAGATCAACCCGCTCGCCCCGGCCGAGCTGGTCATCGACCACTCCGTCATCGCCGACAAGTTCGGCACGAAGGAAGCCTTCGGCCAGAACGTCGAGCTGGAGTACGGCCGCAACAAGGAGCGCTACCAGTTCCTGCGCTGGGGCCAGACCGCCTTCGACGAGTTCAAGGTCGTCCCGCCCGGCACCGGCATCGTCCACCAGGTCAACATCGAGCACCTGGCCCGTACGGTCATGGTCCGCAACGGCCAGGCGTACCCCGACACCCTCGTCGGCACCGACTCGCACACCACCATGGTCAACGGCCTCGGCGTGCTCGGCTGGGGCGTCGGCGGCATCGAGGCCGAGGCCGCGATGCTCGGCCAGCCGGTCTCGATGCTCATCCCGCGCGTCGTCGGCTTCAAGCTGACCGGTGAGCTCACCCCCGGCACCACCGCCACCGACCTCGTCCTCACGATCACCGAGATGCTGCGCAAGCACGGCGTCGTCGGCAAGTTCGTCGAGTTCTACGGTGAGGGTGTCGCCGCGACCTCCCTGGCCAACCGCGCCACCATCGGCAACATGTCGCCGGAGTTCGGCTCCACCGCCGCGATCTTCCCGATCGACGGCGAGACGCTGAACTACCTCAAGCTCACCGGCCGCTCCGAGCAGCAGGTCGCGCTCGTCGAGGCGTACGCCAAGGAGCAGGGCCTCTGGCTCGACCCGGCCGCCGAGCCCGACTTCTCCGAGAAGCTGGAGCTCGACCTCTCCACGGTCGTCCCCTCCATCGCCGGCCCGAAGCGCCCGCAGGACCGCATCGTCCTCGCGAACGCCGCGGCGCAGTTCGCCCAGGACGTCCGCAACTACGTCGACACCGCCGACGAGGCGGGCGAGGAGTCCTTCCCGGCCTCCGACTCCCCGGCGCAGACCAACGGCGTCCCGTCGAACCCGGTCCAGGTGACCGCCCCCGACGGCAGCACCTACACGATCGACCACGGCGCCGTCACCGTCGCCGCGATCACCTCCTGCACCAACACGTCGAACCCGTACGTCATGGTCGCCGCCGCGCTCGTCGCGAAGAAGGCCGTGGAGAAGGGCCTGACCCGCAAGCCGTGGGTCAAGACCACCCTCGCCCCGGGCTCGAAGGTCGTCACCGACTACTTCGACAAGGCGGGTCTGACCCCCTACCTCGACAAGGTCGGCTTCAACCTCGTCGGCTACGGCTGCACCACCTGCATCGGCAACTCCGGCCCGCTGCCGGACGAGGTCTCCAAGGCCGTCAACGAGCACGACCTCGCGGTCACCTCGGTCCTCTCCGGCAACCGGAACTTCGAGGGCCGCATCAACCCCGACGTCAAGATGAACTACCTGGCCTCCCCGCCGCTGGTCGTCGCGTACGCCCTCGCGGGTTCCATGAAGGTGGACATCACCAAGGACGCGCTCGGTGTCGACCAGGACGGCAAGCCCGTCCACCTGGCCGACATCTGGCCGACCGAGGCCGAGGTCAACGAGGTCGTGGCCAGCGCCATCGGCGAGGACATGTTCAACAAGTCCTACCAGGACGTCTTCGCGGGCGACGCCCAGTGGCAGGCGCTGCCGATCCCGACCGGCAACACCTTCGAGTGGGACACCGAGTCCACCTACGTCCGCAAGCCCCCTTACTTCGAGGGCATGACGATGGAGACCACCCCGGTCTCCGACATCGTCGGCGCGCGCGTCCTGGCCAAGCTGGGCGACTCGGTCACCACCGACCACATCTCCCCGGCCGGTGCCATCAAGGCCGACACCCCGGCCGGCCAGTACCTCACCGAGCACGGTGTGGAGCGTCGTGACTTCAACTCCTACGGCTCGCGCCGAGGCAACCACGAGGTCATGATCCGCGGCACGTTCGCCAACATCCGCCTGCGCAACCAGATCGCGCCGGGCACCGAGGGCGGCTACACCCGCGACTTCACGAAGGACGACGCCCCGGTGTCGTTCATCTACGACGCCTCGCGCAACTACATCGAGCAGGGCACCCCGCTCGCGATCCTGGCGGGCAAGGAGTACGGCTCCGGCTCGTCCCGCGACTGGGCCGCCAAGGGCACCGCGCTGCTCGGCGTCAAGGCCGTCATCGCCGAGTCGTACGAGCGCATCCACCGCTCGAACCTCATCGGCATGGGCGTCCTGCCGCTGCAGTTCCCGGAGGGCCAGTCGGCCGAGACCCTCGGCCTGACCGGCGAGGAGACCTTCTCCTTCACCGGCGTCGAGGAGCTCAACGACGGCGTCACCCCGCGCACGGTCAAGGTCACCACCGACACCGGTGTCGAGTTCGACGCGGTCGTCCGCATCGACACCCCCGGTGAGGCGGACTACTACCGCAACGGCGGCATCATGCAGTACGTGCTCCGCAACCTGATCCGCGGCTAGTACACGCCGAAAGGGCCCGCACCCCGTCCGGGGGTGCGGGCCCTTTCCGCTGTCACCGGGCGTCAGCCCAGCAGCTCGACCTCCGCCAGCGCGCCGCCCGTACCCGCGGCCACCAGACGGTACTTCGCGTACGAGCCGGGTGCCGCGACCGAGAAGGCCCGGGTCTGGCGGTCCCAGGCGAAGGACTCGTCCGAGCGCCGGTCGAGGTCGGTCCAGGTCGTGCCGTCCGCCGAACCCTGCAGGACCCAGCCGGCCGGGGCCCGGTCCCGGGCGGACGAGGTCAGCGTGTACTGCACCGCACGGACCGGCTTCGCCACCGGCAGCTCCACCGACGCGACGGGCGCCTCCGTGGCCGAGGTGTCGTCGAAGAGCGCGCCCGCCCCGGTCAGCAGGTCCGCACGGGGCGAGGGCACCTTGTCGTCCCGGGTGATGGAGACCGGACCCGCCGCGGCGCCGGTGCCCCAGGACGAGGGCTTCGGACCCATGTCGAAGGTCAGCCGGCCGCCCTTGGCCAGCAGGGCGTGCGGCAGCGCCGTCGAGTCCCAGCGCTTGCCGTTGACCTTCAGGCCCTGGACGTAGACGTTCTCCGCACTGTTCCGCGGCGCCTCCACGACCAGCGTGCGGCCGTTGTCCATCCGCAGCGTCACCTTCTTGAACAGCGGCGAGCCGATCGCGTACTCCCCGCTGCCCATGACCAGCGGGTAGAACCCGAGCGAGGAGAAGAGGTACCAGGCGGACTGCTCGCCGTTGTCCTCGTCGCCGTGGTAACCCTGCCCGATCTCGCTGCCCGTGTAGAGCCGGGAGAGCACCTCGCGGACCTTCTCCTGCGTCTTCCAGGGCTGCCCGGCCGCGTCGTACATGTACGGCACGTGGTGCGCGACCTGGTTCGAGTGCCCGTACATGCCCATCCGGACGTCCCGGGCCTCGGTCATCTCGTGGATGACGCTGCCGTACGAGCCGACGAACTCCGGGCTCGCCGTCTCCGGCGTGGCGAAGTAGGTGTCGAGCTTCTTGCCCAGACCGGCACGTCCGCCGTACAGGTTGGCCAGACCGCGCGAGTCCTGCGGGGCCGTGAAGGCGTAGCCCCAGCCGTTGGTCTCGGTGTAGTCGTAGCCCCAGATCCGCGGGTCGAACTCCGCCGAGGGCACCCGCCAGCCGCCCTTCAGGTCGCGGCCCTGGAAGAAGCCGGCCTCGGAGTCGAAGAGCGACACGTACCTCTGCGCCCGGGAGAGGAAGTAGGCCGCCTCCTCCTGGTACCGCTTCTTGCCGGTCTTCTTGTGCAGCGCCTCGGCCATCTTCGCGATGCCGTAGTCGTTGAGGTAGCCCTCCAGCGACCACGACAGACCCTCGTGGGTCTCGGTCGAGGCGTAGCCGAGGAACGGAGAGGTCTCCATGCCCTTGCGGCCCACGCCGCGGCTCGGCGGCACGACGGTCGCGTTCTTCAGCGCGGCCTCGTACGCCGCCTCCGCGTCGAAGTCCACGCCCTTGACGAACGCGTCGGCGAACGCCACGTCCGAGGAGGTGCCGGTCATCAGGTCGGCGTAGCCGGGGGAGGACCAGCGGGAGATCCAGCCCCCGTCCTTGTACTGCTGGACGAAGCCGTCCACCAGCTCACCGGCCTTGTTCGGGGTGAGGAAGGAGTAGGCGGGCCAGGTCGTGCGGTAGGTGTCCCAGAAGCCGTTGTTGACGTACACCTTCCCGTCCACGATCTTCGCGCCCGTCCGGGTCGGGGTGTCCGGTCCGGTCATGGGGGAGAAGGGGCTGGCGTACTGGAGCTTCGTGCCGACCTTCTCGAAACCGGAGTTGGGGTAGAGGTACAGCCGGTACAGGCTGGAGTAGAGGGTCACCAGCTGGTCGTGGGTCGCCCCCTCCACCCGGACCCGGTCCAGGATCGCGTCCCAGGCGTCCTGCGCCCGCGCCCTCACCCGCTCGAACGAGGTGCCGGCGGGTATCTCGTCCGCGAGGTTCGCCTTCGCCTGGTCGACGGAGATCAGCGAGGTCGCCAGGCGCAGGGTGACCGAGCGGTCGTCGCCCGCGTCGAAGCGGAAGTGGCCCTTCACGCCCTGCGCGGCCGAGGAGGTGACCGGCGCGTCGAAGACGCCGTACACGAACATCCGGGTGGCGCCCGTCGACAGACCGCTCTTCACGTCGGAGTAGCCGGTGAAGGAGCTCGTCGCCGGGTCCAGGGTCAGACCGCCCTCCTCGGTCACGTTGTCGAAGACGACGCTCGCGTCCTGGCCCGGATAGGTGAAGCGCATCGTCGCCGCGTGGTCGGCCGGGGCCAGCTCGGCCTTCAGACCGTTCTCGAAGGTGACGCCGTAGTAGTGCGGCCGGGCCGTCTCCTTCTCGTGGCGGAAGGCGAGGGCCCGCTTGACCCGGTCGGTCTCCGGAGCACCGGCCGCCGCGGACGGCATGACCTGGAAGGTCTGCCGGTCGCCCATCCAGGGGCTCGGCTCGTGGCTGGCGGCGAAGGCCTGGACGGCCGGCAGGTTGTCGGCGTTGTTCCCCCGCGCGTACTCGTACAGCCAGCTCTTCGACGCGGAGTTGGTCACCGGCGTCCAGAAGTTGAAGCCGTGCGGGACCGCCGTCGCGGGGAAGGTGTTGCCCCGCGAGAACGATCCGCTGGAGTTGGTGCCGCGGATCGTGGAGGCGTACTCCGAGAGCCGGTCGAGCTGCTTCTCCGGAGCCCGGGGCCGCAGCGAGACGTCGTCGATCCAGCCCTGGAACTTCGCCGGGCCCTTCGGGGAGTCGTACGCCACCAGGATCCGGTCGACCGTCTTGCCGGCCGCGACCTGGCCGATCCCGGCGGTCACCTGGTTCCACTGGTTGACGTAGAGCCGCTTCGCCGCCCCCTGTCCCTGCGGGGTGAGCAGCCCGCCGTGGGTGTCGGTGGCGCGCAGCCCGCTCAGATACGTGCCGTCGGTGAAGGCCAGGTCCACCGCCACGTTCGTGGCCGGATAGGCGAGGTCCGTCTCCGCCAGCGCCGGGAAGATCCGGTAGGACAGCTCGGTGTTCCGGACGACGGCCGTGTTCACGTCGAAGACCTTGTTGTACGAGTACGCGTGGCCGTCCGCCTTGTGCGTACCGGCGTAGCGCAGCGCCCGCGTGCCCGTGAAACCGGCGTTGGCCTTGGCGGTGGGGGAGCCGCCCGGGCCGCGGTCGACCTGGCTGCGCATCTCCTCGGGGACGGGAACGCTGGTGTCCCCGTTCGAGAACTGAACGTCGGCGAGCTGGGTGAGGCCCGCGCCGGCGTTCTTCGTGATCTCCAGGCGGTAGTGGGCGTACGCCGTGTCGTTCGCGAAGTCGAACGTCCTCGTCTCGAAGCGCTTGGCGAAGGTCTGGCCCTCGCGGCCGTCGAGGACCTTCCACTCCTTGCCGTCCGCCGATCCCTTCAGGGTCCAGTCGCGGGGGTCGCGCTCGGCGGCGTCGTTGGCCGAGGTCAGCGCGTAGGTGACGACCTTGACGGGGGCGTCCAGGTCGAACTCGATCCACGCGGTCGGCTCGAACACCAGCCACTTGGTGCCGCTCTGGAGGTCGACCAGGTTCTCCTTGGTCTCTCCCGAGGCGGCGTTCTCGCCGCTGGCGCGCAGTGTGGTCACCCGGTCGGTGACATTGCCCGGTATTCCACCGGCGAAGCCGCCGTCGACCCCGGACGCCTTCTTCGTGCCGTCCGGTCCGACTTCGATGGTGTTGCGCCAGGTCGGCTGGATTTCATTCGTCTCGAAGGAATTCGAGAACTCCCGTTCCGTCTGGCCCGGTCGGGAGGGAAGCGCGTGGGATGTGGTGGGTGTCGCGGCGACGAGAAGAGCGGCGGTCGCCAGTAGTGCGGCTGCTGGAATGTGTGCCTGTCGAGGTCTCGGTCCGGGGCGAAGTCGGGCCTGCATACCGTGTCGTCACTCCCGCTGCTGTAGTTAGACAACGTTGTCAACTGAAAGGCGCAGGAACCAGTAGGGGTCCAAGTGGTGCCGGGTGTCAAGGGTGTTCACGGCAATCCCGGGGATGAACCGGTGCAGATGAGTCGCGGATATCCCCGAGGTCTCAACTCGGGAAAGACTGCCGCTCAAACCCGCTTTCGATCTTGCTCCGGCGGCGGGAAGTGGACTATACCTGTCGGCGTCCGGGCCAGTCGGGGAGAACGGCGACCGGGCGAGGCACGCACGCACGACGCTGCACCGCGCAGCACTTCGAATGACGACTGCACGACCCAAGCTGCAATGGAATGCGGTGGCGGGGCCCTTCGCCTGAGGCGAGCAGTACGGGCGACCGGTACACCGCCTGAGTCCTGAATGAAGGCGAGGACTTGAGCATGGGATCCACCTCCGCGCACAACCACGAGGGCCTCGGCCGCCGCGATCTGATCAAGCGCTCCGCCGCTCTCGGTCTGATCTCGGTGCCGACGATGAGCTTCCTGTCCGCCTGCGCGAGCAGCGACAGCGGCAGCAACGACAAGGTCGAGAAGGGGACCAAGTCGGACAAGAACCCGCTCGGCGTGAACGAGTCGGCCCCGCTCGACTTCGTCCTCTTCGACGGCGGCTTCGGCCAGCAGTACGCCAAGGACGCGGTCAAGGTCTACGAGACCAACTACCCCAAGGCGAAGGTCAAGTTCGCGGCCACGCAGAAGATCACCACCGAGCTGCAGCCGCGTTTCAACGGCGGCAACCCGCCGGACCTGATCGACAACTCCGGTGCCGAGCAGATGGACATGGGTGTCCTCGTCGGCAAGAAGCAGCTGGCCGACCTGACGCCGCTGCTGGACGCCGCCTCCGTCGACGACCCGACCAAGAAGGTCCGCGACACCCTGCGTCCGGGCATCGTGGAGATGGGCCAGTTCGACGGCGACCCGGTCTGGATCATGTACTACGCGTACACGGTCTACGGCGTCTGGTACTCGCAGAAGGCGCTCGACTCGCTCGACGCCAAGTACCCCGAGACCTGGGACGAGATGCTGGCCGTCTGCGAGAAGGCCAAGAAGAAGGGCATCGCGGGCTGGACCTACGCCGGCAAGCACCCGTACTACATCCCCTTCTCGCTGTACCCGATGATCGCCAAGGTCGGCGGCCGCGAGGTCCTGGACGCCATCGACAACCTGGAGCCGAAGGCCTGGGAGCACCCCGCGGTCAAGGCCTGTTTCGAGGCCTACTACGAGCTCCAGAGGAAGGGCTACATCCTCCAGGGCACCCCGGGCCTCGACCACATCCAGTCGCAGACCGCCTGGACCGAGGGCAAGGCGCTCTTCATCCCGAACGGCTCGTGGGTCGAGAACGAGGCCGCCAAGACCATGCCGGCGGACTTCAACCTCGCCGTCTCGGCGCCGACCGGCATCGACGCGTCCGACAAGATGCCCTTCGGCACCATCTGGGCCTCGGGCGGCGAGCCCTTCATCGTCCCGGCCAAGGCGAAGAACGTCGAGGGCGGCATGGAGCAGCTGCGCATCATGCTCAGCGAGGCGTCCTCGAAGAACTTCACCAAGTCCGTGAAGTCCCTGACCGCGTTCAACGGCGGCACCGACGGCCTCGACCTGACCCCGGGTCTGAAGTCCGGTGTGGCGGCGCTCGACAAGGCCGGCCAGAACGTCGTCAACCCCCGTCTGCAGGACTGGTACGTGGCCCTGCAGAAGGAGAAGATCGGCGTCGCCGGCATCGGCGAGATGATGGCCGGCCGCGCGACCCCGGCCGAGACGATCAAGAAGATCCAGAAGTTCGCCGACGAGGCGGCCAAGGACTCCTCCATCAAGCACTACAAGCACCAGTGAGCTGTGCCGGGGCCCCTTCCCGCCGACCGGGAGCGGGCCCCGGCTCCTTGCGTCCGGCACTCACGCCACGCACGGCACCAGCGGCTTCTCCGCGGGAAGATCGGGGTCGGTAGGAATGCAACACGGCAAGTACCGTTTCATCGTGGGGTTCCTGGCGGTCCCCCTGGCCATGTACGCGTTGTTCGTCATATGGCCCTTCGTCCAGTCCATCTATTACTCGTTCACGGACTGGAGCGGACTCAGCCCCGAATTCCAGATGGTCGGGTTCGACAACTACACCCGGCTGCTGGACGACGACGTCTTCTGGAAATCGCTCCAGCACAGCCTGACCCTCGCGATCGTGCTGCCGCTGGTCACCGTCGGCCTGGCGCTGTTCTTCGCGTTCATGCTCAACGTCGGCGGTCGGCGCCGGAAGGGAGCGGCCGTCGCCGGTGTCCGCGGCTCCTCCTTCTACAAGATCGTCTATTTCTTCCCGCAGGTGCTGTCGATCGCGATCGTCGCGCTCCTCTTCCAGTTCGCGTACAACCCGAACAGCGGCGCGATCAACTCCGTGCTCAAGGGCGTCGGACTCGGCAGCGTCCAGCCGGACTGGCTGGGCGACCCGAACCTCGCCCTCATCTGCGTGATGGTCGTCCTCGTCTGGTCCACGGTCGGCTTCTTCGTGGTCCTCTTCTCCGCGGGCATGGCGTCCATCCCCAGGGACTTCTACGAGGCGGCGCTGCTCGACGGCGCGAACCGGTTCACCACCTTCTTCCGGATCACGCTGCCGCTGCTCTGGGACACCGTGCAGTCCGGCTGGATCTACATGGGCATCCTGGCGCTCGGCGCGGAGTCCTTCGCCGTCGTCCAGATCATGACGGTGGGCCCCAACGGCGGCGGCCCGGACTACTCCACCATCGTCATGCCGCTGTACGTCTACCAGAAGGCCTTCCGGGACGGTCAGGCCGCCTACGCAACAACGATCGGTGTCGCCCTGCTCGTCGTCACGCTGGCCTTCGCGGCGGTCGTGATGCGGTTCGGCCGGCGCGAGCGGCTGGAGTACTGATGAAGACCACCGACACCCCGTCCACCGGAACCGGCGACCTGCCCGGTCCGCGCACCGCCGGCGACGCGCTGGTGAAGAAGGGCGCCGCGCCCGCCCCGCGCAAGGAGGGCAAGCGCGAGGGCGCGACGCTCAACGTCTTCTCCCACGGCGTCCTGATCATCTGGGCGGTCATGGTGGTGATGCCGCTGCTGTGGGCGGTCATGACCTCGTTCAAGACCGACCGGGCGATCTTCACCTCGCCCTGGGCCCTGCCGGACAAGCTGCACTTCGAGAACTGGTCGCGCGCCTGGACCGAGGCGCACATGAGCGACTACTTCCTGAACACCATCCTGGTGGTGGGCGGCTCGCTCGTCGGCACCCTGCTCTTCGGCTCGATGGCGGCCTACGTGCTCGCCCGCTTCGAGTTCCCGGGCAACCGCTTCATCTACTTCCTGTTCATCGGCGGGATGAGCTTCCCGATCATCCTCGCGCTGGTGCCGCTCTTCTACGTCCTGCAGAACATGGCCCTGCTCAACACGCTGCACGGGCTGATCCTGGTGTACATCGCGTACTCGCTGCCGTTCACCGTCTTCTTCCTCACGGCCTTCTTCCGCACCCTGCCGACCTCGGTGGCGGAGGCGGCCTTCGTGGACGGCGCCTCGCACACCCGCACCTTCTTCCAGATCATGCTGCCGATGGCCAAGCCGGGTCTGATCAGCGTCGGCATCTTCAACTTCCTCGGGCAGTGGAACCAGTACCTGCTGCCGACCGTGCTCAACACCGAGCCGGAGCAGAAGGTGCTCTCGCAGGGCCTGGTGCAGCTCGCGGTCAGCCAGGGCTACAAGGGCGACTGGTCCGGACTCTTCGCCGGCCTGGTGATGGCGATGCTGCCGGTGCTCGCCGCGTACATCGTCTTCCAGCGGCAGGTGGTGGCGGGACTCACCGCGGGCGCGGTGAAGTAGCCGCGGGCGCGGGCGCCCGCCCCCCCGAGGCGCCTCCCGGTCAACGGGCGTACGGGTCGAGGCCCCGGCGGACTCTCCGCCGGGGCCTCGACCCGTACGCCCTCGCGGCGTTTCCGGCGCGGCTCATCCGAGCCTTGCCCCGCTCAAGGTCTTGACGGGGAACACCCCGAAAGGCTCCCCTTAGAGTTCACAAGTTGGAGAATGAGCCGGGGTCCACACGGGCGTGCCCCCGGCCGGGGCGGTGCTCGCACCGCCCACCACAGGCGGGAGTGGATGAGTCGATGGAGACTCCGGGGTCGCAGACGTCTCTGCACAGGGCCAATCTCGAACGGGTCGTCCGTGCGGTACGGATGGCCGGTTCGCTCACCCAGGCGGAGATCGCCCGTGCCACGGGCCTGTCGGCCGCCACGGTGTCCAACATCGTGCGGGAGCTGAAGGACGGCGGAACGGTCGAGGTCACGCCGACCTCCGCCGGTGGCCGGCGGGCCCGCAGCGTCTCCCTCTCGGGCGACGCGGGCGTCGTCATCGGGGTCGACTTCGGCCACACCCACCTGCGCGTCGCCGTGGGCAACCTCGCTCACCAGGTGCTCGCCGAGGAGTCGGAGCCACTGGACGTCGACGCCTCCTCGGCCGAGGGCTTCGACCGGGCGGAACAGCTGGTCAAACGCCTCATCGAGGCCACCGGCATCGGCCAGGGCAAGGTCATCGGCGTCGGGCTCGGCGTGCCCGGCCCGATCGACGTCTCCTCCGGCACGCTGGGCTCCACCTCGATCCTGCCGGGCTGGACCGGGATCAACCCCGCCGACGAGCTCTCGGGCCGTCTGGGGGTGCCCGTGTACGTCGACAACGACGCCAATCTCGGCGCCCTGGGCGAGCTGGTCTGGGGCAGCGGCCGGGGGGTCAAGGACCTGGCCTACATCAAGGTGGCCAGCGGTGTCGGCGCCGGTCTGGTGATCGACGGACGCGTCTACCGGGGCCCTGGAGGCACCGCGGGGGAGATCGGGCACATCACCCTCGACGAGTCCGGCCCGGTGTGCCGCTGCGGCAACAGGGGCTGCCTGGAGACCTTCACGGCGGCCCGCTACGTCCTGCCCCTGCTCCAGCCCAGCCACGGGCCCGACCTGACCATGGAGCGGGTCGTCCAGCTGGCGCGGGAGGGTGATCCGGGCTGCCGCCGGGTGGTGGCGGACGTCGGCCGCCATATCGGCAGCGGTATCGCCAACCTCTGCAACCTCCTGAACCCCAGCCGTGTGGTGCTCGGAGGTGATCTGGCGGAGGCCGGCGAGCTGGTGCTCGCACCGATACGCGACTCCGTCTCGCGGTATGCCATCCCCAGCGCCGCACGCCAGCTGTCGCTCGCCCCCGGGGCGCTCGGCGGCCGGGCCGAGGTGCTCGGCGCGCTGGCCCTCGTGCTGAGTGAAATGGGTGATTCGACCCTGTTGGAGAGTGCCCCGCCGGCCTCGTCGCCCGCCTCCAAGCCTGCCTTCACTTAGATAACGAAAGGCACCGTTGTCATCTCGTTAAGAATTTACTTCTTGACGTCGGTGTTGCGGCCGAGTTGACTTCGTGCCACCTCGGCCGCAACGTCGCGGCCTCGTCAGGGAGGCAACCCCACATGAACGCAATGACGCGCCGCATCGTCATAGGCACGGCCGCGGTCTCGATGGCTCTCTCCGTCGCCGCTTGCGGCAAGGCGGGCGACAGCGACTCGGGCAACGGCGGTGGCGACAGCAAGACCATCGGTCTGCTGCTGCCGGAGAACAAGACCACGCGCTACGAGACCTTCGACCGCCCGATCATCGAGGCGAAGATCAAGGCCCTGTGCTCGGACTGCGAGGTCAAGTACAACAACGCCGCGCAGGACACCGAGACGCAGAAGAAGCAGTTCGACGCGCTCGTCACGCAGGGCGTGAAGGTCATCATCCTGGACTCGGTCGACTACAAGGCCACCAAGTCCTGGGTGCAGCAGGCCGAGAAGAAGGGCGTCAAGGTCGTCGCGTACGACCGTCTGGCCGAGGGCCCGATCTCCGCCTACGTCTCGTACGACAACGAGAAGATCGGCCGCCTCCAGGGTGAGGGCCTGGTCGCCGCGCTCGGCGACAAGGCGAAGGACGCCAACGTTGTCATGATCAACGGTTCGCCGACCGACCCGAACGCGCCGCTGTTCAAGAAGGGCGCCCACAGCGTCCTCGACACGGCCGTCAAGAAGGTCGTGTACGAGCAGGACATCCCGGACTGGTCCCCGGACGAGGCCAACAAGAAGATGGGTGCCGCCATCGACTCGCTGGGCAAGACGGGCTTCCAGGGCGTCTACTCGGCGAACGACGGCATGGCCGGCGGCATCATCACCGCCCTCTCCAAGCAGGGCATCAAGGTCCCGGTCGGCGGCCAGGACGCCGAGCTCGCCGGTCTGCAGCGGCTCCTGACGGGCGACCAGTCCTTCACGATCTACAAGCAGATCAAGCCGGAGGCCGAGACCACCGCCGAGATCGCCGTCAAGCTCCTCAAGGGCGAGAAGATCGACGACCTGGTCCCGACCAAGGTCACCAGCCTGACCGGTGAGTTCAAGGACATCCCGGCGAAGCTGTACGACGCCCAGGTCGTGACCAAGGACAAGATCGCCTCCACGATCATCGCCGACGGCGTCTACAAGGCCGCCGACATCTGCACCGCCGAGTACAAGGCGGCCTGCGAGGCGGCGGGCATCAAGTAGCCCGCCCCCCGGCCGGGCCGTCCGGCCCCCACGCGTGTCCCCCCGTGCGCGCGTTCCGGACGGCCCGCCAGAACCGGTCCGGCGTCTCCCGCCCCGTTCAACGCCCCGCAAGCGGGGGCGGGACGCCGGACTTCTCTCGCACCCCGAGTGCTCCCCCTGCACCACCATCCCCGCCGGTCAGGCGGCGAAGGAGATGATTCACGTGTCCGCTACGCCCGTGCTGGCGTTGCGCGGGGTCTCCAAGCGATTCGGCGCCGTCCAGGTGCTCACCGATGTCGAACTGGAGATCCATGCCGGAGAGGTCGTCGCCCTGGTCGGCGACAACGGCGCCGGCAAGTCGACCCTCGTCAAGACGATCTCGGGTGTCCACCCGATCGACGAGGGCACCATCGAGTGGGACGGCCGCCCCGTCCAGATCACCAAGCCGCACGACTCCCAGAACCTCGGAGTCGCGACCGTCTACCAGGATCTGGCGCTCTGCGACAACCTCGACGTCGTCGCCAACCTCTTCCTCGGCAGTGAGCTGCGCTCCGCGTCCGTCCTCGACGAGATCGCGATGGAGAAGCGCGCCAAGGAGCTGCTGGACACCCTGTCCATCCGCATCCCCAGCGTCCGCATCCCCGTCGCCGCCCTCTCCGGCGGACAGCGTCAGGTCGTGGCCATCGCCCGCGCCCTGATCGGCGACCCGAAGGTCGTCATCCTGGACGAGCCCACCGCCGCCCTCGGTGTCGAGCAGACCGCACAGGTGCTCGACCTGGTGGAGCGGCTGCGCGAGCGCGGCCACGGAGTCATCCTCATCAGCCACAACATGGCCGACGTCCGCGCCGTCGCGGACCGCGTCGCCGTGCTCCGCCTCGGCCGCAACAACGGTGACTTCAAGGTCGCCGAGACCAGCCACGAGACGATCATCGCCGCCATCACCGGTGCCACGGACAACGCCGTGACCCGTCGGCAGGCCCGTACGGCCTCGGCAGCGGCCACGAAGGAGGACGCGAAGTGAGCGACCTCGCCAAGACCCCCGAGACGCCCGCCGAGAGCGAGGCGTCCGCCGAGACCGCGACGCCGGCCGAGACCACGGTGCCGGCCCAGGCCGCCCCCGCCGAGGCCGCCGCCCCCATCCCCACCGTCGACCCGCGCCTGCTGGTCCGCCAGGAGGGCTTCAAGGGCTACTGGAGCGAGTTCTCCCGGAAGATCCGCGGCGGTGAGCTGGGCTCGCTGCCCGTCGTCCTGGGCCTGATCGTCATCGCGATCGTCTTCCAGGTGCAGAACAGCAACTTCCTGTCCGCGAGCTCCGTCGCGAACATCGCGGTGTACTCCTCCGGCCTCGGCATCATGGCCGTCGGCATCGTCTTCGTCCTCATCCTGGGCGAGATCGACCTCTCCATGGGTTCGGTCGCGGGCGTCGGCGCCGCCGTCTGGGCGGTGCTCAACGTCACCAACGGCATGAACGACCTGCTCTCCGTGGTCATCGCGGTGGCCTCGGGTCTGCTCATCGGCCTGCTGCACGGCTTCTTCTTCGCCAAGATCGGCGTCCCCGCCTTCGTGGTCACCCTCGCCGGCTTCCTCGGCTGGAGCGGTCTGCAGATCTGGCTCATGGGCAAGGAGGGCTCGATCAACGCGCCCACCGGCTCGATCGTCGAGAACCTCACCGCGTACTACTTCGAGGACAAGGGCGCCGCCTACGGCCTGGCCGCCGTCGCCGTCCTCGCCTACGCCGGCTCGCTGCTGCTCGACGCCAAGCGTCGCAAGGCCGCGGCCCTGCCGTCCCGCCCCACCAGCGAGATCGTGCTCCGCACGGGCGTCGTCGCGATCCTCTGCTTCGTCGTCGCCTACGTCCTGAACGAGCCCGAGGGCGCCCGCGGCCTGCCGCTCGCCCTGGTCCTGTTCGTGGCCGTCCTGGTGATCGCCGACTTCGTCGCCCGTCGCACCCTGTTCGGCCGCAAGGTCTTCGCGGTCGGCGGCAACGCCGAGGCCGCGCGCCGTGCGGGCATCAACGTGGACCGGATCCGGATCCTCGTCTTCGGCCTGTCGGGCATGCTCGCCGCCTTCGGCGGTCTCTTCGTGGCCAGCCTCTCCGGCGGCGCCACCAAGAGCCTGGGCAGCGGCAACACGCTGATGCTGGTCATCGCCGCCGCCGTCATCGGCGGCACCAGCCTCTTCGGCGGCCGCGGCAAGGTCTGGTCCGCGCTCCTGGGCATGATCGTCATCCAGTCGATCCAGCAGGGCCTGAACATGATCGGCATGGCCAACGAGATCCAGTTCATGATCACCGGCGCGGTGCTCCTCGCCGCCGTCGTGATCGACTCGGTCTCCCGCCGCACGCAGAAGACCGCGGGACGCGCGTGACGACGAAGGGCGAACAGCCTTTCGCGTAACGAACCCCACAGTTCCCGGCGCCGCAGAACCGGCGCCGGGAACTGCCGCGTCTGGACCCGTGTACCGCCCCGTAGGCTCGGCGGTGTGTCGGCCATCCGAGTGGCGCGCACCCCGCCGCCCGATGACCGAGGTCGGGAGCGGAACATTAGACTCGACGAAATCGGCAAGCTCGACCAGCTCAAACGCAAGGAGGCACGGGTGGCTCTGCTGACCCGTATCAGGGGACCGCGCGATCTGGACCGGCTGTCCCCGGAACAGCTGGAACAGCTGGCCGAGGAGATCCGGACGTTTCTCGTGGACGCCGTCTCCAAGACCGGTGGCCACCTCGGCCCCAACCTCGGCGTGGTCGAGCTGACCATCGCCCTGCACCGCGTCTTCGACTCCCCGAAGGACAAGGTCCTCTTCGACACCGGCCACCAGAGCTACGTGCACAAGCTGCTCACCGGCCGCCAGGACTTCTCCAAGCTCAAGATGAAGGGCGGCCTGTCCGGCTACCCCTCGCAGGCGGAGTCCGAGCACGACGTCATCGAGAACTCGCACGCCTCGACCGTCCTGGGCTGGGCCGACGGCCTCGCCAAGGCCAACGAGGTCCTGCGGAAGGACGACCACGTCGTCGCGGTCATCGGCGACGGCGCGCTGACCGGCGGCATGGCCTGGGAGGCGCTGAACAACATCGCCGCGGCCAAGGACCGCCCGCTCGTCATCGTCGTCAACGACAACGAGCGCTCCTACGCCCCGACCATCGGCGGCCTCGCCAACCACCTGGCGACCCTGCGCACCACCGACGGCTACGAGCGCTTCCTCGCCCGCGGCAAGGACATCCTGGAGCGCACCCCCGTCGTCGGCAAGCCCCTCTACGAGACGCTGCACGGCGCCAAGAAGGGGCTGAAGGACTTCATCGCGCCGCAGGGCATGTTCGAGGACCTGGGGCTGAAGTACGTCGGCCCGATCGACGGTCACGACATCGAGGCGCTGGAGTCCGCGCTGACCCGGGCCAAGCGGTTCGGCGGCCCGGTGATCGTCCACTGCCTGACCGAGAAGGGCCGCGGCTACCAGCCCGCCCTCGCCGACGAGGCCGACCGCTTCCACGCCGTCGGCAAGATCCACCCCGACACCGGTCTGCCGATCGCCTCCTCCGGCGCCGACTGGACCTCGGTCTTCGGCGAGGAGATGGTCAAGCTCGGCAAGGAGCGCGCGGACATCGTCGCGATCACCGCGGCCATGCTCCAGCCGGTCGGCCTCGACAAGTTCGCCAAGGCCTACCCCGAGCGGGTGTACGACGTCGGCATCGCCGAGCAGCACGCCGCGGTCTCGGCGGCCGGCCTGGCCACCGGCGGGCTCCACCCGGTCTTCGCCGTCTACGCCACCTTCCTCAACCGGGCCTTCGACCAGGTCCTGATGGACGTGGCGCTGCACCGGTGCGGCGTCACCTTCGTCCTGGACCGGGCCGGTGTCACCGGCACGGACGGCGCCTCCCACAACGGCATGTGGGACATGTCGATCCTCCAGGTCGTCCCCGGCCTGCGGATCGCCGCCCCGCGCGACGCCGACCAGGTGCGCGCCCAGCTGCGCGAGGCCGTCGAGGTCACCGACGCGCCGACCGTCGTCCGCTTCTCCAAGGGCGCCGTCGGCCCCGCCGTACCGGCCCTGCGCCGGGTCGGCGGGATGGACGTGCTCCGTGAGCCCGGCAGCGACGTCCCCGACGTCCTGCTCGTGTCGGTCGGCGCGCTCGCGCCGATGTGCCTGGAGATCGCCGACCTCCTCGACAAGCAGGGCATCACCACGACCGTCGTCGACCCCCGCTGGGTCAAGCCGGTCGACGAGGCCATGGCGCCGCTCGCCGAGCAGCACCGGGTCGTCGTCACCGTCGAGGACAACAGCCGGGTCGGCGGTGTCGGCTCGGCCGTCGCCCAGGCCCTGCGCGACGCCGGCGTCGACGTGCCGCTGCGCGACTTCGGCATCCCGCCGCGCTTCCTCGACCACGCCTCCCGCAAGGAGGTCATGGCGGAGATCGGCCTGACGGCGCCGGACATCGCCCGCCAGGTCACCGGCCTGGTCTCACGACTGGACGGGCGCTACGAGGGCAGCAGCCGGGCCGTGGAGCCCGCGCGCGACTGACCTCCCGCGACACAGCGTCACCATTGGGCCGGTCGGACCACTCCCAGGAGGGTTCGACCGGCCCATTCGTGTGAAACCCGTTCTCCCGGCGCGCGCGGCACCCCGACCCTCTCGATCATGGGTGCTGGGACCGACCGCACGGAGGTACGACGGTGAGTACGGACCAGCAGCCAAGCAGGTCGTCAGGAATGTTCCGGACCAAGACGATCGAACAGTCGATCCGGGACACCGAGGAGCCCGAGCACGCGCTGAAGAAATCGCTGTCCGCCTGGGACCTCATGGTCTTCGGCGTCGGCGTCATCATCGGCACCGGCATCTTCGTGCTCACCGGCAAGGTGGCCAAGGAGAACGCCGGCCCGGCCACCGCGCTGGCCTTCGTCGCGGCCGGCATCGTCTGCGCCCTGGCGGCCCTCTGCTACGCCGAGTTCGCCTCGACGGTCCCGGTCGCCGGTTCGGCCTACACCTTCGCCTACGCGTCCATCGGCGAACTCCCGGCCTGGATCATCGGCTGGGACCTCGTCCTGGAGTTCGCGCTCGGCACCGCCGTCGTCGCGGTCGGCTGGTCCGGCTACGTGCGCTCCCTGATGGACAACGTGGACTGGCACATGCCGGCCGCGCTGTCGGGGCCGGACGTTCCCGGCGGCACCTTCGACCTTCTGGCGTTCCTGCTGGTCCTGGTGCTGACCGTGGTCCTCGTCCTGGGCATGAAGCTCTCCGCCAACATCACCGCGGTCGTGGTGGCGATCAAGGTCACGGTCGTCATGATCGTGATCATCGCGGGTCTCTTCTTCATCGTGGGCGACAACTACGACCCCTTCATCCCCGACGCGATCGCCCCGCCCGAGGGCACCTCCGGCTGGGACTCCCCGATGGTCCAGCTGATCTTCGGATACGAGCCGACCAACTTCGGCGTCATGGGCATCTTCACCGCCGCCTCCGTCGTCTTCTTCGCCTTCATCGGCTTCGACGTGGTGGCCACCGCGGCCGAGGAGACCAAGCTCCCGCAGCGCGACATGCCGCGCGGCATCCTCGGCTCGCTGTTCATCTGCACCGTGCTCTACGTCGCCGTGGCCCTGGTCGTGACCGGCATGCAGCACTACACCGAACTGTCGGTCAGCGCGCCGCTGGCGGACGCGTTCAAGGCCGCCGGGCATCCCTTCTACGCCGGTGTCATCAGCTTCGGCGCGGCCGTCGGCCTCACCACCGTCTGCCTCATCCTGCTGCTCGGCCAGACCCGGGTGTTCTTCGCGATGAGCCGTGACGGGCTGCTGCCGCGCTTCTTCTCGATCACCCACCCGCGCTTCAAGACCCCCTACCGGCCGACGATCCTGCTCGGCGTCATCATCGCCATCGTGGCGGGCTTCACCAGCATCAACGAGCTCGCGACCCTGGTGAACATCGGCACGCTCTTCGCCTTCGTGGTCGTCGCGGTCGGCGTGATGGTCCTGCGCCGCACCCGGCCGGACCTGCACCGCGCCTTCCGCACCCCGTGGGTCCCGGTGCTGCCGATCCTGTCGATCGCGGCCTCGTTCTGGCTGATGCTCAACCTGCCCGGCGAGACCTGGTTCCGGTTCGCCGTGTGGATGGTCATCGGCATCGTCGTGTACTTCCTCTACGGACGTAAGCACAGCCGACTCGGCAAGGCGGGCCAGGACGCCCTGTACTAGGCCGACCCCACCCCAGGCCCACGACCACCGTCCCGGGCCCGCAGAAGCCCGTACAGGGCCTTCTGAGCGGGCATCACGGGGCGGTGGTCCAGTCCTCTCGGACGGCGCGCGGTCCCACGCACCGCGCGCCGTGCTCGTCCACCCGGTTCCGCAGCTCGCGATCGGCCGTGACGACCACGCACCGCCGGCCCGACGCCTCGCGGGCCAGCTCCACGATCAGGTCGTCCCCGCTCCCGTCCGCCGCGGCGACCCGCACCTCCGCGGAGGGCTCCACGCCCCGCGCCCGGCCCTCCACGACCAGCACCACGTCGAGCGGCCCCGGCTCCTCCCGGATCCCCCGCCGGGCCACCTCCGCAAGCCGGTCCCGCAGCCGTTCGGCCGCACCCCGCCGGTCCCGCCACCAGCCGTCCGGCACGGACCCGACGACATTGGCGCCGTCCACGATCAGTACAGGTCGGAGATGTTGCGGCATGTCCCCTGCCCTTGCGATCTTGCGGCCTCCCGGCGGACGGTGAGAGGCGTCCCAGTGCTATTGTCGCCGCGATTTCAAGGTGTCAGGGAAGGTGGTCGCAGACCATGGCCGTGTGGTCCGCGCGCAGGTCGCAGAGCCGTAAGTCCGCTTCGGACGGTCAGGCCTCGGCGCCGAGCTCGCTCATGGGAGCCCAGCCGCAGAAGCTCACGCCCTCGGTGCCGATGAAAGATCCCGTCCCCGCCACCGCCGACTGGCTGGTGCGCGGCAAGGACGGCCGTCTCACCGCGTACGCCCCCGTCGACGGCGGCGTGCTGCGCTGGACCGAGAAGAACGTCGGCGGGCCCGAGTGGAGCGGCCCCGAACTGCTCCCCGCGCCGGGTCTCGTGCCGCACCTGTCGATCGTGCAGAGCCCGGAGGGCTACGTCTTCCTCACCGGTCTGCGCCGGCTGCCCGGCGGGGGCGACCACGTGGACGCCTCGATCGTGTACGCCGTGCAGTACCAGACGGGCCGGCCGCTGCGGGACTGGCACTCGCTCAACAGCCCCTACACCTCCAAGGACAACCGGCACCTCGCCGCGGAACTCGGCCTGCCGTCCGCGCTGGTCGACCCGGAAGGGTCGATGCACATGTTCGTCCGCAACGCCGGACGCGGGGTCAGCGGCCGCAGCCAGGAGACGACCGGGCGCTGGAAGGGCTGGGGCGACATCAAGGGCAGCGGGGTGTCCGGCACCGTGGCCGTGACCGTGAACGACGCCGGCCTGGCCGAGGTCTCCGCGCCGTGCGCGGACCACGTGCTGCGCTGGAGCCAGAAGGAGCCCGGCTGGCGGATGCCGCGCGCCGACGAGCTGACCGAGGTCTCGGTCGCCGACGGTACGTTCACGGCGACCCGCACCGGACGCGAGACGGTCACCCGCTTCTGGCGCGACGCCGGAAGCGGCGAGGTCGTCGCCTGGCGCCCCGGCGACCGGCCGCGTCCGCTGGGCGGCGGGTCGGGCACGGGTCCGGTCGCCCTGCTGCGCACTCCGGTCGACGGTGTGGACTGCACGCTGCTGGCCCAGCGCGACGCCTCGGGCCGGCCGGCCCTGGCGGCGTACCCGACCGAGACCGAGGGGGCGGGCCTGGACTGGTCGCCGACCGGCGAGGTCTGCGCGGGCGCCCCGGCGATGGCCCTCGACGGGCTCGGCCGGGTGGTCCTGGCGGCGATCGGCGAGGACGGCGCGCTGCGCGTCACGCGCCAGAAGGAGGAGTCGGGCCTGGCGATGGAGGCCTGGACCCGGGTCTGAGGACGCGGCGCGCCGCACGCCTCCCCGACGGCACCGGCCCGGGATCCCTCGGGGGTGTCTTGCCGATCGGCAAGACACCCCCGAGGGATCCCGGGCCGTTCGCGTACCCGGGGCCGACCCGACCCGGGCACCTCGGCTCAGGGCCCCGGCCCCGCCCGCCCGCTCCCGGACGCGGGACGGCCCCGGCACCGTGAAGGTGCCGGGGCCGTCCGCCGGTTGTCCGGGGTCCGTTACGCCTGGACCGGGACGCTCGCGACGCCGGGGGCGAGGAACGGCTTGCCGTTCACCCGCTCGGAGACGCCCTCGCGGTCCAGGTACGGCGTGATGCCGCCCAGGTGGAAGGGCCAGCCCGCGCCCGTGATCAGGCAGAGGTCGATGTCCTGCGCCTCGGCGACGACACCCTCCTCCAGCATCAGGCCGATCTCCTGCGCCACCGCGTCCAGGACGCGGTCGCGGACCTGCTCCTCCGTCAGGACGCTGTCGCCCTGCTTGAGGAGGGCGGCGACCTCGGGGTCCAGCTCCGGGCGGCCGGAGTCGTAGACGTAGAAGCCGCGCTTGCCGGCCTTGACCACGGCGGCCAGGTTCTCGGAGACGGTGAAGCGCTTCGGGAAGGCGCGGTTCAGGGTCTCGGAGACGTGCAGGCCGATCGCCGGGCCGACGAGCTCCAGGAGGACCAGCGGGGACATCGGCAGACCGAGCGGCTCGATGGCCTTCTCGGCCGTCTCGACCGGGGTGCCCTCGTCGATGACGTTCTGGATCTCGCCCATGAAGCGGGTCAGGATGCGGTTCACGACGAACGCCGGGGCGTCCTTGGTGAGGACCGCGGTCTTCTTCAGCTTCTTGGCGACACCGAACGCGGTGGCCAGCGAGGCGTCGTCCGTCTTCTCGCCGCGCACGATCTCCAGGAGCGGGAGGATCGCGACCGGGTTGAAGAAGTGGAAGCCGACCACGCGCTCCGGGTTCCGGAGCTTCGAGGCCATCTCCGAGACGGACAGCGAGGAGGTGTTGGTGGCGAGGATCGCGTGCGCCGGGGCGACGGCCTCGACCTCCGCGAACACCTGCTGCTTGACGCCCATCTCCTCGAACACGGCCTCGATGATGAAGTCCGCGTCCGCGAAGCCCTCGGCCTTGTCCAGGACACCGGAGACCAGGCCCTTGAGGCGGTTGGCCTTGTCCTGGTTGATCCGGCCCTTGCCGAGCAGCTTGTCGATCTCGGCCTGGACGTAGCCCACGCCCTTGTCGACGCGCTCCTGGTCGATGTCGGTCAGGACGACCGGCACCTCCAGGCGGCGCAGGAAGAGCAGGGCCAGCTGGGAGGCCATCAGACCGGCGCCGACGACGCCGACCTTGGTGACCGGGCGGGCCAGGGACTTGTCCGGGGCGCCGGCCGGGCGCTTGGCACGCTTCTGCACCAGGTTGAAGGCGTAGATGCCGGAGCGCAGTTCGCCGCCCATGATGAGGTCGGCCAGGGCCGTGTCCTCGGCGTCGAAGCCCTTCTGCAGGTCGCCGTCCTTGGCCGCCTCGATGATGTCGAGGGCGCGGTAGGCGGCCGGGGCCGCACCGTGCACCTTGGCGTCGGCGATGGCCCGGCCCCGCGCGACGGCCTGGTCCCAGCCCGCGCCGCGGTCGATCTCGGGACGCTCGACGGTCACCGTGCCGTTGAGGACGGAGGCCGTCCAGATCAGCGACTGCTCCAGGAAGTCCGCGCCCTCGAAGAGGGCGTCGGCGATACCGAGCTCGAAGACCTGCTTGCCCTTGAGCTGGCGGTTCTGGTTCAGCGAGTTCTCGATGATGACCGAGACGGCCTTGTCGGCACCGATCAGGTTCGGCAGGATCGCGCAGCCGCCCCAGCCGGGGACCAGACCGAGGAAGACCTCGGGCAGGGAGAAGGCCGGCAGGGCCTTCGAGACGGTGCGGTAGGTGCAGTGCAGACCGACCTCGACACCGCCGCCCATCGCCGCGCCGTTGTAGTACGCGAAGGTCGGCACGGCGAGCGACGAGAGCCGCTTGAAGACGTCGTGGCCGCCCTTGCCGATGGCGAGCGCGTCGGAGTGACGGCCCAGCAGCTCGACACCCTTGAGGTCGGCGCCGACCGCGAAGATGAACGGCTTGCCGGTGAGGCCGACGCCGACGATCGCGCCCTCGGCCGCCTCCTTCTCGACCTGGTCGACGGCGGCGTTGAGGTTCGCCAGCGACTGGGGGCCGAAGGTGGTCGGCTTGGTGTGGTCGAAGCCGTTGTCCAGCGTGATCAGCGCGAACCGGCCCGCGCCCGCGGGAAGCTCGAAGTGCCGTACGTGGGCGCTGGTGACGACCTCGTCCGGGAAGAGCTCCGCGGCGCCCTTCAGAAGCTCGGCGGTGGTGCTCACTTGCCCTCCCAGTGGGGGTTTTCCCAGATGACCGTGGCGCCCATGCCGAAGCCGACGCACATCGTGTTGAGGCCGTAACGGACCTGCGGGTTCTCCTCGAACTGGCGGGCCAGCTGCGTCATCAGGCGGACGCCGGAGGAGGCCAGCGGGTGACCGTAGGCGATCGCGCCGCCGTACTGGTTCACGCGGGCGTCGTCGTCGGCGATGCCGTAGTGCTCGAGGAACGCCAGGACCTGGACGGCGAACGCCTCGTTGACCTCGAAGAGGTCGATGTCCTCGATGGACAGGCCGGCCTGGGCGAGGGCCTTCTCGGTGGCCGGGATCGGGCCGTAGCCCATGACCTCCGGCTCGACACCGGCGAAGGCGTAGGAGACGAGGCGCATCTTGACCGGGAGGTTGTTCTCGCGGGCGAAGTCCTCGGAGGCGATGATCGAGGCGGTGGCGCCGTCGTTGAGGCCGGCCGCGTTGCCCGCGGTGACGTTGCCGTGGACGCGGAACGGCGTCTTCAGGTTCGCCAGCGACTCCAGGGTGGTGCCCGGGCGCATCGGCTCGTCCGCGGTGACCAGGCCCCAGCCGGTCTCGCCGGCCTCGGCGTTGGTGCGGCGCACCGAGATCGGGACCAGGTCCTGCTGGATCTTGCCGTCGGCGTACGCCTTCGCGGCCTTCTCCTGCGAGCGCACGGCGTACTCGTCGGCGCGCTGCTTGGTGATGGTCGGGTAGCGGTCGTGCAGGTTCTCGGCGGTCATGCCCATGAACAGGGCGGACTCGTCGACGAGCTTCTCCGACACGAAGCGCGGGTTCGGGTCGACGCCCTCGCCCATCGGGTGGCGGCCCATGTGCTCGACGCCACCGGCGATCACGGCGTCGTAGGCGCCGAAGGCGATCGAGCCGGCGACCGAGGTGACGGCGGTCAGCGCGCCGGCGCACATGCGGTCGATGGAGTAGCCGGGGACGGACTGCGGCAGACCGGCGAGGATGCCCGCGGTGCGGCCGAGCGTCAGACCCTGGTCACCGATCTGCGTGGTCGCCGCGATGGCCACCTCGTCGATCTTGGCCGGGTCGAGGCCGGGGTTGCGGCGCAGCAGCTCCCGGATGGCCTTCACGACGAGATCGTCGGCGCGGGTCTCGTGGTAGATGCCCTTCGGGCCCGCCTTGCCGAACGGGGTGCGGACGCCGTCGACGAAGACGACGTCCCTGACGGTACGAGGCACGATGGCTCTCCTCCAGGGTGCGGGATGGCACTGCTGCGGCACGCGACTAAGCGCGCGCTTGCTGACCCCATGCTACTTGCGGGTAACCAGACTGCCCAGTCCCTGGGGCCGGAGCGGCGAACGTCACACCGCCGACCGGTGCCCGGCGGGCCCGACGGGGGCCGCGGCCCGGCCGTCCACCGTGGCCGCGAGGGGGCCCGAGAGCCGCACGACGTCGCGGACGAAGGCGAGCCGGCCGACGCCCAGGGCGCGCAGCGCCGGGCCGTGGTCGTGCGCCACCACCAGCGCCGCCGCCGCGAGCAGGACGCGCCAGACCGCCGTCACCGCGCGCCGCCCGGCGCGGGGCAGGCCGGCGAAGCCCTCGCGCAGCCGGCGGCAGTGGAACGGCACGTGCCGTTCCTCGTCGCCCAGGATCCGCCCCGCGACCTCGGAGACCAGGGGGTCGGCGCAGCCGTCGCGCAGCGCGCGGTAGTAGCGCAGGGCCACCACCTCGGCCACCATCAGCACCAGCAGCTCGGTGCGGAGCCCCAGCAGCCGCCGCAGCCGGACGAAGGCGGCGTCGCTCCAGTGGCCGGTCAGCGTGACGGCCCCGCCCGCCGCGAGCAGCAGCTTCAGCATCCGTGCGTGGTTCTGCTCCTCGGCGACGAAGAGCCCGATCGCCTCGGCGTAGCCGGCGTCGCCGGCCCGCCGCGCCTTGGCCCCGAGCTCCGCGCCGTCCCCGTCCTCGCCGACCTGGAACCGCTGGATGCTGCGGATCAGCGCGGGCGTCAGCAGGGCGCCGCGCTCCCAGTCCGGGTCACCGAGCGCGGCACGGCGCTCCCGCTCGGCGGTGAAGTCGTCGATCCAGTCCGCGTACCCATTTTTGATCATGTTCAAGACCCTAGAGGGTTTTGAGCGCGTTCAAAGGTGACTCGCCCCGGTGGTGACAGAACCGGGACACGACGGAGCCCCCGGCCGCGCGAGGGCGGTCGGGGGCTCGCGGTCCGGCACTCCGGGCGGGTGGTCCGGCGGGCCGGCCGTGTCCGGAGGTGCGGGCGGGTCAGGCGGTCGACACGGCCAGCGCCGCGGCCAGCAGCGGGCTGACGAGCCCGACCTGCCAGGGGCGCGCGCCGTACCCGGCGAGGGCGGCCCCCACCGTGTCCGGGGTCGCCTGGGCCGGCGGCTCCCAGCACACCCGGCGCACCGTGTCCGGCGTGATCAGGTTCTCCTGCGGGAGGTTCAGCTCCTCGGCGAGGGCCGAGATCGCCGCCCGCGCGGCCGACAGGCGCGCCGCGGCCACCGGGTCCTTGTCCGCCCAGGCGCGCGGCGGGGGCGGGCCCGCGACCGGCTGGCCGGGCTGCGGCAGCTCGTGGTCGGGAAGCGCCTTCGCGCGGTCCACGGCCGCCTGCCACTGCTCCAGCTGGCGGCGGCCCATGCGGTGACCGAACCCCGGCAGCGCGGTGAGGGCGGCGACGTTCGGCGGTACGGCCAGCGCCGCCTCGACGATCGCGGCGTCGCTGAGCACCTTGCCCGGTGACACGTCCCGGCGCTGCGCGACCGTGTCCCGCGCGGTCCACAGCTCGCGCACCACCGCCATCTGGCGACGGCGCCGCACCTTGTGCATCCCCGACGTCCGCCGCCACGGGTCCTTGCGCGGCGGCGCGGGCGGGGCCGAGGCGATCGCGTCGAACTCCTGGTGGGCCCACTCCAGCTTGCCCTGCTGGTCGAGCTCCTTCTCCAGGGCGTCCCGCAGGTCGACGAGGAGCTCGACGTCCAGTGCGGCGTACCGGAGCCAGGGCTCGGGCAGCGGGCGGGTGGACCAGTCCACCGCGGAGTGGCCCTTCTCCAGGGCGAAGCCGAGGACGGTCTCGACCATGGCGCCCAGTCCGACCCGCGGGAAGCCGGCGAGCCGGCCGGCGAGCTCGGTGTCGAACAGCCGGGCCGGTGCCATACCTATTTCGCGCAGGCAGGGCAGGTCCTGGGTCGCGGCGTGCAGGATCCACTCGGTTCCGGCGAGCGCCCGGTCCAGTCCCGACAGGTCGGGGCAGCCCACGGGGTCGATGAGCGCGGTGCCCGCGCCCTCGCGGCGCAGCTGGACGAGGTAGGCGCGCTGGCCGTAGCGGTAGCCCGAGGCGCGCTCGGCGTCGACGGCGACCGGACCGCTTCCGGCGGCGAACGCGGCGATCACCTCGGCGAGCGCCTCCTCCGTCGCGACGACGGGCGGAACGCCCTCGCGGGGCTCCAGCAAGGGGATCGGCAGCCCGTTCGCAGGGACGTCGTCGTCCGGGGGGGCGCCCCCGGTGGTTCGCAGTGCTGTGTCTGCTGCGGTCTCTTGGGCGTCGGTCACGTGTCAAGGGTATCTGTGAACGGCAAGCGCCTGCCGACGGAACGTTCCGTCGACAGGCGCCGATCTTTTGTCAACCGTTCGAGCCGAAGCCGATGCCCGTACGGAGACCCTGGAACCGACCGGTTCCGGGGTGGTCGTGCCGGGCGGTCAGTGGATGATCCCGGTGCGCAGGGCCACCGCGACCATGCCGGCACGGTCGCCGGTGCCCAGCTTGCGGGCGATGCGGGCGAGGTGGCTCTTCACCGTGAGGGCGGACAGGCCCATCGAGACGCCGATGGCCTTGTTCGACTGGCCCTCGGCCACCAGCCGGAGCACTTCGACCTCACGGCCGGAGAGCTCGCGGTAGCCGCCCGGGTGGCTCGGAGCACCCGGGGGGCGGCGGTGGCCGAGGCGGGCGGCCGAGGCGCCGATGGGGGCGGCGCCGGGTCGGGTGGGGTGCCCGATGTTCGTCCGCGTACCGGTGACGACGTACCCCTTCACACCGCCCGCGAGGGCGTTGCGGACGGCGCCGATGTCGTCGGCCGCGGAGAGCGCCAGCCCGTTGGGCCAGCCCGCGGCGCGGGTCTCGGACAGCAGGGTGAGGCCGCTGCCGTCGGGAAGGTGGACGTCGGCCACGCAGATGTCGCGTGGGTTGCCGACGCGGGGACGCGCCTCGGCGATGGACGACGCCTCGATGACGTCGCGTACGCCGAGGGCCCACAGGTGGCGGGTGACGGTGGAGCGGACGCGCGGGTCGGCCACGACGACCATGGCGGTCGGCTTGTTCGGACGGTAGGCCAGACTTGCGGGCTGCTCGAGGAGAACGGACACACGGCCTCCTGGGGAGTGCGGGACGGAGCCGGCTCGGGGAAGAAGCCGGGGGCGAACCCGTGCGGTGAAGGGGTCATTGACCTCTTCGGCAACTCGGGCGCCCGCCTTTAGAGAAAGATCACGATTTGGTGAGTAATAATTCGGTGCAATTCGGACGCGCGATCGATCATCTGACGAGTAGTCCTCCGTCCGGGTGAATCCCCGGGCGTGCCGGGTGTTCCCCGGCGCCCCCTTCAGGGCTGCTGAGGGCCCCTGCGCTGGGGCAGCGAGACGACTCCCGCGCCCGACGTGGTGCCGGCGCCCGGATCGGCCGGGGACGGGGGCAGCCCGGCGATCTGGCAGAGCAGATCGCACCAGGCCGCCAGGTGCGCCCCCGAGTCCGGCACCCCCGTGGCGTCCTCCCTCGGCGTCCACGAGGCCCTGATCTCGATCTGGGTGGCCGGACTGCGGTCCGCGAGCCCGCCGAAGTAGTGCGAGCCCGCCATCGTGACGGTGCCGCTCGCCTCGCCGTACGCGAGCCCGCGCGCCTGGAGCGCGCCGGTGAGCCAGGACCAGCAGACGTCCGGCAGCAGAGGATCGGCCGCCATCTCCGGCTCCAGCTCCGCCCGGACCAGCGTCACCAGCCGGAACGTTCCCTTCCAGGTGTCGTGGCCGGCCGGATCGTGCAGCAGGACGAGCCGGCCGTCGGCCAGGTCCTCCTCGCCGTCGACGACCGTCGCCTCCAGGGCGTACGCGTGCGGGGCGAGCCGCTGCGGCGGCCGGGTCGGGTCGATCTCGATCTCCGGCCGCAACCGGGCTCCACGCACCGCCTCGACCGCCCGCCGGAAGGCGGCCGGAACCGCCTCGGCCTCCGCTTGACCCGCCGTGTCGCCCGCCTGTTCGTCGCCGTCGGAATGATCGGAAAGGTGTCCCTGAGCCGCAGCCATGCGGGGAAGACTAGGCGGAACGGGCCCCTCGCGCAGGGAGGGACACCCGGCCCGGGGGAGCGGCTTCGCGCACATGCGAAGATTCTGGGCGTGAGTGCCAACGACCGCCCTTCGGGCCAGCAGACGCAGCAGCAGTCGCAGACGTACGACTCCCCGTTCATGAAGGCCTGCCGCCGCGAGGCCGTGCCGCACACGCCGGTCTGGTTCATGCGGCAGGCGGGGCGCTCGCTGCCCGAGTACCTGAAGGTCCGCGAGGGCATCCCGATGCTCGAGTCCTGCATGCGGCCCGAGCTGGTCACCGAGATCACGCTGCAGCCCGTGCGGCGCCACAAGGTCGACGCGGCGATCTACTTCAGCGACATCGTCGTCCCGCTCAAGGCCATCGGCATCGACCTCGACATCAAGCCGGGCGTCGGACCCGTCGTCGCCGACCCCATCCGCACCCGCGCCGACCTGGCACGGTTGCGCGACCTGACCCCCGAGGACGTCCACTACGTCACCGAGGCCATCGGGATGCTCACCGCCGAGCTGGGCTCCACTCCGCTCATCGGCTTCGCGGGCGCGCCTTTCACTCTCGCGAGCTACCTCGTGGAGGGCGGACCGTCGCGCAACCACGAGCACACCAAGGCGCTCATGTACGGCGACCCGCAGCTGTGGGCCGACCTCCTCGACCGCCTCGCCGAGATCACCTCGGCCTTCCTCAAGGTCCAGATCGAGGCCGGCGCCTCCGCCGTCCAGCTCTTCGACTCCTGGGTGGGCGCCCTGGCCCCCGCCGACTACCGCCGCTCGGTGATGCCCGCCTCCGTCAAGGTCTTCGACGCGGTCGCCTCCTACGGTGTGCCGCGCATCCACTTCGGCGTCGGCACGGGCGAGCTCCTCGGACTCATGGGCGAGGCGGGCGCGGACGTGGTGGGCGTCGACTGGCGCGTCCCGCTGGACGAGGCCGCCCGCCGCGTGGGCCCCGGCAAGGCGCTCCAGGGCAACCTGGACCCGGCCGTGCTGTTCTCCTCGCGCGAGGCCGTCGAGACCAAGACGGACGAGGTCCTCGACGCCGCGAAGGACCTGGAGGGGCACATCTTCAACCTGGGCCACGGCGTCCTGCCGTCCATGGACCCGGACGCCCTGACGCGACTGGTGGAGTACGTCCACACCCGCACCGCCGTCTGAGACCGCACGGACCGCGCCCCCGCCCGCGACCGGGCGGGGGCGCGGCGCGTCTCCGGCCCGCAGCCCGGAGTCAGCCCGCCGCGCGGACGGCCGCCACCGCCTTGCGCGCCGCGATCAGGACCGGGTCCCACACCGGCGAGAACGGCGGGGCGTAGCCCAGGTCCAGCGCCGTCATCCGCTCCACCGTCATCCCGGCCGTCAGCGCGACCGCCGCGACGTCCACCCGCTTCGCCGCGCCCTCCCGGCCCACGATCTGGACCCCGAGCAGCCGGCCCGTGCGCCGCTCCGCCAGCATCTTCACCGTCATCGGGGCCGCCCCGGGGTAGTAGCCCGCCCGGCTGGTCGACTCCACCGTCACCGTCACGTACTCCAGGCCCACCTCGCGGGCCTCCTTCTCGCGCAGACCCGTCCGCGCGATCTCCAGGTCGCACACCTTCGACACCGCCGTCCCGACGACGCCCGGGAACGTGGCGTAGCCGCCGCCGACGTTGGAGCCGATGACCTGGCCGTGCTTGTTGGCGTGCGTGCCCAGCGCGATGTGGCGCTCGCGGCCCGAGACCAGGTCCAGGACCTCCACGCAGTCGCCGCCCGCCCAGATGTTCCCGTGCCCCCGCACCCGCATGGCCAGATCCGTCAGCAGCCCGCCGTGCACGCCGACCGGCAGCCCGGCCCGCCGCGCGAGCGAGGTCTCCGGCTCCACGCCCATGCCCAGCACCACCACGTCCGCCGGATACTCGGCGTCGTCCGTCGCCACCGCCCGGACCGCTCCGTCCCCGCCCGTGAGGATCTTGGTGACGGCCGAGGAACCGACCGTGGTGATGCCCAGCCCGTCCATCGCCCGGTGCACCAGCCGGCCCATGTCCGGGTCCAGCGTCGCCATCGGCTGCTCGCCCCGGTTCAGGACCGTCACCGCGTAACCCCGGTTGAGCAGCGCCTCCGCCATCTCCACACCGATGTAGCCGGCGCCCACGACCACCGCCCGCCGGCCCTCCGACCGGTCGAGGGAGTCCAGCAGCGCCTGGCCGTCGTCGAGGGTCTGCACCCCGTGCACCCCGGTGGCGTCGATCCCCGGCAGCGGCGGCCGCAGCGGCCGGGCCCCGGTCGCGACCACCAGCTTGTCGAAGCCCGTCCACGTCTCCGCGCCCGACTCCACGTCCCGGGCGCGCACCCGCTGCCCGGGAACGTCGATCTCGGTCACCTCGGTGCGCGTCCGCAGGTCGATGCCCCGCGCCCGGTGCTCCTCGGGACTCCGCGCGATCAGTTCGTCGCGGCTCCCGACGTCGCCCCCGACCCAGTACGGGATCCCGCACGCCGAGTACGAGGTGAAGTGACCGCGCTCGAAGGCGACGATCTCCAACTCCTCGGGAGTCCTGAGCCTGCGCGCCTGCGACGCGGCGGACATGCCCGCCGCGTCGCCCCCGATGACCACCAGTCGTTCGCTCATACGAACACGCTACGTCGGGGCGGTCGTTCAGTCCTCCCTGGGCGCGGCGGGCGCCTCCGGGTCCGCCGTGCGCAGCGGCGCCCCGGCGGCGTTGCGCCCCTGGACGGGCAGCGGAGCACCGGCCGCGCCGCCGGCCGGGGGAGCGGACGCCGTCGTGCGCGTACGACGCGACAGGCGCGGACGCAGGAGCAGGCGCCACACCGCGTACAGCGCCGCGGCCACGGCCAGCCACGGCGCCACCGCCGCCAGCACGATCCCGGCCCAGGCCAGCGCCGTCACCAGCGCGTTCCAGCCGCCGCCGAGCGCGTCGAGGAAGCCGGGACGGCCCTCGTCCCGCGCCGCCGGCGCGTTCTCCGGTTCGACGAGATCCAGGGTGATCGTCGCCAGCGTCGTCCGGTCCTTCAGCGAGGCCTGCTGGGCCAGCAGCGACTCCAGATCCGCCTGACGGCGGCTCAGCTCCCCTTCCAGGGTGACGACGTCGGACAGCTTCGTCGCCTTCTCCATCAGCGCCCGCACCCGCTGCACGCTCGCCCGCTGCGTGGCGATCCGGCTCTCCACGTCCACCACCTGATCGGTGACGTCCTTGGCGTCCGCCTTGCGGGACAGCAGCCGGCCGGTGCCGGCCAGCTCCGCGAGCACCGACTCGAACCGCTCCTGCGGCACCCGCAGCACGACGTGGGACGTCACGTGCGAGTCGTCGACGCGCTCCGTCGTCTCGTTCGAGACGTGCCCGCCCGCGGCGTCGGCGACCCGGCGCGCGGTGGCGAGGGCCCGGGCCGCGTCGCGGACCTCGACGGACAGCGAGGCGGTCCGGATGACGTGCTGCGGGCTCGGCACGGGGGCCCGCTTCCCCGCCTCCGGAGCCTTCGTGTCCGCTTCCTTCGCCGCGTCGGCCGCCGAGCCGCCGTAGCCGTCGGCTCCCTGCTCGGCCGGGGCGGCCGCCTTGGTGTCGCCCAGACTCCGATCGCCGCCGTCGGCGGACGCGCCGCAGCCGGTCAGGGCGAGCGCGAGCGTCAGCAGTGCCGCGGACGTTCTCGTTCCACGCATGGGATCCCCCGGGGGTGGGTGGTGAATGTCTGCCGGTTCGACGTATGGGGGAGGGCAAGAGGTTGCCCTCCCGCGGTAGCGATGCGATCACGGTCCGGCCTCGGAACGGACAGCGGAACCCGTCTGAGAGAGTGGAGCCATGAACGCGGACATCACGGGCAGGTCACCCGGGCACGTCGTCGTCGTCGGAGGCGGGATCGCCGGACTCGCGGCAGCCCACCGACTGGTCTCGGCCGGTGCGCGCGTCACCCTCCTCGAAGCCGGCGGCCGGATCGGCGGCAAGCTGCTCGCCGGGGAGATCGCCGGCGCCCGCGTCGACCTCGGCGCCGAGTCGCTGCTCGCCCGCCGCCCCGAGGCGGTCGCGCTCGCCCGCGCCGTCGGACTCGGCGACCGCCTGTGCCCGCCCGCCACCACCACCGCGTCCGTCTGGTCACGCGGCGAACTGATCCCCATGCCCAAGGGCCACGTCATGGGCGTGCCGGGCGACGGCCGGGCCCTGGCCGGACTGCTCTCCGCCGACGGCGTGGACCGCGTCGAGCGCGACCGCGAGCTGCCCCCGACGGAGATCGGCGACGACATCGCCATCGGCGCGTACGTCTCCGAACGGATGGGCCACGAGGTCGTCGACCGGCTCGTCGAGCCGCTGCTCGGCGGGGTGTACGCCGGCGACGCCTACCGGATCTCCCTGCGCGCCGCCGTGCCCGCGCTCTTCGAGGCCGCCCGCAGCCACCCGACGCTCACCGACGCCGTCCGCGCCGTCCAGCGGGCCGGCGCCGCGGTACCGGCCGACGCGGCCGGAGCGGCCACCGGCCTCGGCGGCTCCGCCTTCGCGGGCATCGCCGGCGGCATCGGCACCCTGCCGGACGCGGTGGCGGACGCGGTCCGCGCCGCGGGGGGCGAGATCCTCACCCACGCCCCGGTGACGGTGCTGCGCCGCCTCCCGGCACCGGACGGCACGACCGCCGGGTCCGGCGCGCGGTGGCAGGTCGAGGCCGGGGGCCGCACCCACCTCGCCGACGCCGTCGTCCTCGCCGCGCCCGCCCCCGTCGCCGCCACGCTCCTGGCCGGTGAGGAACCCGCCGCGGCGGCCGAGCTCGCCGCGGTCGAGTACGCCTCGATGGCCCTGGTCACCCTCGCCTTCCGCCGCTCCGACCTCGGGGCGCTGCCCGGCTCCGGCTTCCTCGTGCCGCCGGTCGACGGCCGCACCATCAAGGCGTCCACCTTCTCCAGCCAGAAGTGGCAGTGGGTCACCGACGCCGCCCCCGACCTGTTCGTCCTGCGCACCTCCGTCGGGCGCCACGGCGAGGAGGGCCAGGTCGACCGCGACGACGCCGACCTCGTCGAGGACTCCCTCAAGGACCTCGGTGTGGCGACCGGCCTCGCCGCCCGCCCCGTCGCCACCACCGTCACCCGGTGGCACGGCGGCCTGCCCCAGTACCCCGTCGGCCATCTCGCCCGGGTCGCCCGCATCCGCGCGGCCGTCGCCGGGCTGCCCGGACTGCGCCTTGCCGGGGCCGCGTACGACGGCGTCGGCATCCCCGCCTGCATCGCCTCCGGCCACCGCGCGGCGGACGAGATCATCGCCACGTCGAAAACCACCGACCCTGGTGCAGGGCACTGTCCGTGACGGGCGAGAATAGGCGTATGAGTGCGCCCGAAAAGATCCCGAACGCCGGTAAGAAGGCGAAGGACCTCAACGAGGTCATCCGCTACACCCTGTGGTCTGTGTTCAAACTGCGCGACGTTCTGCCCGAGGACCGCGCCGGCTTCGCCGACGAGGTCCAGGAGCTGTTCGACCAGCTCGCCGCCAAGGACATCACGATCCGTGGCACCTACGACCTCTCCGGTCTGCGCGCCGACGCCGACGTCATGATCTGGTGGCACGCCGAGACGAGCGACGAGCTCCAGGAGGCGTACAACCTCTTCCGCCGTACCCGGCTCGGCCGCGCTCTGGAGCCGGTCTGGTCGAACATGGCCCTGCACCGCCCCGCCGAGTTCAACAAGTCGCACATCCCGGCCTTCCTGGCCGACGAGACGCCCCGCGACTACGTGAGCGTCTACCCCTTCGTGCGCTCCTACGACTGGTACCTGCTGCCGGACGAGGACCGCCGCCGGATGCTCGCGGACCACGGCAAGATGGCCCGCGGGTTCCCCGACGTCCGTGCCAACACGGTCGCCTCGTTCTCGCTCGGCGACTACGAGTGGATCCTCGCCTTCGAGGCCGACGAGCTGTACCGCATCGTCGACCTCATGCGTCACCTGCGCGCGTCCGAGGCGCGACTGCACGTGCGCGAGGAGGTCCCGTTCTACACCGGCCGCCGCAAGAGCGTCGCCGAGCTGGTGGCGGGCCTGGCCTGACCGGCCTCTCGACCTGGTGACGACCCGGCGCCCAGCCGGGCTCGTCGCCCCTCGACCCGGAAGATCAGACGGCGGAGGGGGTCCCCGACTCCCGCCGCTGTTCCAGCGACACCGGGTCCGGCTCCGGGTGCGGCGCGCACGACGCGCGCCGCACCGGCGTCTTTCCGGGCACGGCCCCCGTGAGGAGATACGTCTCCAGATGGCCGTTCACACAGGCGTTCCCGCCGCCCCCGATGCCGTGCGTCCCGGCGTCCCGCTCGGTCACCAGGGCGGAACCCGACAGCCTGCGCTGCAGCTCCAGCGCCCCCGCGTACGGCGTGGCCGCGTCCCGCTCGGCGGCGAGGATCAGCACCGGCGGCAGCTCACCCGGAGCGGTGCGGACGTCCAGCGGCCGCTGCCGCGGTGCCGTCCAGTACGCGCACGGCAGGTTCGCCCAGACGTTGTCCCAGGTCTCGAACGGGGCGCGCCGCGCGAGCCGGGTGTTGTCCCGGTCCCAGACGGCGAAGTCCTCCGGCCAGGGAGCGTCGTTGCACTCCACTGCGGTGTAGACGGCCGTCGCGTTGCCGGGGTCCGAGGACGGCGCAGCGCCGGTGAGCGCCGTGCCCGGCGCCGACCCGGCTGATCCCCCCGTCCCCGACGGGGTACCGGCAGGGGCCGCCAGCGCGATCAGCGGCTCGGGATCGCCCTTCAGGAACCGGGCGAGCGCGGCGGCGCGCGAGGGCCAGAACACGTCGTCGTAGCCGGCCTGGAGCATCACCGCGTGCAACTGGCCCGGCCCCACCCGCCCGCCCGCCGGACGGGCCGCGAGCTCGGCGCGGGCCCGCTCGTAGCTCCGGCCCACCCCGTCCGCCGTGGTGCCCAGCCCGTAGACCCGGTCGTGCCGGGCGATCCAGGTGCGGAAGTCCGCCCAGCGCCGCTCGAACGCGAGTGACTGGTCGAGGTTGTTGGCGTACCAGATCTGCCGCGGCGCGGGATGGACGGGTGCGTCGAAGACCATCCGGCGCACCCGGTGCGGGAACAACGTCGCGTACAGCGCGCCGAAGTACGTGCCGTACGAGGCGCCCATGTACGTCAGCCTCGGCTCGCCGAGAGCCGCCCGCAGCACCTCCAGGTCGCGGGCGTTGTTGAGCGAGTGGTAGTGCCGCAGTGACGCGCCCGTGCGGCGGGCGCAGCCCAGTGCGTACGTCTTCGCGCGGGCGACCCGCTCCCGCTTGAAGACCTCCGACGGCTCGGTGGGGGCCGGGGTGGGGCCCGTCACCCGGTCGGCCGAGTCCTGGCAGGACACCGGGGCGGAGCTGCCCACCCCGCGCGGGGCGTAGCCGACCAGGTCGTACACGGCGGCGATCCGCTTCCAGGCCGGGAGCCCGGCGGCCAGCGGGAAGGAGGTCGAGGAGGCCCCGGGCCCACCCGGGTTGTAGACCAGGGCGCCCTGACGCGAGGACGCCGGACCGGACGCCCGGACCCGGCTGACGGTGAGTCCGATGCGGGGCCCGTCGGGGTCCGCGTAGTCGAGCGGGACCGTGACCGTGGCGCACGAGACGGTCGGGGGCAGCCGCTCCGCCGCCGGGCAGGTGCCGAAGCGCGGCGGGTGGGCGGCCGCGCGCCGGGCGGCGAGGAGGGTGCCGACGGCCTCGGCGGGCGGGGCCTCCAGGGCTCCGGCCACCGGCGCGGCGGTCAGGGACGACAGCACCAGCGACCCGGCTGCTCCGAACAGTGCGAGGGCTCTCATCGCCACTTCCCTTCGTCCCCATGGGACGAAAGCGGGCGGCGCGCCCCAAGTAAAGGACCGACGGGCGGTGTCGTGGTCAATGTCCCCGAAGTGCCGCCCGCAGCTGCGGATCCAGGGTGGCGGGTCCGCGGGTCGCCAGCGCGGTGAGCGGGTCGTCGGGAGCGAGCGGACCGTCCGGGGCGAGGGCGGCGAGCAGCGCCAGGCCGGTGGGAGAGGCCCAGCGGTTGTACGGATGGACCTCCGCGCGGGCGATCAGGAGGCAGCCGGAGGTGAGCACCAGCGGCAGCGCGAACCAGGCGTACACCGGCATCCGTTCGTGGCCGGGCACCAGGGCCGCCGCACCCGCGCCCAGGGCGACGGTCAGGGCCAGGGCGAACCGGACCGACCGGACCCCGCCGCTGACGCTGCGCCGGCCCGCCTCGGGCACGGCGAGTCCGGCGGCGACGAGCCGGTCGGCCAGTTCCCGTACGGCGTCCGCGGCGGCGATCACCGGCCGTATCGCCGCCGTGGGCGACTGCCCCCCGGGGCCGATCGCCCCGATGACGGAACGTTCCAGCTCGTCCTGTCCGTCCGGATCGACGACCGTGGCCCAGCCGGTGTGCGCGAGCAGCAGGCGGCGGTGGCGGTGCATCAGGACCAGGGTCAGGTCGGTCACGCGGAGCGGGCCGCCGGCGAGGTACGCGGCCTCGGGCAGCGTGAGCTCACGGCGCCCGTCCGCGACCGTGTCGGGAAGGGCCGCTTCGATGACGGCCGCGCGGCACAGCCGCGCACAGCTGACCGCCGCCACGACGCACGCCACCAGCAGGAGAGGGACCCAGATCATGCGGGAGTTCTAACCGGTGGGGAGCGCCGTGCGCCAGGGGGTTTCTCGCCGATCAGGCCGGAGGCGGAGTCGCAGGGCGACGCTCGCCGATCCGGCCTGATCGACACCTCAGCTGGAGCTTCCGCAGCTCGAACCGCTGCTGCTGGAACAGGAACTGCCGCTGGAGCAGGAACTCCCGCTGGAACTCGAACAGCTCGACCCCCCGCCGGAGCCGCCGGAGCAGGAGCCACTGGAGCACGATCCGGCGGAACAACCGCCCCCACCGCCACCGCCCCCACCACCGCAGCCGCCGCTTCCCCCGCCCGCATCACTCGCGCACCAGACGGCGATCAGGCCGGCGGTGTCGGTGCTCGTCCCGGTGTACGTCCCGCGGTGCCCCGGGCGCCGGCCGCCGCCGGAGCGCCGCCGGGGGCCGGGCCCGGGCACCCGGGCCGCCGCGAGCAGCTGCTCCCGCAGCACCGGGTCCGGCAGGGCGCGCAGCCCGTGCAGGGCGACCAGGTGCCCCGCCTCGGCGAGATGCCCGTGGTCCCGCGCGTACGCGGCGACGGCCCGCCGGCCGGCCGGGGTGACCCGGGAGGCGGCGAGCGAGGCACAGACCACCGCAGCGATCCCGGTGCCCAGCAGGGCGGGCGCCACCTTGAAGACGAAGGGGACCGGGAAGCCGTTCGAGGACCCGAGGTCCACGACCGTCAGGACGATCGAGACGGGGAACATCGCCACGCACACCACCCCGAGCGCGACGCTCCAGCGGATCGCCGAGCGCCGCGCGGCGGGGAGGACGAGCAGCCCGCGGTCCGCCAGCGCGTCGCCGATCTCCTGCACGGCCGGGTGACGCATCACCGTCAGACGCAGATGGTGCAGGGCACCGTGCGGGGCCGCCGCGTGCTCCTGGAGGACGGCACGCTCGACGGGGTCGTGCGCGGTGGCGCGCAGGACGGACACGATGCCCGGCCCGCCGACCGCGATCCGGCCGTCGGCCTGGAGCGCGGCGAGGGCGGCGTCGGTGACCCGCGCGGTACCGCCGTTCAGGAACGCGGCCTCGTACCGGTCGTGCAGCGGGCCGCCGGGACCGTGGCGGGTGCGGGAGAGCTTGACGATCAGCAGGACGACGCAGACGGCGCCGGCCGCGGTGACCAGCAGTGCGAGCGTGTTCATGCCGCCCACCTCCCCGCGAACGCGGCGCGGGCGGCCCGGGCCAGGCGGGTCGCCCGGCCAGGCGGCCGGGCACCGGCCCGGTCCTGCCACCAGTGGGTGAGACGCCGCCGCGCCTCGGGGTCCTCGGGCCGGCCGGCGACGAGGAGGTGCTCCACGAAGTCGAGGGCGTCGCGCCGGTAGCCACCGGTCATCGGCCGGGTCAGGGCGTACGAGGAGAACGCCGCCCGGAAGCCCGCACCGAGGATCTCCGGCAGTTCCGGGGCCACCTTCGCGACGACCCCGGCCCGCTTGGCGACCAGCGCCCGGCTCTGTACTCCCAGACGCCGTGCGTCGAAGCCCTCGGGCACGGGGGTGCCGGCGACGAGCGCGGACAGCAGCGCGGCCTGCGCGAGGGCGAGCCGCTCCCGGGCACCTCCCGGGACGGTGCCGGAGGATACGGTGCCGCTCCTGCCGGGTGCCGGCCCTTCCGGTGCCCCGGCCCCGCCGTCGGTCCCGGCCGGACCCGGGTGCGGCGCGGGCATGAACCCGCCCGACGCCCGCGCGCCCGCCCCGATCAGCAAGGGCCGCTCGGCGACGTCGTCCACGACCGCGAGCCCGGATCCCGGCGCGGGCAGGCCATGCGCCGCCGACCGCGCCACGGCGTCCGCCGCGACCTCCGCCGTGGCGGGAGCGGAAGCCGCCCCGGCCGTCGCCGCCCGCAGCGTCCGGCGGATCGTCGCCAGCTCCGAGGCCAGTTCCTCCGCGGGCGGGAAGTGGTCGTCCCGCTCCAGCAGCACGCCCGGCGGGGAGACCCGGGACGCGAGGTCCGACAGGACGGCGAGCACCTCGGGCGGTACGGGATGGGCGTGCGTGTCGTGCCAGACGCCGTCGCGCTCCAGACCGCCCGCCACGTGCACGTAGGCCAGGGCCTCCACCGGCAGGTCCGCCAGTGCCTTCGCCGGGTCCTCGCCGCGGTTCACGTGGTTGGTGTGGAGGTTGGCCACGTCGATGAGGAGCCGCACCCCCGTGCGCTCCACCAGCTCCGCCAGGAACTGCCCCTCCGTGAGCTCCTCGCCCGGCCAGCGGACCAGCGCCGCGATGTTCTCCAGCGCCAGCGGCACCGGCAGCGCGTCCTGGGCGATCCGGACGTTCTCGCAGAGCACCTCCAGCGCGTCCCAGGTCCGCGGGACCGGCAGCAGGTGGCCCGCCTCCAGCGCCGGCGTCGCGGTGAGCGCGCCCCCGGCCCGGACGAACGCGATGTGCTCCGTCACGAGCGGCGCCCCCAGCGCCGTCGCCTTCGCCGCCAGGTCCGCGAGCCGTCCCGCGTCCGGCCGGTCCGCCCCGCCGAGCCCCAGCGACACCCCGTGCGGGACCACCGTGACCCCGCGCGCCCGCAGCCGGGTCAGGGAGTCGGGCAGGTGGCCCGCGCAGAGGTTCTCCGCGACGACCTCCACCCAGTCGACGCCGGGCAGCGCCTCCACCGCCTCCGCGATCTCCGGACGCCACCCGATGCCGATGCCGAGTTCCGTCATGTCCCCCTCCTTCAGTCCCTCACGTGATGGCCCCGCCGAACCGGTTCGAATCCAGTCGGAGGGACGTTCAGAGGTTGATTTGAGGTTCCGCCGGAAGGGGAGCGGACGGGACCGGCCGGACCTACGACTGCGGGGTGACGATGCCCCCGTCCGGCACCGGCGTCGAGGTGAACGACTGGTCCCCCGTCGGCACCGCCGGCGTGGGCTGGGCGGGCGACGGCACCACCGGCGGACCGGTGGGCGGGGCCGTCTTCTTGCCGGCCGCCTCGTTCGCCAGCGAGTCGAAGTCCACCAGTCCGGTCGCCTCCAGCATGGTGATGTGGTCCAGCACCGTCTGGTTCGCGTCGCTCGCCAGCTGCCGTATCAGGGTGTTGCGGGTGGTGTGCCGGACCTCGGCGACCAGCGCGAACACCTTGCCGTGCGCGTTGCGCAGCAGGTTCGCGAACAGGCGCTCGTACTCCTGCCCGTTGGCCGCCGTCATCTGGCGCAGCCAGCCCTGCTGCTGCTCGGTCGGCTGGTTGGGCAGCTCGACGCCCAGCTTCGCCGCCACGTCGCGCGCCCGCCGGTCCAGGTCGGTGTGGCCGACGACGAGGTGGTCGCCGGCGTCCCGGATGGCCTGGGTGGGGGCGCGTTCGATGGCCTGCTGGCCGGCCGGCAGTTCCCAGAGGCCGGCCAGGCGTACCTTGACCAGGAAGTCGCGGTCGGTGGCCGAGAGCGGGCCCCACTGGGTGGCCACACTCGACGCGTTGAGATTGTCCTGGCCGGTACCGGAGCGGTCGGCGTAGGACCAGACGGGGAAGGCGAGCGCGCCGACCGTCGCGACCAGTGCCGCGATGATGAGTGCCGTCCCGTTGACGCGTAGCGACAAAGTGTCTCCCGAGCAGGTGTGCGGTGGTGTCACCGCAGACTGAACCGCCAACCGGGCAGCGGTTCAAGCCGCTCGGCGGTATCGGGGGATACGGACGGGACGGCGCTCGCGTTCAGCCGGCGCGGGAACCGGTCGCGGGGAATTCCGAGACCACGGTGCACGAACCGGGCGCGATCTCCGTGAACCCGGCATCCCGCACCACCGGCAGCCCGCTCGTCGTCAGCGCGGCCCAGCGCTCCTTCGGAGCAGTCCGCACCGCCAGCGGGAAGCCCGCCGCCCGCCACGCCGCGCGGTCCGCGTCCGGCATCTCCCACCACAGCAACTGCGCGCCGTGCCCGGTCTGCGCCATCGTCTTGCCCGCCGACATGTCCAGCTCCGGGTTCAGCCACAGGAGCGCCGCCCCCGCCGGCACGTCCCCGGGCTCGGCCGGGTCGTCCAGATCCGTCCCCGACACCTGGAGCTTGGCCAGCTCCTTGGGCCAGCCGTCCAGGGGGACCGGCGGGAAGACCCGTACCTCGGCCGAGCGGCCGGTGACCGTGATCCCGGGCAGCTCGCCGGCCCGGCGCCACTCCGCGCCCCGGGCCCGGCGCACCACCTTGCGGATCCGGGCGTCCTGCCAGTCCGTCATGACCTGTGCCCACGGGCCGTCACCGTGCGCGCGCTCGTCGGAGAGGATCTCCAGGACCGCACGGGCCGACGTCTCCAGGGCGTCGGTGCGGGACGGCGGCTCGGCCCGCTCGATCCGCACGACGAGGGGCAGGACGAACTGCGGCTTCTCGTCACGGGAGTCGGTGCGGACGGGCTCGGAAGTGGTCTCATCGCTGCTCACCCGGCAAGTCTGCCACCCCCGTCACAGGCGGCTGTTTGTGGGAACGAACCGTTCCGGGACAGGATGTTCGACATGAAGAGTGATCTTTTCGCAAGCGAACACCTGGCCGAGACAGCGGCTTTCCCGGGCATGAGCCTGCAGAACGCCAAGTCCGTCAAGTACGCCGTCAACGGCGAGATGCACGCCCGCCAAGGATCCATGATCGCCTTCCGCGGCGACCTCCAGTTCGAGCGCAAGGCCCAGGGCATCGGCGGCATGCTCAAGCGGGCCGTCACGGGCGAGGGCCTGGCGCTCATGGCCGTCCGCGGCCAGGGGGAGGCATGGTTCGCGCACGAGGCGCAGAACTGCTTCATCGTCGAGATCGAGCAGAACGACGCGCTCACCGTCAACGGCCGCAACGTCCTGTGCTTCGACGCCACGCTCTCCTACGAGATCAAGACCGTGAAGGGTGCCGGCATGACCGGCGGCGGCCTCTTCAACAGCGTCTTCTCCGGCCACGGGAAGATCGCCCTGGTCTGCGAGGGCAACCCGATCGTCATCCCGGTCAGCCCGCAGTCCCCCGTCTTCGTCGACACGGACGCCGTCGTCGGCTGGAGCGAGCAGCTGCACACCACGCTGCACCGCTCGCAGTCCTTCGGCTCGATGATCCGAGGCGGCTCCGGCGAAGCCGTCCAACTGAAGCTGGAGGGCCAGGGCTTCGTGATCGTCCGGCCCAGCGAGCTCACCCCGCAGAAGGCGTCGGCGAACTGAACCTGGACGGGGTCGGCCGCCGGTACGGCCTGCGCGGACCATGGGTGCTGCGCGAGGTCTCCCTCGGCCTGCCGTCCGGCGCCCTCGTGCGCGTCACCGGCACCAACGGCACCGGCAAGTCGACACTGCTCCGCCTCGCCGCCGGCATCGACGCCCCCACGGAGGGACGGATCACCGGCCGCCCGCGCCGCACCGCGTACGTCCCCGAACGCTTCCCGGTCGCCCTGCCCTTCACAGCGGCCGGCTGGCTCGTCCACCTCGGCCGCGTGCAGGGCCTCGGCCGGCGGGACGCGGAGCGCGGTGCGGGGGAGTGGCTGGACCGGTTCGGCGCGACCGCCTTCGCCGGTACCCCGCTCGACGAACTCTCCAAGGGCAGCAGCCAGAAGGTCGCCGTCGCCCAGGCGCTCCTCGCCGATCCCGGACTGCTCGTCCTCGACGAGGCGTGGACGGGGCTCGACACGGCCGCCCGGGAGGAGCTCGACCGTGCGGTCCGCGAACGCGTCGCGGCCGGGGCCACCGTGCTCTTCGTCGACCACGACCCACGGCGGCTCGCGGGGGAGGCGGACACGGCCTTCGCGGTCGAGTCGGGCCGGGTGCGCCCCGTGCCGGCCGAGGCGACGGCCGGGCCCGGCCGGGCCCCCTGGGCGGCGACCAGGGCACGGATCGTGGCCTCCGGCGGCCGCGCGCTCCCCGAAGGCGTCCCGGGTGCCCCCGCGTACACCCCCGGCCCCGACGGCACCACCGTCTGCACCGTCGACGCCGCCCACTCCGACGCACTGCTGCGGGCCCTTCTCGACGCCCGCCCGCCCTGGCACGTCCACACACTCGACACCGAAGGCGCCCGGGTATGACCGCCCTGCTCCGCTATCAGACGGCCCTGCTCGCGCGGTCCCAGCGCTGGCTCGCGCCGCTGCTGCTGTACGCGGTCTTCGTCGGTGTGGGCGTCCGGGCGGGAGAGCCCGTGCTCGGCGCGCTCGGCTACGCCTCCGCCGCACTGGTGCCGGTGACCGCCTGGCTCGTACGGATCTGCCTCAACCAGGAACCGGCCGCCGCGCGCCACGTGGTGGCGGCCGCCGCCGGCCGGGAGCGGGCCCATCTGGCGGCGTTCCTGGCCGCTGTCGGATGCATGGCCGTGCTGGGCGCGGTGGCCGTGCTCGGGGTGACCGCGGTCAGCGACCTGCGCCGGGTCGGTCCGCTCGCCGCCGGCACCGCCGGGCTCCTGGCGGCCGGCGCCTGCGTCCTCACCGGGGCGGCCCTCGGCGTCCTGTGCACCCGGCCCCTCGTTCGCGCCCCTGGCTGGTCGCTGGCGGTCCTGGTGCTGGGCTCGCTGCTGACGCTGGTGACGACCGGATCCCCCGCGAAGTACGCGGTCACCGGCCTGGTCACGGGCTCGCTGACGGCGACCGTCCACGTCCCCTGGCTCGCGTTCTCCTGCGCCGCGGCGACGGCGGCCGCGGCCGCGGCACTCGCCTGCCGGGCCACGGCCCGGCGCGAGTGACCAGGACCTGTCCGGGCGGACGACGCCTCCTTCCGGACAGGTTGTTCCAGGGAGCGTCTAGGCTCGTGTCCATGGACGCCACCGACGCCACCGGCTCCCCTGAGACCGGGGACGAGCGCACGTCGTACTGCGACCCCGGCCCCGCGCCCCGCCCCGAGCCCGCGGGCGAGGGCCCCTTCGCCGAGTGCCTGCTGTGCCGCGCGCCGACCGAGTACCCCGAGTCGACGAAGGGCATCACGCTCTGCCCGGTCTGCGAGTGGCAGGAAGCCCAGCGCACCGCCTGCTCCGGCTGACCGGACGCGGGGACGGGTTCAGCCGGCGGCCGGTGCGGCGGGCCCGGCGGCCCGCTCCGCGCGGCGGGTCCGCCACCAGGGCACGAGCTGGACGACGCCCAGCGTGAGTTCGACCGCGAAGAAGGGCCACAGCAGGGCCGGGGCACCGTGCGTCACGGCGTACGCCTGCCAGGACGCGAAGAGCAGCCGGGCGACGCCGTCGAGGAGCCCGTGCACGGGCAGGGTCCGGACCAGGCGCAGAGCGGCCCAGACGATCACGACCGAACCCATCAGGTTCGCGAACAGCACCTGCATCGGTTCGAGCGGGGGAAGGGCTCCCAGACCCGCCGCCTCGCCCCCGGAGGACAGCACGCGGTGCACGAGCGCGTACGTCCACGGTGTGGTGAAGCCGGCGGTGACGACCAGGTCGTACCAGGCGCTCGCACGGACGGTGCGCAGATAGGCGGGGTGGACGGGCGGGAACGGACGGATCACGACGAGGTCTCCTCTGTCTCGGGACGACGACGCCTCACGCTAGACAGGGGACTACGCTCCAAGGTCAAGCCCGACTCATGACGGAGGGTGCATGCGTATCGGCGAACTCGCCGCCCAGGTGGGGGTGTCCAGGGACGCCATCCGGTTCTACGAGAAGCTCGGCCTCGTCGAGAGCCGGCGACTGCCCAACGGCTACCGCGACTTCCCGCCGGATGCGGTGGCCTGGCTCCTGTACGTCCGCACGGCGCAGACGCTCGGTTTCTCGCTCGCGGAGATCGCGCGGATCGGCGGAGACCTGCGCGACGACCCGAACAGCGCGGACGCCTTGTCCGCACTGTTCGAGGACAAGATCCGGATCATCGACGCCCGCATGGACGAGCTCACCGCCCTGCGGGCCGAGCTCGTCGAACGGGTGGACGCCGGCTGCCCCCTCCAAGCCGCCCCGGCCGGCTGACGCGGCGACGCCGCCGGCGGGGCGCGTCCGCGCGGGCGTCAGCCGGCGGGCGTCCGGCGGCTCATCAGCTCCGAGACCTTCACGAAGCGATAGCCCTTCGCCCGGAGCTCCGGGACGATCCGCCGGATCGCCTGCTCCGTGACGGGCGCCGCGCTGCGGGTGCAGTGCATGACCACGAGCGAGCCGGGCTTCACCCCGTCGAGGACCTGCTGCGCCACGGCGTCGCCGTCCGTGGCGAAGGCGTCCCCGCTGACCACGTCCCACTGCACCGCCGTCACCCTCGTCGGCGCCAGCGCCCGCAGCGCGTCGTCGTCGTAGCAGCCACCGGGGAAACGGAAGTACGGCACGACGTTGCGCGCGCCCGCCTTGCGGAATGCGGCGAACGCGCGCCGTACGTCGGCCGCCATGTCGTTTCGCGCCACGGTCGGCAGGCCGTAGCAGGGGGAGGCGAAGGAGTAGTGGCTGTAGGAGTGGTTCGCGATCTCGAAGCGGGGGTCGTTGCCGAGGGACCGCGCCTGGTCCGGGTACTCCTCCGCCCAGCGGCCGGTCATGAAGACGGTCGCCTCGACGCCCAGGCGCCGCAGGGTGGCGATCAGCTGCGGGTTGTCGAAGCGCTCCCCGCCGGCCGCCCGCGGCCCCTGATCGGCCGTCATGTCGGCGTCGAAGGTGAGCGCGACGACCTTCTCCGCGCCGTGGGCGCCCCGCGTGAAGACGGGCGTGACGCCGCCGGGGCCCGGGGCCAGGGTGGGGGGTGCCTCGCGCACGGTGGCCGGGCCGGGCGCGGCGCTCGGGCTGCCCGCGGAGCTCGCGCCGACGCTCGGGCTCGGGTTCGGGCTCGTCACGGTGCTCGGCGGCGGGGAGGCGATGGCGGCGGGGCTGGTGGAACGGATGGCGCTCGGTTTCGCCGGCCGGCCGGGGGCCGCCGTGTCGGCCGCGCCGCCGCAGCCGACGAGAACGGCACCCAGCAGGCCGAGCGCCGTCAGCTTTCGTGCAGAAATGGTCACGATCGGAAGTTATCCGATCATCGCACTGGATCGTTCACGGCTCGACGGGGGAGGGGGTGGGGGAGGGGGAGGGGGTGCTTGGGGTGGGGGGGTTGGGGTGGGGGCGCTTGGGGGGTGCGGGTCCTGGGGTCTTGGGCTGCTGGGTCCCCGGTGGCTTCTGGTGGTTGGCCGCCCTCTCTCCGAGTGTGGCGGGTTGCGGCGCCGCTTCAAGGGCGCTCCTTCGTCGCGTCGCTGCGCGATGGGCTACGCCCACCCTTGACCCGTCGCCTTCACCCGCCTTTTCACACTCGGAGGGCGGCCCGGGGAGGGGGTCCAGGCGGGGGGCCGGTGCCTCTCGGGCGCCG